>NZ_LYSQ01000020.1:0-112724 GCF_001728955.1 Aeromonas sp. DNP9 | reverse complement strand
GAATACCCTTGGTCTACCTGTCAGAAAGCCCCGAGTGTAACGGTCACTTGGGGCTGGGGCAGTTGTGGCTTGATGGTTGATTTGGGAAACAGCGCCGGTTAATTTTTGTGTGAGCAAGTGAGTTCATATTGGTAGGGATTAGTATAATTAAACTACTTCCACTTGCTTAGTGTAAAAATTCATGTCAAGCATTAAAAATAATAGTCAGTGGGAGACCTTATTAAATACAACTTAGTATGAATCGACTGGGTCAGGAATTTTTTCTATGGCAAAGCTTAAGTTCTCAGAAATATCCATTGTCAGGTAACGGAATCGATAGTTGTACTCCACACAGAACTCATGTACCGCTTCAATAACACCATAGCGTAATTGAGATCTCCAATTCCCCTGCATATAGTCATGACCGACAATGATGCCATTAGGTTTAATTTTATTGGCATACCCACGTAATTCATCTCGTGTCAGTTCATAGCTATGGGTGGTATCGATATAGATCCAATCAAAGTAATCATCTGGAAACTGTTGCAGTGCATCGAGTGAAGTCTGGCGGTGAATTGAAACGACTGGTCGTGCTGGGCTTTGATTGGTTGAAAACTGTGCTTTGACTTTTGAGTAAAGTGTTTCGCCGTAACGCTCCGAGCCCCAGGTATCAATCAGGTGAAGCTCTGTGGGTTGGCAAACATCCAATATCTGGCGACTAAAATCCCCTGCTGCCACGCCTAGCTCGGCAACTATACCCTGTTTGGGTAGCAGCCGAAGCAAGGACGAGCGATTTGTTAACAGGGTGGTGCCTTCGATATGCTGCTGTTGCAGCGGGATCTTGGGCAGGCGTTCCTCGGATTTAGAGCGTACGGCTCGCATGGCTTGGTCATATTCGCTACTAGTTTGCAGGACTTCCGTCAGGTCTGTGACCGGAATACCCGGCTCTATTCCATAACTGGCTAGCGTCAGGTTTATGTCGCTGACAAAACTGCTGGCGATCAGGATTTTGTCGAATTGGAGTCCCGCGAGCTGACTGGGGTGATAAACCGGCTTGTTCATCCAGAGCGAGCCCTGTTTGGCTGGGTCACTATCGACAAAGCCAAGCAGCGTATAGTTCAATGCCAAGGCCGGTAAGAAATGCAGCGCTTGGGTCGAGGTTCCGTAGATCAGAATGTGCATAAGGCGCTCCGCGGCTCGATATCAGATCGTTGACAACAAATTGGCGTGAATGAGGCCCTGCTGGGCAGAGCTCAAGCTTGGAAACAGTGGTAAGGTGATCGCTCCGGAGTAAAACTGTTCTGCCTGAGGCAGGGATGTTTGCTGCTTGCGTTGATACCAAGGCTGCTTGTAGATCGGTATATAATGCACGTTTGCACCTATACCTTGTTCACGAAGTTGCTGGAATCGGGCCTTGCGTTGCTCTGGGGCTACATGGTGTACATACAGGTGAAAGGCGCTACGGCGCTCTGAGCTGAAGTAGCGAGGGAGCAGCTCAGGTGCCAGCTCTTCAAAGTAGTGTCGGGCCAGTTCTCCGCGTTTAAGGATCCAGGTTTCCAGATTGGCTATCTGACTCAACCCTAGCGCAGCTTGGATATCGGTCATCCGGTAGTTGAAGCCGAGCATCTGTTGTTCATAGTACCAAGGGCCGTCTGGTTCATTGATAAAGTCTTCCGGTTCGCGGGTGATGCCGTGGCTGCGGAGCATGCGCATCGTCTTGGCAAGCGCAGGGTCGTTAGTCATGGCCATGCCCCCTTCGCCGGTTGTGATGATCTTCACCGGGTGGAAGCTGAAGACGGTGATGTCGCTGTAGCGGCCGTTGCCGGTGGGTTCATCGTGATAGCGAGCCCCTAGGGCGTGACAGGCATCCTCGATGATCCGAAAGCCATACTCTTGCCCCAAGCGATGGATCTCTTTCATATCGCAGGGGAGGCCGGCAAAGTGCACCGGTATGACCACCTTGGGTAGTTTTCCTTCCGCCTTGGCGGCAATCAGTTTCCTCTCCAGCTCCACTGCGCACATGTTCCCTGTATCGGGCTCAATGTCGACGAAGTCGACTTGTGCACCGCAATAGAGAGCGCAATTGGCTGATGCCACGAAGCTGATGGGGGATGTCCAGACCCAGTCGCTGGGGCCAACGCCCAGCGCCAGACAGGCGATATGGAGTGCTGCAGTACCTGAACTGACCGCCACCCCAAATTTAGCTCCACAGTAGTCGGCAACCGCTTGCTCGAAGCGAGGAACGACTGGCCCCTGAGTCAGGAAGTCGGACGTGAGAACTTCCACGACAGCATCGATATCTGCCTGGCTGATAGATTGACGGCCGTAGGGGATCATTCTGCTACCTTGCTCTGGTTCATCTTCTGCAGCTGTTCAATGGAGAAAAAGTCAGGGTTGCTTCGAGAGTTGTATTCAAATCCCTGCTCGACCATCTTTCCTTTTTCGCCCGCAGCGGTCTTTGAGAAGTCGTTGTTGCGATTATTGAAGTTGATTGTTGGGCCGATCACGAAGAAGTCATCAAATTCAAAGGTGTGATAAGAGTCATCGGCAGGGCACATCACTTCGTGAAGTTTTTCTCCTGGGCGGATACCGATGATCTTGTGTGGCAGGTTCGGCGCCATAGCACTGGCGAGATCCGTAATTCGGACGGATGGCAACTTGGGAACGAATATTTCCCCTCCCTTCATCCGCCCAAAATTATCCAGAACGAAATCCACCCCTTGCTGCAAAGTGATCCAGAAACGCGTCATCTCCTCATGGGTGATGGGCAACGCATCTGCATTCTGGTCAATCAGCTTCTGGAAGAAGGGGACGACAGATCCGCGAGAACCTACCACGTTACCGTAACGAACCACGGCAAAACGGGTGGGATCCTGACCAGCAATGTTGTTTGCTGCCACGAAGAGCTTGTCTGATGCCAGTTTGGTGGCACCGTAGAGATTGATTGGGTTGGCGGCTTTGTCAGTGGAGAGGGCGATAACTTTTTTGACTTGATTGAGCAAGGCGGCCTGGATGACGTTTTCAGCACCATGGATATTGGTTTTGATACACTCCATGGGGTTGTATTCAGCAGCTGGAACCTGTTTCAGTGCGGCTGCATGGACCACGTAATCGACACCACGCATTGCCATGGTAAGGCGGTTGGTGTCTCTTACATCACCGATAAAATAGCGCATGCAGGGGTCGTTAAACTCCTGCTGCATCTCGAACTGTTTCAGCTCGTCGCGAGAATAGATGATAAGGCGTTTCGGTTTATAACGTTCCAGTACTGTCTTGACCAATCGTTGGCCAAACGAGCCGGTGCCACCTGTGATCAGTAGCGTTTTATCGTTGAACATTGTGGGCATCTCGTCATAAAAACAGTAGATGAATCATATGCTAGCAAATAAAGTACCAGCTTTTTTGGCAAAGAGTGTGATCCATTCACAAAAACAGTTTTAAAGATTTGGTTACTACCCAGAACACCTCAGGTCGCTCCTCATCATCAGTGATTTATCAAGATGTGCTGGTTGCTTTGCGAGCTTAGCTGGATAGCTTGGCAAATCTGCTCCACTGCATTGAGGGCTCTCGGGGTGAATCGGTGCAGCTCATCCGAGTTGATCAAATCGAGTCGCTGATGCTGCACCGCGTCGAGATTAGGCCACTTCAGCCAGTGACGTAGAGCGTCAGGATCTTGACTCCCAGCAAGGATCAGCGATGGGTTGGCTCTGATCACCTGTTCCATGTCCACTTGAGGGTAAGGGGTCTTGGCATTTGCCATGATGTTGATCCCGCCGCAGAGTTCGATTGCCTGAGCCGGCCAGGCATTGCCACTGACGCTGGTGAGTGGCGGGTACCAGAGTTGGTAGAACACCTTGACGCCGGTTGGTTGGCCATAGAACTGTTGCAGGGAATGCAGACGTGCCAGATAGCGATCGGCGGCTTCGTTGGCACTCTTCTCCACCCCAAGCAATTTGCCCAGCGCCCGCATCTCGTTAGCCAGCGAGGCAAAATCGGTGGGCTCCGAGTAGAAAACCGGGATACCCAACAGCTCCAGCGGGGCCAGCATGCGTGACTGAGCCGAGCGCCAGCCCAGGATCAGGTCCGGCTTTTGCGCCAGCACAGCCTCGACGTTGATGCTGCGATAATTCGCTACCTTTGGCTTGGTTTTCACCTCGGCTGGGTAGTCGGAAGCATCGTCAATGGCCACCAGTTTGTCGCCGGCACCGATGTCATAAAGCAGTTCGGTCAGGTGGGGTACCACGCTCACCACACGGGTCGGCGTTGCAGCCTGCAGGACACTGGGCAACCAGGCAAGCAGCACGCAGGGCAGCCAGACAGGCAAGCGCAACACTCTACCCATGAAATAACCCCGCTACCGTGACAACCAGCGCCAGTATCAACCAGCCCCAGCCGCACCCTTGCAGAATATTGAGGACCTTGCGTGGTGACTCACCGTCGGGGTCATCACCGCTGCCAAGTATCGGCCAGCGTTGCAAGGTTCCCTGATAGTAGCGGGGGCCGCCAAGGCGGGTCCGGCACTTATCTACTAGCAGAGTGAGCAGCATCCCCATCGCGGGATAGGGCCAGAGCGTCCCACTGCGCAGCAATTGAGTGGCTTGCTTGAGCCGCGGGAGCAGGAGTGGCAGCCCCAGCAGCAGGATGGTGGGTGCATTGAGCCCCTGATAGAGGGCGCTGGCAGCTCGGCCAAAATAACCAAACGCGGGATCCTTCATGCTCCAGCCCTGGCTCATCAGCTGTACCAACCGCCAGAGCAGGGCGCCCTGCACCCCGACGAGGACATACCCCAGCAGCGGGCCAGCCCATTGGCCCACCAGACGCAGGGCGCAGCTCTCCGTCACCGCTTTGGCGAGCCCCATGGTCGAGAGTTTACCGGTCTCCCGTTTGAGCCAGGGAGTCGCCTGCAATCTCGCCAGCGGCAGGGTCTCCTGCGTGGCGAGCGAGCGGGTGGCATGGGCGAGTTCGCGCAGTGGACGGGATTCGAGCATCAGCAGCAGGAACAGCAGGTCGAAGATCGGCTCGCTCAGGGCCAGATTGCGCAGCGACCAGAGCCCGGCGGCGCAGGGGAGCCAGACTACCAGCATTGCCAGCAGTCCGGCCTGCATTTGCTGGCCGGGTGAACCATCGGGTCTGTGTACCTTGTGTCCCAGCCGGGTCAGCAGGGGCGTGACGGCCGAAAGACGCAGATGGGATGGCCACGGGATCACCGCCTCCAGCAGGGCAACACCTACCAGAATGGCCGCCGTCGTCGAAAGGAGGGCGTCGGCCATCAAATCAAGCGAGCCGGTCTCGATCACAGCTTGCCGAGCATCTTGATGATCACTTCGGCGGAGTGCTTGCCGGCCACTTCGATGAAGGCATCGAAGGATTCAACCTGTTCCTTGCCAGCGATATCGGACATGGCGCGTACCACCAGATAGGGCACCTTGAACATGTGGCACACCTGACCGATCGCGGCACCTTCCATCTCGACCGCCAGCATTTGCGGGAAGTCGGCGCGAGCCTTGGCGATGGCGTCCGGTTTGCACATGAACTGATCGCCGGTACAGATAAGGCCGACCTTGGTCTGGTGCTTGCCCTGCTCGGCGATGCAATCCTGAGCGATCTCGATGAGTTTCTCGTCGCAGGGGAAGGCGGCGGGTTGCTGTGCCATCTGGCCCATCTCGTAACCAAAGGCGGTCACGTCCACATCGTGGAAACGCATCTCGCTGGCGATAACCACATCACCGATGTGCAGGTCCTGGGCAAAGCCGCCGGCAGAGCCGGTATTGATGACGCAGTCGGGGGCAAATTTTTCCAGCAGCAGGCTGGTGGCAACGCTGGCGGCGACCTTACCGATACCGGAGCGGGTCAGGATCACCTCTTTGCCTGCCAGCTCCCCTTGATAGAACTCGCAGCCGCCCAGTTGCAGGGTGGTGGGGTTGCTCATCTGGCTGCGCAGCAGGGCCACTTCTTGCTCCATGGCGCCGATAATACCTACT
This sequence comes from Aeromonas sp. DNP9, assembly GCF_001728955.1. Lineage (NCBI taxonomy): Bacteria > Pseudomonadati > Pseudomonadota > Gammaproteobacteria > Aeromonadales > Aeromonadaceae > Aeromonas > Aeromonas sp. DNP9. The sequence goes on along the minus strand of NZ_LYSQ01000020.1, from coordinate 106,764 downwards.
TTCATTGCTGACCTCGTCTTGATAGCCGTGTGGCTGAATTTAAGTTGCTGTAGATCATAACAAAAGATGGCGTCGGCGCCGAGAGGCACAAGCGAAAGGAGAGATGAAACGCGGCGCCCCATATGGAGGCGCCGCAGGTGACAACAACAGCATTGGTTAGAGAGCAGAGGGGCCTTTAGCCGAGCGCGGTGTCGAGGGTCATCATCAGGGCAAAGCCTGCCATCAGGCCGAGGGTGGCATAGGTCTGGTGACCGTTGCGGTGAGTCTCCGGAATTACCTCGTGCGAGACCACAAACAGCATGGCGCCGGCGGCGAGCCCAAGTCCGATGGGGTAGGCGATGGCAAGGCCGCTGGAGAGCCCGACCCCTAGCAGGGCGCCAACCGGTTCGAGCAGGCCGCTGGCGATGGCAACCAGCACCGCCACCGAGGGGCGAAAACCGGCGGCGCACATGGCCAGCGCCACCGCCAATCCTTCCGGAATATCCTGCAGTGCGATGGCAGTGGTAAGCGGCAGCCCCACCGACATATCCCCCTGCGAGAAGCTGACCCCGATGGCCATCCCCTCCGGCAGGTTGTGCAGGGCGATGGCAAAGACGAACAGCCAGACCCGGGAGCAGCTCTCGTGGCCGGGACCGCAGGGGCCGGTCTTGTCATGCTCGTGGGGGGTGAACTGATCCAGTCCCAGCATCAACAGCACCCCGAGGGTCATGCCTACCACCACCACGGCGGCGGCGCTAAAGCCGTTGCCGGTAATCCCCTCGGCGGCCTCCAGCCCCGGCAGCAGCAGAGAGAAGGCACTGGCCGCCAACATCATGCCGGCGGCAAAGCCCAGCATGGTGTCCTCTACCTTTTGCGGTACCGAGCGCAGAAACAGAGCGGGCAGGGCGCCGATGGCGGTGGCGGCAAATCCGGCGGCACCACCGATCAGGCCGTAGCGCACGCCGCTGGTCACCTCACCGGTAGCGAGCATGATGAGACTCTGCAACAGCAGCAACAAGACGGCAGCCAGCGCGATAAAGAGACCGAGGGCAGTGAGTGGGCGGCTTTGCATCTGGCTACGCAGTTGCTGTGACCAGGATAACGGAGGAAGAGCTGAGAGATGGTCCATGGCATGACCTCGAGTGTGCAAAGTGGATGGTGGCATTACATCCACTTGGCCGCCCCTTGTCCATGCCTGCAAGGCGATTGCCACTATCGAGAAAATGGTGTCAGGTGAATATGAAGTTTTTTGTGATCTGGCTCCGATTCTTGGTTTTGTTAAGTTGCTTTTAATTTTTAAAGAAAAGTGAGGGTGTGGTCGCTTTGTGCTAGAGTGCGCGCCTTTGCGGAACCCTATCTTCCCGGTGTTCTGCATTCTTTCCCGTCAGGAAGGTCCGGGGATTTGCTCATAGGGACGTGATCGCCACACTCCATTCGCCTGTCAGCAGTAGAGGATCACCCGCCACTATGTTTTACAAGAATCTCTCCATCGGCAAAAAGATTGCCGTGGTTTTTGCGGTCATTGCCGCAGTCAACGTTCTCTTCGGTGTTTTTCTCTCCAGCGAATTGCGCGGTGTGCGTGATCGGGTGCTGAACTTTACCGACTCTACGCTGCCGAGTGTCCTGTCGGTCGAAACCTTGCTCTATGACGTCTCCTATGTCCGTCGTGCCCAGTTCGCCTTGCTGATGGTGAACGATGCCGCTGATCTGCAAGCTCGCCGCAGCCGGATCCAGCAGAATATCCAGAAAGTAGACAACGCATTTCACGCTTATGAGGCGACCGTCGGTGCTGATCATGAGCGTCAGGTGTTTAATCAGGCCAAACAACAGTGGCTCAGTTACCAAGGTGCAGTGAACGAGTTTGATCAACTGCTGGTACAAGGACAACAAGAGCAGGCCAAGGCACAGTTATTTGCCTCGAATGCTGCTTTTGGTTCTTTGGAGCGGGCAGTTAATGCTCTGATCGATGTGAACCTCGGTTTTGTGAAGGAAAACCGCAGCAGCTTGCTTGGCAGCGTCAGCATGGTGATCACTTTCGCCATGGTGAGCATTGGTGCTCTGCTGGTGTTCATGGTGGTGATGACCTGGTTCCTGACCCGCCAGATCTGCCTGCCGCTGCAAGCGGTAGTGGCTCAGGCCAACGCCATTGCCGCCGGCGATCTGACTCATCAGCTGGAGCGTCAGCATATCGGTCGCGACGAGCTTGGCATGCTGGCCAAAGCTTCCCTCAAGATGCAGGACAATCTGCGTGGTCTGATTGAAGAGGTCGTGGCTGCGGTTGCCCAGCTGGGTGCAGCGATTGACGAAGTGAGTGCGGTTTCCGAACAGTCTGCCAAGGGTATTCAGAGTCAGCAGCAAGAGATTTCGCTGGTGGCGACGGCCATGACCCAGATGAAGGCGACCGTTGCTGATGTGGCGGGCAATACAGAGCATACCTCTGAGTCTGCCAGTGCGGCTAATACCTTGGCTCGCAAAGGCAACCAGGATGTGCAGCGTTCGCTGGTGGCGATCACCCGTGTGGCTGAAGAGATTGAGCAGGCTGGCACGCTGGTGGCCGAACTGGAGCGTGAATCCGCCCAGATCAACGTAGTGGTCGATGTTATTCGCAGCATTGCCGATCAGACCAATCTGCTGGCTCTCAATGCCGCCATCGAGGCTGCTCGTGCCGGTGAACAGGGCCGTGGCTTTGCGGTGGTTGCCGATGAGGTGCGCACCTTGGCGGGCCGCACCCAGGCCTCTACCGGCGAGATCGTCGCCATCATCGAAACCCTGCAGTCTCGCGCCAATCAGGCCAAAGAGGTGACCGGGCTGAGCTGTGACATGATCCGACAGTGCGTCACCCAAAGCGAGCAGACCGGCACCGGTATACAGCAGATCGAAGAGGCTGTCGCCCAGATTGCCGACATGGCGATCCAGATTGCCAGCGCCTGCGGCGAACAGGATGCGGTCTCCGACGAGCTGGGCCGCAACGTCGAGCGGATCAACGAGTCCGCCAACGAGGTGGCTCTCGGCGCTGACCATACTGCCCGCGCCTGTCTGGAACTGAGCCAGCTGGCGGTGGGTCTGAAGCAGACCATCGGCCGCTTCCGCCTCGCCTGATAAAGGGGCTGGCGTACGCCGGCCTCTTCATTCATAAAAAGTCGGGGCGTTTTGCATGCCCTCACGACACCCGGCCATGTGCCGGGTGTTTTTTATCTGGCGATGGGTACGAGGCCTGATGGTTGGGGTTCTTCGCAAGAGGATGAAGGTCAGGGTAAACAGGGGGGGGCAGATGATTATCCCGGCCTGTGTGCGGTGATATTCAAGAAGGTTGGTTAAGGCGAATTTGCTAACCAGAGAAAGGCGACGAACGGTTTTGGGGAGGGGGAGCGGGGCGAGCTGTTGGGGCGTGCGCTACGGGGAAGAAGAGCATAAGCAGTTGGTTGGAATGCTCTGACAGGGTATATCGCAGCAATAAAAAAACCGGCTTGCGCCGGTTTTTTTATCTGTCTGCTCGAAGGCTGGCTTATTTGGCCAGAGACTCCGGCAGATCTTCGCGGATCTTGCCCAGCATCTCTTTCAGGACGCGCGGGTTGGCAACCACGATGTTGCCGGAGTTTTCGTAGTTGTGACCACCTACGAAGTCGGTGACGATGGCACCCGCTTCTTTGGCCAGCAGTTCACCGGCAGCGGTATCCCAGGGTTTCAGGCCGATTTCCCAGAAACCGTCGACGCGACCGGCAGCCACGTAGGCCAGATCCAGTGCGGCAGAGCCGGAGCGACGGATGTCGGCACATTCGATGAACATGCTCTGGAACATCTTCAGGTAGGACTCGATGTGGTGCTTTTGCTTGTAGGGGAAACCGGTGGCCAGTACGGTGCCAGCCAGCTCTTTGGCTTTGCCGACACGGATGCGGTAGCCGTTCAGCTGTGCGCCGCTACCACGGGTAGCAGTAAACAGTTCGTCGCGGATGGGATCGTAAACAACGGCTTGTTCGGTTTTGCCTTTCACGCGCAGGGCGATGGAAACGGCAAAGTGCGGAATGCCTTTGACAAGGTTGGTCGTGCCATCCAGTGGGTCAATGATCCATTGGTAGTCCGGATTGGTACCGGCAATCTCACCAGACTCTTCAGCAACAATGCTGTGCTCCGGGTAAGATTTTTTGATGGTGTGAATGATGGCCGCTTCGGCTTCACGGTCAACGTTGGTCACGAAGTCATTGCTGCCTTTTTGGATAGCCTCAATGTTCTCAGGCTGGGAGAAGGCTTTTACTACAACTTGACCGGCGTTGCGCGCAGCGCGCACGGCGATATTCAGCATCGGATGCATAGGTTCACCACTGGATGTTAAAGAACGGGGGATAAAAGGACGCGGTATGATACCAGTATTTTGTGCGATGGCAACTGTTATCCCCCTACGACCAATTGATTGCCACTGCCAGATTTGACGGCTCCAATATAGACCAGATCTGCGCTAGTCTTATCCCAGCAGCCGGATACAGGCTGTCATGAGCATAGGGATGTGAACCATGAATTTGTCATTAGTGAGTCAGAACGTGTCAGCGGCCAGCGAGGGACTGTTGGCCATCTTGCGGTCATCACCCGAGTATGGTGATCATTTTGCCCACATCACCGTGACCCCCCTGGCCCAGTGGCAACCGGCCAAGACGGAGGCGGCGATCCTGCTGATCGACGGCGATGCGCCCTGGCAGGATGCCGGATTTGCCCGGGGAGAGGATGAGACGATCGGTTTGCCGGTCTTGCCGCTGTTGATCCGCAAGGGAGACAAGGAGCTGACGGTCTGCGGGCCGGATGTGCGTGACCCCCGTTTCTATTTTGTCTCAAACGGCATCGTGCTGGATGAGTCGGAGCTGGCCGAGCCTGCCTGCAGCCGGGTGCTGTTGCGCAAGCTGGAGTCCTACTTCCCGCTGCTTTCCCGCCTGATCATGCTGCGCCAGCGCAAGCCGGTCGCCATGATCAACTAATATCTACCATCGCCAGAGCGCACCAGCGGCGCACCGTGGCCTTGTTTGGCCTACGGTGCGCCGCTTTTTAATGGTCTGGAGCCGGTCACTTGTTGCAAGATGAGGCGGCTATGGTGTTGCACCGAGTTCCAACCGTGCAATCTGGCTATGACCAACAAGGAGTGAATCATGATCGACTTTTACACCGCCGCGACCCCCAATGGTTTCAAAGTGGCGATCGCCCTCGAAGAGCTGGGTTTGCCCTATCGGGTCATTCCTCTCGATCTTTCGGCGCTGGATCAGAAGAAGCCCGAGTTTCTTGCCATCAACCCCAACGGCCGCATTCCGGCCATCGTCGATCGGGATAACGGCGATTTTGCCGTATTCGAGTCGGGCGCCATCCTTATCTATCTGGCGGAGAAGGCGGGCAAATTGTTGCCGGCGGATCCCAAACGCCGCTTTCAGGCCATCCAGTGGTTGATGTTCCAGATGGGCGGGGTAGGACCCATGATGGGGCAGGCCAACGTCTTCTACCGCTACTTCCCCGAGAAGATCCCCGCCGCCATCGAACGCTACCAGAAGGAGGGGCGCCGCCTGTTCGAGGTGCTCGACAGCCATCTGGCCCATCATGAATATCTGGCGGACGAGTACAGCATCGCCGACATTGCCACCTGGCCCTGGGTGCGTATTTATGACTGGAGCGGCATCTCCATCGAGGGATTGCCCCATCTGCAAGCCTGGATGGATCGGATGGCACAGAAACCTGCCTGCCAGAAGGGGATCACCATACCGCCGCGCAAAGAGCAGCCAGATGAGCTGATCAAGCAGGCGCAACAGATGGTAACGCGTTGATTTCTAACTGCGGACGGGGCGAAATGCCCCGTAATATTAGAAAAACTAAGGCAAGCCGATTATAAAGATTCGTTCGTTTTTTGTGAGCTGAATCACTATGATGCCCCCATACCACCAAGCGTCCTGTGCGGTGGTCTGGCGGGCTCCCCGCCTACTGTTTCCAACACTGTTTTTGATTGCATCACAGCCTCTGTGATCAGATTCCTCTGGGCCATTTTGTGCCAGAGGGCGGCAGCATTTTTTCGATTTTTTGGGACTGATATGGATCGGCACAGTTTTTATCCGTTGTTTTTACTGACCATTCTGATGGTCGCTGTGGGCCAGATGACCCAGACCCTTTATGTCCCCTCCATTCCCATGATGGCGGGGGACTTCAATGTGGCCTCGGGCCAGCTGCAGGCGGTGATGGCCTGCTACCTGATCCCCTATGGCCTCTCCCAGTTTGTCTACGGGCCGTTGTCGGATCGCATCGGTCGTCGTCCGGTGCTGATCGTCGGCATGATGGTGTTTCTGGTGGGCACCCTGATCATTCAGGTCATCCCCCATTTTGCCGCCCTGCTGGTGGGCAGCTTTATTCAGGGGCTGGGTACCGGTGCCGGTGGCGCCATGAGCCGTACCGTGATGCGCGATCGCTACAATGGCGCCGAGCTCAACCGCGCCAACAGTCTGGTGAGCATGGGGGTGATCTTCTCCCCGCTACTGGCCCCGGTGCTGGGTGGCTGGCTGACCGAGCTGTTCAACTGGCGCGCCGGTTACTGGTTCCTGTTCGGTTTTGGTGCCGTAGCCACTCTGGCGATCATGGCCTGGTTTGGTGAGACTCTGCCTGCTGCTGCCCGTCAGCCACTGCGCGTCGGTGCTGCCTATCGCCATGTGCTGGGCAACCCCAAGTTTCAGGGCAACCTGCTTTGCCTGATGGCGACCTTTGCCGGTTTGGCAGTGTTCGAGGCTGCGGCCGGTGTGCTGCTCGGCGATGTGCTGAAACTGAGCGCCCGCACCGTGAGCGTGCTGTTCGTGCTGCCGCTGCCCGGCTATCTGTTCGGGGCCTGGCTCTCTGCCAAGCTGAGCTTCCGTTTGACTCAGGGCAAGCTGATGCGTCTGGGGATCGCCTTTCTGGCGCTCGGCTCCCTCATCATTCTGGTGCCGGGGCTGTTCGGGGTGGTGAGTGCCGCCTCGCTGGTCGGTGGTGCTGCCGTCTACTTCATCGGTAGCGGTATTCTCTACCCGACCGCCACCTCCTGCGCCATCGAGCCCTTCCCGGGTCAGGCCGGCACCGCGGGGGCCATTCTCGGCGGGATGCAGAATCTGGGTGCTGGTGTGGTGACCCTTCTGGCGGCCGGTTTCCCGATGACCGGTCAGGTGACTCTGGGGGCCATCATGACCCTGATGGTGCTGATCGTGGCGCTGAGTTTTGTCTGGCTGCGCCACCACGGCTCGCCGCACGAGCAGATGGCGATTTGATGCCCGCGCTTGCTCTTTGAAAGCCCGCCTTCTGGCGGGCTTTTTCTTTGCCAGAACCGGATGAGGTTTACCGCTCGGCCTGCGTCAAGGCGCGTTTGCCGATTCACCTTCTGCCACCAGCTCAAGAAAGGCGCGCATGGCGGGGGTGACGCTGTGCTGGCGGGTGATGAAGGCGGTGTGGCCGATATTCTCCAGCGGAGCGAGTGGCAGGCAAACGAGATCCGAGAGCTTGCTGGCAGAGCGGGCGAGGCCTGCGCTGACGATGGCCCAGCCCAGCCGGTGGCGTACGGCGCTGACCAGATGGAACAGCGAGTCAGTCTCCAGTACCACGTTGAGCGAGGTTCCCCCCTGCTCGGCGGCGCGATCCAGATACTGACGAAATTGCATGGTGCGGCTGGGCAGCACCAACGGCTGTTGCTGCAGTTCAGCAAGCGCAATGTCGCCGCTGTGCGGGTACAGATCCGCTTCGTCACGGTTCATCAGAACCGCCATCTGATTGGCGCCTTGCGGGTAGACGTGAAAGGCGCGCCGGCCAGTTCCGCCAACCGGTTCATCAAATCCCAGCCCGATATCGCACTGATGCAGCTCCAGCTGTGATAGCAGGGCTTCGTTGCTGAGCACCGACAGGCGAATGACGATGTCGGGATAGCGCTGCTTGTAGCGGGCGATAAACGGCATGATGTCGAGATTGGACTGGGGCACGATGCCGATGCGCAGGGTGCCGGAGAGTTCGCCCTGGAACAGGGCCAGCTCCTGCTTGAGCGCCTCCTGTTCCAGCAACATCCGTTCGGCATATTGGCGCACCAGCTCGCCGGCCTCGGTCAGGGCGACAAACTGGCTGGTGCGTACCACCAGATCGGTGCCGACACTCTTTTCCAGCGCGGTAATGCTGGCCGAGAGGGTCGGTTGGGTGATGTGGCAGGCTTTGGCCGCTTTGGCAAAATGCCGGTGTTTGGCCAGCTCGTGAAAGTAGTGAAGTTGCTTGATGTTCATCTGGTTGTTGTGGAGGCAGTGGAATCGGCTATTGAAGAATTAATCAATTGAAAAAACATCTTCGATAGAGCAACTCTATCAGAATATAGATTTATTTCATTGGTTTTGCGTCAGTCGCCTCTCTAAACTTGAATGCAGTTTGCATTTTTAGGCCAACCTGCATGCCTGCCCATTCGCCCGTCGCAACCCCCGCCAACTTGCCGTCACTGGATCATCTGGTGGAAGAGGTAGCCGTCGCCATCAACATCAATGGCATCAACCACGCGGTGATGATGGCGACCCCGGACGATCTCGACGACTTTGCCGTCGGCTTTCTGTTTGGTGAGGGGATCATCCGGCATAACCACGAAGTCCACGACATCCAGGTCGCGCCAGCCGAACAGGGTATTGTGCTGGATGTGACCATTGCCAACCGCTCCCTGGCTGCTTTGGCTGAGAACAAGCGTCGGCTGACCTGGGCAACTGGCTGCGGCATCTGCGGCGTAGCGGCGGTGGAGCAGGCGCTGCCTGCATTGCCGGTGTTGCCGCTGACGCCGCCGCTGGATGGGGCCTTGCTGGCGGGGCTGCGCCCGCAGATCGCCCAGTGGCAGCTCAAGGGACAGCAACACGGCGCCCTGCATGCGGCTCTGGCGCTGGATGCCGAGGGCCGGATCCTCCACTGCCGGGAAGATATCGGGCGCCATAATGCCCTCGACAAGCTGATCGGCCTGCTGCTGCGTCAGCAAAGTGCGTGCGACACCCTGGTGGTGACCAGCCGCTGCGGCAGCGAGCTGGTGCAAAAAGCCGTCCGCTTCGGCGCCCGTCATCTTATCTGTCTGGCATCGCCCAGCCAGTTAGCGATCAGGCTGGCCCTCAAATACAACCTCAACGTCGTTCATATTCCCAAGTTTGATGCCCCGGTCAGCTATTCGAGCTATCGCCCGGCGGATCCCATCGGAGAGTGCCATGAGTCATATTGAAAAGCCCGCCAAAGCCGGCGGTTTTTCGTCCCTGCAATCCACCATGAAACAGGTGCTGCGCAGCCAGAAGACCCGTCAGAACATCAAGAACCTGCTGCGGGTCAACCAGACCGACGGCTTCGATTGCCCGGGCTGTGCCTGGGGTGACAACGACCACGGCACCTTCCAGTTCTGTGAGAACGGCGCCAAGGCGGTGGCATGGGAGTCCACCGGCAAGACGGTGGGGGCCGAGTTTTTCGCGGCCCACTCGGTGCGCCAGCTGGCCACCCAGAGTGACTACTGGCTCGAGTATCAGGGGCGGCTGACCGAGCCGATGCGCTACAACCCGGCGACCGATCACTATGAGCCGATAAGCTGGGACGACGCCTTCTCCCTGATCGCCGACACCCTCAAGGGGCTGAATAGCCCGGACGAGGTGGAGTTTTACACCTCGGGGCGTGCCAGCAACGAAGCTTCCTACCTCTATCAGCTGTTTGGTCGCCTGTTTGGCACCAACAACTTCCCCGACTGCTCCAACATGTGCCATGAGGCGAGCGGGGTTGCGCTGATCCAGTCGGTCGGCATCGGCAAGGGGACTGTGGTGCTGGATGACTTCGACCAGGCCGATGCGGTGTTCGTCTATGGTCAGAATCCGGGTACCAACCATCCGCGCATGATGAATGCCCTGCGCCAGGCGGCGCGTGGCGGCTGCAAGATCGTCAGCTTCAACAACTTGAAAGAGGTGGCGCTGGAGCGCTTCGCCAGCCCGCAGAGCCCGCTTGAGCTGCTGACCCCGGCGGCCACCACCATCAGCCACCAGTACCTGACGCCGAAACTGGGTGGCGATATGGCCGCCATCCGCGGCATGGCCAAGTACATCCTGGAAGAGGCGCCAGAGGCGGTGGAGCGCGACTTTATCGCCCGCCACACCCGCCACTTTGCCGAGTACGAGGCGCAGGTGCGTGCCACCGATTGGGCGGCGATCGAGCAGCAATCCGGCCTGACTCGCGCCGACATCGTGCAGGCTGCCCGGGTCTTTGCCGCCAGCCAGCGCATCATCAGCTGCTGGGCAATGGGGGTGACCCAGCATCTGCACTCGGTCGATACCATTCGCGAAATCGTCAACCTGCACCTGATGCGCGGCCAGATTGGCAAGCCGGGAGCGGGGCTCTGTCCGGTACGGGGCCACAGCAATGTGCAGGGCAATCGCACCATGGGGATCAACGAAAAGCCCACCGCTGCCTTCATCGACCGGCTCGAGCGTCACCTGCAGGTGAGTCTGCCGCGGGCCGCAGGTCACAACGTTTACGAGGCGCTCAAGGCGCTGCATGAGGGCAAGAGCAAGGTGCTCATCTGCCTGGGTGGCAACCTGGCGGCAGCGGCGCCCGATACCGACTTCACCTACGGGGCGATGAAAAAGGCCGAACTCAACGTGCAGATCAGCACCAAGCTCAACCGCAGTCATCTGCAGGTGGGCAAGGCGGCGCTGATCCTGCCCTGTCTCGGCCGTACCGAGCTCGATATCCAGCGCACGGGCAACCAGAAGATCACGGTGGAGGACACCTTCAGCATGGTGCACGCCTCGACCGGTGCGGCCGAGCCGGTGTCGCCGCTCTGCCTCTCCGAGACCGACATAGTGGCGCGGATGGTTCATGCCACCGTGGGCAGCGAGCGGGTCGACTGGCTGGCTCTGCGCGATGACTATGCCCGTATTCGCGATCTCATCGAGCAGACCATCGCTGGCTTTGCCGATTTCAATGCCCGCATCCAGCAGCCGTGCGGTTTTCATCTCGATAACTCCGCGGCGCTGCTGACCTGGAATACTGCCAGCGGCAGCGCTGAGTTTCGTGCCAGCACCCTGCCGCAATCTGTGTTGCCGGAGTGTACCCGCCATGCCGAACAGATGGTTGATCAGCCGGTACTGCTGCTGCAGAGCCTGCGCTCTCACGATCAGTACAACACCACCATCTACGGCATGGATGACCGTTATCGCGGCATCAAGGGCCAGCGCAACGTGGTGTTCATGAATGAGGCGGATGCCCGTCAGCTTGGCTTTGCCGAAGGGGATCGGGTCGACATGGCGGCCATCTGCAACGATGGGCGCGAGCGTAGCGTGACCGGTTTTGTAGTGGTGATCTACGAGATCCCGCGTGGCAACATCGCGGCTTATTACCCGGAGACCAATCCGCTGGTGCCAATCGACAGTATCGGCGCCGGGTCGTTTACCCCGACCTCCAAGTCCATCCCGGTGCTGGTGACTGCCTCCCGCCAGCAGGAGAATCTGTTGCTGGTCAAATAAAAGCGCTAATGCGACTGGCTGCGTTAACACAGCCTGCACAGTGAATGCGGTGATGCCCTGGGTGAGCTTTTCATCCGGGGCATTTTTTCAGCTCTGAAAGGGGTAGGGGGCGTTGATCATCAGGCAAAGAAAAAGCCCGTCACGCTGGTGACGGGCTTTTGCTGTTGGTACCCCGAGATGCCGTTGCCGGTTTGGGCCCTTGAACCGTCGGTTCAAGGCGGGGATCGGATCTGACCGCAGGCTTCTCGGTCGTGCCGAGCATGCGCAATAGCCAGAAGGCAGATCCCCTGTTTGGTATGAATATCGGCTCGGGGACTTGAACCGGCTGACAAACATCCCAGGGAATTTTAAAACGGTTTGCGATTAGGGCTGCTGCCCCTCTTCGCTGGAATCACCATATTGTCCGTGCTCGATCAGGGCCGCTTCGATGGTGCGCTGCAGCATCTTGATCCGCTTGTCCATGGTCTCAGAGTATTGGTGGTTCTTCTCTTTTTCAAGGCAGAGCTCATGACAGAAATTGAGCGCCGCCATGATAGCCAATTGCTCGTTGCTGGAGACTTTGGAACGTTGACGCAGGTCGATCAACTTGTCGGTCAGCTGCTCGGCGGCCTGGCGCAGGGCATCCTGCTGTCCCAAGGGACAGGATACCTTGTAGGGACGTCCCAAAATGACGATTTCTACGGCCTCTGTGCTCATGCCTTCCTCAATACGGCGGAGCTGATTTCCGCCTTTATCCACGTGGACAACTGGGCGGGACTATATAGCGCAGATGCATAAGTTTCAAGGCCTTGCTGGCTCTGCAAGAGGGAGAATGCTAGGATCCTGACCATTAATTCTGCAAATTTGACTGAACTTTGAGCGGATCCTCGATGAGCAAAACAAACCCCCTTAAATATGCGGCTGTGGCCGACATCATGGAGCAGCATGAGCTGATGGCCAGCGCAGTAGAGGCCCATGGTGTGATCTGCGGTCTGGTGTGCGGCGGTGTTGCACTGGACGACAAGAGTTGGGTGCCCCATTTCAACGATCTGGTGAACGACGGTTTTGGCCTGCCGGCCCCGGTGCGCCAGGTGATGACCGATCTTTATCACAATGTGGTCGAGAGCTTGATGGCTCAGAAAGGCGTCGAGCTGCTGCTGCCAAGTGATGATGCCCCCCTCGACGAGCGCATCGATTCGCTGGTGGACTGGTCACAGGCGTTTCTGGCCGGTTTCGGCGTGGTGCAGCAGGAGCTCTCCCGCGCGTCGGAAGAGCTGCAGGAGATGATCCAGGATATCGCCAGCATCACTCAGGTCTCTGCCGAGTTCGATCAGGAAGATGACGAGAACGAAGCCTCCTTCCTGGTGCTCTACGAACACGTCAAGCTGGGGGTCATGATGGCCTTCGAAGAGTTTGGCAAGCGCCCCGATACCCCGAGCGCGCCGCCGACCCTTCATTGAGGTGCGGGTCAACGCGACCCTTACTGAATCTGCAAGAGCGCCTGATGGCGCTCTTTTTTATGGCGCTGTTGTGGCTAACCCTGTGAGGCACAACCGGTTTTTTGCCGGTGACCTCGCATTCGGCCTGCGGCTTTGTGATAGCATGAGGCCACCTTTTTCACTTCTCCCTCTCTGCTTATGTCTCAATCTGATGTGCGACAGGTCGATGTCACCCTGGTCGGCGGTGGAATGAGCGGTGCCGTGCTGGCCCTCTCGCTGGCAGCCCTGCTTCGATCCGATGGCTCCCCCCTCGAGATCCTGCTGCTGGAGGCAAGCGTCCCCGAACAGCACACCCATTCAGGGTTCGACGCCCGCGCCATTGCGCTCTCGGCCGGTACCTGTGATGCGCTGTTGCGACGCGGACTCTGGCCGCTATTTGCCCCCCATTGCGCTCCCATTACCCAGATTCATGTCTCGGATCGGGGCCACTTCGGTCAGGCTCGCCTGTCGGCCGCTGAATACGGTCTGCCCGCGCTGGGCCAGGTGATCGAGCTTGCAGCTGCCGGTCATGAGCTTCAACGGGCGATGGCGGCCTCTCCCAATATCCGGGTCTGTTGTCCGGCACGGGTGAGCGAGATTGTGCCCGATGAGGAGAAGGTGACCCTCACCCTTGAGGACGGTGAACAGATTGAGACCCGCCTGCTGGTGGCGGCAGACGGCGGCAACTCCTTTGTGCGTCAGCACTTCAAGTTGCCGGTGACCCGCCACGACTTTGAGCAGCACGCCATCATCGCCACGGTCAAAACGGCGCAAGACCCTGCAGGACGCGCCTTCGAGCGCTTTACCGAAGGGGGGCCGCTGGCCCTGCTGCCGATGCAGGATGGGCTCTCCTCGCTGGTATGGAGCGTCGGGCAGCATGAGGTGGATGAGCTGATGGCCCTCGATGAGGTGGCGTTTCTTGCTCGCTTGCAGCAGGCCTTTGGCTGGCGGCTTGGTCGCTTCGAGCGATGCGGCGTGCGTCACGTCTATCCGCTCATTCTGACCGCCTGCGACTACCCGCTTGCCCAGCGCACCGTGCTGGTCGGTAATGCCGCCCACGCCCTGCACCCGATTGCCGGACAGGGCTTCAACCTCGGGATGCGGGATCTCGACCTGCTTACCGGCGCCGTAGCCAAGGCGTTGGCAGAGGGGGAGGATATCGGCAGCTTCAAGGTACTGAGTGGCTACTGGCAGCAGCGTCAGCGCGATCAGGAGCAGACCGTCTGGCTCACCTCTTCGCTGGCCCAGCTCTTCTCCAATGGTCACGATCCGTTGGTGGCGGGGCGCAATCTGGCGCTCACCCTGATGGGGCGATTCCCGTGCCTCAAGGCGCCGCTTGCCTCGCGCACCCTGGGCTTTGTCGCTGATGTGTGCGGCAACTAGCCAGCACTTGTTGACCGGAAGATGGTGACCGCCATTCGTTGATCAAAACCTATTGAATAAAGAGGTGATGCCTGCGGGCGCCCCTCGCTGGCCAGCCGGTCAGCCCTGAAAGGATGAGATGATGCAGATGCAAAATGTGGATGTGGTGATTGTCGGTGGCGGCATGGTGGGGCTGGGGCTCGCTGCGGCCCTGAAACATAGCGCCCTCAAGGTGCTGGTGGTGGAGGGGCAATTGCCCGATCCGCAGTTGGGGGAGGTGGCCGATAATCGGGTCAGCGCCCTGAGTCTGGCCAGCCAGCAGATCCTGCGCCATGTCGGCGCCTGGGACGGCATTGAAGCGCGCCGCCTGCAGGCCTACGACAAGATGGCGGTGTGGGAGCAGGACAGTTTCGGCCATATCGACTTCGATTCCGCCAGCCTGCGTCAGGCCAACCTCGGCCACATCGTCGAGAATCGGGTGATCCAGCTGGCGCTGCTTGAGGCGATTGAAGGTGTCAGCAATATCCAGTTGCTGACCCCCGCCAGAGCCAAGAGCCTGCAGAGCGGCCCGGCGGGCGCCCTGCTGCTTCTTGAAGATGGTCAGGCCATCTCGGCCAAACTGGTGGTGGCTGCCGATGGCGCCCACTCCTGGGTGCGCCGTCAGGCTGATATCCCGCTTACCAGCTGGGATTATGGCCACCACGCGCTGGTGGCGACGGTGCGCTGCGCCGAACCCCATGAGGCGGTGGCACGCCAGATCTTCACCCCGGATGGCCCGCTCGCCTTTTTGCCGCTGTGGCAGGAGAACCTCTGTTCCATCGTCTGGTCGCTGCCTGCGGCCCGCGCCGAGGCGCTCTGCACCTGCGATGACGAGCAGTTCAATCGCCAGCTTACCGCCGCCTTCGATGCCCGGCTCGGTCTGTGCAAGGTGGAGGGGCCGCGCAGCGCGATTCCTCTTACCGCCCGCTATGCCCGCGACTTTGCCTGCGAGCGGCTGGTGCTGGTGGGAGATGCCGCCCACACCATCCACCCGCTGGCGGGGCAGGGGGTCAACCTTGGCCTGCTGGATGCTGCCGCGCTGGCGGAGCAGATCTTGCAAAATCATGCCGCGGGTGAGGATATCGGCCTGCTCGCCAACCTGCGCAGCTACGAGCGCTGGCGCAAGAGCGAAGCGGCTCGTATGCTGGCGGCGATGGAAGGGCTCAAGCGGCTGTTCAGCGGGGCCAACCCGCTCAAGAAGCTGGTGCGGGGCGTGGGATTGCGCGCGGCCAATCTGCTGACTCCGTTCAAGGAGGGGGTGATCCGCGCCGCCATGGGGCTGGAGGGCGAGTTGCCCGCATTGGCCCGTCCTGACTGGGTCGTTGCGGCGACCAAGGGCAGTGCCATGCAGGCCAAGGGTGAAAAAAACTAATATTACTCGCGTTTTTTGACAACAAAAGTAATCCGACAAGGCTGATGACCCGTTTTGGGTGTCAGCCTTTAATTTTGCTCTGGAGCGAAACGTTTTTCTGCAAATTGTGACGAAACGGTAAAAATCAAAATTTAATCTCGCCTGAGTCGGCTTATGGCTGTTTTTATCACTGCATTTATCTTAGTGTCTGGAGTCAGTTTTACGGGAGGGGATTAGTTTTTTTTGAGCGGCACGCTCGCCTGCTTGTCATATAATCCGCTCCGTTCAAGGAATCCCTCTTGCCTGGCAAGGGCAGGAGCGAGCACACACTTTTGGATCCGGTCGCTTTTTGCTGCACGCAGTGCAGTCAGAGCGGTGACGCGGGTCGCAAGGGTGGTCGCCAAAGCGAAAAGGCTTTTTGCTAAGGAAAGAATGCGATGATCCAGACTACTGTACTGCATCCCAAACACCTGGAAGCCGGCGCCAAGATGGTGGACTTCCACGGTTGGGAAATGCCCATCAACTATGGCTCCCAGCTGGAAGAGCACCACGCGGTGCGCAGCGATGCCGGTATGTTCGATGTCTCCCACATGACCATCGTCGATTTGACCGGCGAACGGGTCAAAGCCTTTCTGCAACACCTGCTGGCCAACGACGTGGCCAAACTCACTGCCCCCGGCAAGGCCCTCTACAGTGGCATGCTCAACCCGGAAGGCGGCGTGATCGATGACCTCATCACCTATTATCTTGGCGATACGTTTTACCGGCTGGTGGTCAACTCTGCCACCCGCGAGAAGGATGTGGCCTGGATCCGCCATCACGCCATCGATTTCGATATCACAGTGACCGAGCGTCCCGAGCTTGCGATGATTGCGGTGCAGGGCCCCAACGCCAAGGTCAAGGCCGCAGCCGTGCTGAGCGCCGCTCAGCGTACCGCCGTGGTGGGGATGAAACCCTTCTTCGGCGTGCAGGCTGGCGATCTCTTTATCGCCACTACCGGCTACACCGGCGAAGATGGTTATGAAATCGTAGTGCCGCAAGAGAAAGCCTGCGAGCTGTGGCAGGCACTGCTGGATAACGGCGTGGCCCCCTGCGGCCTCGGTGCCCGCGATACCCTGCGCCTCGAGGCGGGGATGAACCTCTACGGTCAGGATATGGATGAGTCAGTCTCTCCGCTGGCCGCCAACATGGCCTGGACCATCGCCTGGGAGCCGAGCGATCGCAACTTCATCGGCCGCGACGTGCTGGAAGCACAGAAAGTGGCGGGCAATCAGCCCAAGCTGGTGGGTCTGGTGATGGAAGAGAAAGGGGTGCTGCGTGCCGGTATGCCGGTCACCTTCACCGCGGCAAACGGTGAGAAGCGGGAAGGTGTGATCACCTCCGGCTCTTTCTCCCCCACCCTGGGCTACAGTATTGCCCTGGCGCGGGTGCCCCGCGATATCGGTGAGCTGGCCGAGGTGGAGATCCGCAAGAAGCTGGTCACCGTGAAGGTCACCAAGCCCGCTTTCGTCCGTAACGGCCAGAAGCTGGTTTAACATCGTCTTGGGGGAGGGCAGTGCCTCCCCCCATCCCTTTTCATATTCGTTTTTAAACGCGACTCAAAGATCAAAGGAAGCACAAATGAGCCATATCCCGAGCGAACTGAAATATGCCACTTCCCACGAGTGGATCCGTGTTGAAGCCAACGGCGAGGCCGTGGTCGGTATCACCGAACACGCCCAGGAGCTGCTGGGTGACATGGTGTTTGTCGAGCTGCCGGAAGTGGGCAAGCAGGTCAGTGCCGGTGACGACTGCGCCGTGGCCGAGTCGGTCAAGGCGGCCTCCGACATCTACAGCCCGGTGAGCGGCGAGATCATCGCCGTCAACGAAGAGCTGGAAGGGAGCCCCGAGCTGGTCAACTCCGACCCCTACAGCGCAGGCTGGCTGTTCCGCATCAAGCTTGATGACGAGAGCGAGCTGGCCAACCTGCTGGATGCCGAAGGCTACCAGAACGTGGTGGACGAAGAGTAATGCCCCCGGGCCCTGCCAACACAGCAGGGCCCCTTTGTATGACCGCCAGCCGGACAAGCACCGGCCGGTGGAAGGGTGAAGTCGCCCGCGCCTGCCGTTTGCTTGCCTGCTTTTGCCAGGGCAAACGGGCCGGTTCGCAACAAGGCGATCCCCTCTTGATGCTGCCGCAGAATCCGGTGCCGCACCCTGTCTGCGGGACCCAGAACATGAGTGGAGTCGGTATCAGCCGACCATCAGGAACATCAGGTCTTGGTTATCAGGATGTCATGCCAGGACTTATTTATCAGGAAATAGGGAAATGACCCAGTCACTGTTTGAACTCGAGCAAAAAACCGATTTTGTCCGCCGCCATATCGGCCCGGGCGAGGAAGAGCTGCGCCAGCTGCTGGCGACCGTCGGGGCCGAAAGCCTGGACGATCTGATTGCCCAGACCGTGCCCGCCGCCATTCGCCTGCCGGGCCCGCTCGGCATCGGTGCCGGCATGACCGAAGTGGAGGCGCTGGCCAAGCTCAAGGGCTATGCCGCTCAGAACAAGATTGCCAAGAGCTACATCGGCATGGGTTATCACGATACCCATGTGCCCCACGTCATTTTGCGCAACGTGCTGGAAAACCCGGGCTGGTATACCGCCTACACCCCGTACCAGCCCGAGCTGGCGCAGGGCCGTCTCGAAGCCCTGCTCAATTTCCAGCAGCTGACGCTGGATCTCACCGGCATGGATTTGGCGAGTGCCTCCCTGCTGGATGAAGCGACTGCCGCTGCCGAGGCGATGGCGCTGGCCAAGCGGATGGCCAAGTCCAAATCCAACCTCTTCTTCGTGGCCGATGATGTGCACCCGCAGGTGATCGACGTGGTCAAGGAGCGTGCGGTTCACTTCGGGTTCGACGTGGCGGTCGGCGCCGCGAGCGATGCAGTGAGCGAAGAGGTGTTCGGTGCCCTGTTCCAGTACCCCACCACCACAGGTGAGGTGAAAGATCTGCGTGCCCTGATTGCCGCGGTACAGGCCCAGAAAGGGCTGGCCTGCGTCAGCGCCGACTTGCTCTCCCTGCTGCTGCTCAAGTCCCCGGGCGAGCTGGGGGCCGACGTGGTGTTGGGCTCCGCCCAGCGCTTTGGTGTGCCCATGGGCTACGGTGGCCCGCACGCCGCCTTCTTCGCCACCCGCGATGCCTACAAGCGCTCCATGCCGGGTCGCATTATCGGTGTCTCCAAGGATGCCCGCGGCAAGGCAGCGCTGCGTATGGTGATGCAGACCCGCGAGCAGCATATCCGCCGTGAGAAGGCCAACTCCAACATCTGTACCGCACAAGTGCTGCTGGCCAACATGGCAAGCTTCTACGCCGTCTACCACGGCCCGGTGGGACTGAAAACCATCGCCTCCCGCGTGCACCGTCTCACTACCATTCTGGCGCTTGGCCTCAAGGCCAAGGGCGTTGCCCTCAAGCATGCCAGCTGGTTCGATACCCTGACCGTGCAGACTGCCGACAAAGCGGCGCTGATTGCCAAAGCCGAGGGGCTGGGCATCAACCTGCGCGCCGATCTGGATGGCGCGGTAGGGGTGTCCCTCTCTGAAACCACCACCCGTGGCGATGTGGCCGAGCTGTTTGAGCTCTTCCTCGGTCAAGGTCACGGGCTTGATATCGAGGCTCTCGACAAGGCGGCCCAGGCCCATCACGCCATCCCGCAGGATCTGCTGCGCACCGATGCCGTGCTGACCCACGAGGTGTTCAACAAGTACCACTCCGAAACCGAGATGCTGCGTTATATCCACCGTCTCGAAGCGAAAGATCTGGCGCTCAACTACGCCATGATCTCCTTGGGCTCCTGCACCATGAAGCTCAACGCCACTGCCGAGATGATCCCGGTGACCTGGCCCGAGTTTGGCAAGTTGCACCCGTTCGCTCCGCTGGCGCAGGCCAAGGGCTATCAGCTGTTGCTGGCCGACCTCGAAAACTGGCTGGTGAAGGTGACCGGTTACGATGCGGTCTGCATGCAGCCCAACTCAGGTGCCCAGGGCGAGTACGCTGGTCTCTTGGCCATCAAGAAGTACCATGAGTCCCGCGGTGAGGGGCATCGCGACATCTGCCTCATTCCGGCCTCTGCCCACGGCACCAACCCGGCCTCTGCCCAGATGGCGGGGCTGAAGGTGATCGTCACCGCCTGTGACAAGTCCGGCAACGTGGATCTCGATGACCTGCGCGCCAAGGCCGCCGAGGCGGGCGATCAGCTCTCCTGTCTGATGGTGACTTACCCCTCCACCCACGGGGTGTATGAGGAGACCATCAAGGAGGTGTGCGACATCGTTCACCAGCACGGTGGCCAGGTCTATCTGGACGGCGCCAATATGAACGCGCAAGTCGGGCTGACGGCGCCGGGCTTTATCGGGGCAGACGTTTCTCACCTCAACCTGCACAAGACCTTCGCCATTCCTCACGGCGGTGGCGGCCCGGGCATGGGCCCCATCGGCGTGAAGAAACATCTGACACCGTTCGTGGCCGGTCACGCCGTGGTCAAGACCGACAAGGAGAGCCGTGACAACGGCGCCGTGTCGGCGGCACCGTTCGGCTCAGCCAGCATCCTGCCCATCAGCTGGATGTACATCGCCATGCTGGGTGACGAGGGGCTGAAGAGATCCACTCAGGTGGCTATCCTCAACGCCAACTATCTGGCCAAGAAGCTGGGTGAATCCTTCCCGGTGCTCTATTCCGGCCGCAACGGTCGGGTGGCCCACGAGTGCATTCTGGATATTCGCCCGCTCAAGGAGGCTTCCGGCATCAGCGAGATGGACGTGGCCAAGCGGCTGATGGACTACGGCTTCCACGCGCCGACCATGAGCTTCCCGGTGGCGGGTACCCTGATGGTCGAACCGACCGAGTCGGAATCCAAGCGCGAGCTGGATCGCTTCGTCGAAGCGATGACCTCCATCCGCGCCGAGATTGCCAAGGTGCAGGAGGGGCAGTGGAGCCTCGCCGATAACCCGCTGGTCCATGCGCCGCACACTCAGGACGATGTGATGGATGCAGAGTGGTCCCGCGGCTACAGCCGTGCCGAGGCGGTCTTCCCGTCCGACGCCGTGCGTGCCAGCAAACTGTGGCCCTCGGTCAACCGCATCGACGACGTCTACGGCGATCGCAACCTGTTCTGCTCCTGCATTCCGACCGAGGATTACGCCAAGTAAGTGGCGTTTAGGTGCAACAGTTAAGCCGTATAAACAACAGGGCCACCCAGACGGGTGGCCCTTCGTTTACATGGACTTTATCTGCATGCTGCTATCCGAATGTCCGGCTTAAGTCCTTGAGCTGGCTCGCTTTGCTCTGCAAATTGGCACTGGTTTCACTCACCTGATCGATTTTGAGACTGTTATCGTGAGAGAGCGAGGATATCTGGTTGATATTGCGACTGATCTCCTCGATGACCGCTTGTTGCTCGGTGGCCGCGGCGGTGATCTGGTTGGAAAAATCAGAGACCTTGTCTATCTCGACCACAACCTGATTCAGGTTGCCGGTGCTTGCCCGGGTGGTGGCGAGGCAGGCGTTGGTTCTGGTCACATTGAGATGCATCATCTCTTTCCATCCCCCAAGGGTTTGCTGGATATGGCCAATGCTGTTCTGGATCTGCTCTGTCGCCTTGTGGGTTCTGGTCGACAGGCTGCGAACCTCGTCCGCCACCACCGCAAAGCCGCGCCCCTGATCGCCTGCCCGTGCGGCTTCGATGGAGGCATTGAGCGCCAGCAGGTTGGTTTGATCCGCAATCCCGCGAATTTCGCTCATGATGGTGCCAATCCGCTCGGATTCGCTCGCCAGCTCGACAGCTGACTGAAAGGCTTGCTCCGCCTGGGTGGCCAGTGCCGACATCTCTTCTCCCGCTTCCGAAAGCTGGGTGCTGGTGGTGATGCAGTGGCTACGAGCCTCTTCGATCTGGCTGTTGCTGTCTTGAATATTGCGGTTGATCTCCTCGGCGGCCGAGGCCATCTGGGTGACGGCGGTGGCAATCTGCTGGATCTGCGTGTCTTGCGAAGAGATATCCTGGCTGGCCAGCGAGGCGGAGCCGCGCAGGTCATTGGCCATGGCATTGAGCGAAGCCGTGGTGTCATCCACCCGGCCGAGTACGGTACGGATCTTCGCTTGCCCGAGCTTGATATGGAAATCGGCGATGCTGTGGGGCGCATCCCCCGAGAAGATAAGGCGGCTGATGCTGTCGTAATCCTGCTCGAGCTGCTGCAAGAATCGTGGTGTGAGGAAGAGTGGGTGGCGATTGAACCAGATGGCGGCCAAGAGAGGAATGATGACCCAGAGCGCCTGCAGCGGTGATAGCAGCCAGAGCGCGCTGAGCACGCTGACGAGCAGCAGGGGGATGGTCATCATGGCCGGTGTGAGTTGACGCAGGCCCATGTGAATGGCAGAGCCGGTTTCACGGGCTTTAAGGGTTTTGTACATCTGGCTGGCACGCGCTTTGTGCTCTGCGGCGGGACGGCAGCGGACGGATTGGTAACCCACCATCTTGCCATCTTCATAAATCGGGGTGACATAGGCATCAACCCAATAGTAGCGACCATCTTTGCAGCGGTTTTTTACCATGCCTCGCCATGGTTTACCCGCCTGCAGGTGGGCCCAGAGATCGGCAAACGCTGCCTTGGGCATGTCGGGGTGGCGCACCAGATTGTGATGCTGCCCCAACATCTCTTCCAGGCGATAGCCTGCCACCTGACAAAACGCCGGATTGGCGTAGGTGATGTCCCCTTTGAGGTCGGTCGTCGATACCAACTGGATATCGTCGGCAAATTCAACCTCGGTATCTGTGGTGTGAAGCGAGCTGGTTACCATGATCAAACTCCGGTTTCGGCGTAACGGAATACTTCGTCTGAGTATGGCAGAGGATGTTCATTTATTGTGTTGTTGCATATTAACTCTTGTGCTACTGCGTGGGGACGGGATGGGTCTCACAATTTTACAGCACAGTTCGGCGAGGGGAGGCAGGCCAAGTCACATGGCCCGGAGAGCAGCAAAAACCTCATTCTTTTGGCTGTCTCAAACTGATTGCCGTACGGAATAGACAAACGCCGATCAGTTGATCGGCGTTTTGCATTGATCTTCTCAGCTGCGGGTATTAACCCAGATTGGCTGCAACCTTGCTTTGGGCTTGTCCTTTGCGCTTGATGACAAAGCCAATGCCCAGTACCACCAGCCAGGCGGGGATAAGTTCGACCGAGATGCGAAAATCCGGGGTCATATACATGATCACCAGAATACCGGCCATGAACGCGAGGCAGAGGTAGTTGCCGAAGGGATACCAGAACGCCTTGAACTTGGGCTGGACGCCTTCTGCGACCTTGGCCTTGCGGAACTTGAGGTGCGCGAGGCTGATCATCGCCCAGTTGATCACCAGTGCGGAGACCACCAGCGCCATCAGCAGGCCGAACGCCTTGCCCGGCATCAGGTAGTTGATCAGCACGCAGAGCAGGGTGGCGATGGCCGAGACCGAGAGGGCAACCAGTGGCACGCCGCTCTTGTTGGTCTTGAGCAGGGCTTTCGGGCCGTTGCCCTGTTTGGCCAGACCGAACAGCATCCGGCTGTTGCAGTAGACGCAGCTGTTGTAGACCGACAGTGCCGCCGTCAGCACCACGATGTTGAGTACGGTGGCGACCAGATTGCTGTCCAGAGCGTGGAAAATCATCACGAACGGGCTGCCGCCTTCCACCACTTTACCCCAAGGGTAGAGGGACATCAGGATAGCCAGAGCACCGATGTAGAAGATGAGGATGCGGTAGATCACCTGATTGGTGGCCTTGGGAATGCTCTTCTCGGGGTTGTCCGCTTCGGCGGCGGTAATGCCCACCAGCTCCAGACCGCCGAAGGAGAACATGATCACCGCCATCGCCATCACCAGACCGCTGATGCCGTTGGGGAAGAAACCGCCCTGAGCCCACAGGTTGGTGACGCTCGCCTCGGGTCCGCCGGCACCGGAGATGAGCAGATAGCCGCCAAAGCCAATCATGCCGATGATGGCGACCACCTTGATGATGGCGAACCAGAACTCCATTTCGCCAAACGCTTTGACGTTGGAGAGGTTGATGGCGTTGATCAGCACGAAGAAGAAGGCGGCCGACATCCAGGTCGGGATCTCGGGCCACCAGTACTGGACATAGATGCCCACCGCGGTCAGCTCGGCCATGCTCACCAGCACGTAGAGCACCCAGTAGTTCCAGCCGGACGCGAAACCGGCAAACTCACCCCAGTATTTGTAGGCAAAGTGGCTGAAGGAGCCGGCTACCGGCTCTTCCACCACCATTTCACCGAGCTGGCGCATGATCAGGAAGGCGATAAAGCCGCCGATGGCATAACCCAGCAGGACTGAGGGGCCTGCCATCTTGATGGTTTGGGCAATGCCCAGAAAGAGGCCGGTGCCGATGGCGCCGCCCAAAGCAATCAACTGAATGTGGCGGTTTTTAAGGCCGCGTTTCAGCTCCTCACCGTCTTGTTTCAAATCCATGGGTCTGTCCTTACGTCTCTGTTGTCTCTGGTCGGTGTTGGGCTCATCCTGAGCAGGCCGCAGTGCGTAGCCAAAACCTGACGAAAGCTGTATTTATTTCGTTACGCCATGCCATTTTCAATTTTTAGTGTTGGCTGGCAACCGAAGCAGAATAGTGATAATCCGCCATGAATGCACCTGTTTTCCATCTCTAATGGCCGTATTTTGTACCAAAGGCAGCTTTTTCATGATTTGAAGAGGCTTCTTGGTAGTTTCTGGTTGATGTTTGTGCAATCGAATTCTGTTTTGTTGACATTTTGTCTTGTTAGTGTGCTTTTGTGGTGCCAAGCCACAAATGGATGCAAATGATGCCAAACAAGCAAGAGTACAGGGAAGAGTGCAGGGAGTTGGAGTACAGAGAGCGCGAAAGCGTTCTGCAACAAGGGGTTGCCCGGGGTGTGCTGGTGGCGCTCTGGTTAGGGATTGCTGCCAGTCCGCTGTTGTTGCTGGTGGCCGCCACCATGCTGCTGGGCTGGCTCTCGCTCGGTGATCAGGAGTTGCTGCACTACTGGCAGCTGCTGTTGCTGGTGGGTGGGGTAACGGGGGCGCTCGTTGGCGGCTGGTTGGCGGAGCGGGTTCGCCTGCGCCACGGTTTGCTGGCCTTCTATGCCCGGTTGATGAACAACCCTGAGCTCAATCGTTAGTGAACGCTGGCTGTTTGCCGAGCGCAGCAGAACGGAATCGAATAGCGGCTAACTGGCAGCGGGTGACAAGGGCACAACGCCAAGGTCGACAAGAAGAGGGATAAGCATTTGTGGTGCTTATCCCTTTTTTATCCACGCTTTTCACTGTCATCGATGTGAATTGCAGTTCGCCACAGCTGACTTTCGCCGCGACACTGTAATTTTTATCTTTTGTTGATGCCGATAGCTGTCAAGCTGGCTTAACAGAGCTGGCGGCGCAGACCGGTCGCCTCGAGGACCTTGGCGCTGATCTCCTCCACCGAGTGGGAGCTGGTATCGAGGAAGCGGATCGCCTCCTGGCGAAACAGTCGCTCCACGCAGGCCAGCTCCTGCTCGCACTGTTCGATGGAGGAGTAGCGGCTGTTGGCACGGCGCTGGTTACGGATCTCGTGCAGCCGCTGCGGCGCTATGGTGAGGCCAAACAGCTTGTGACGGTTGGCCTTGAGGGGGGCGGGCAGCTCCAGCATCCCCATGTCCTGCTCGATAAAGGGGTAGTTGGCGGCGCGAATGCCGAACTGCAGCGCCAGATAGAGGCTGGTGGGGGTCTTGCCGCAGCGGGAGACCCCGATCAGGATGATGTCCGCCTCATCGTACTCCTTGGTGGTGATACCATCGTCGTTGGCCAGCGCAAAGTTGACCGCCTCGATGCGATCGTCATAGAGCTTGCGGTTCTCCATACCGTGGGTGCGGTGGAGGCGGGGCTCGGCTTTTACCCCCAGCTCCTGCTCCAGCGGGCTGACGAAGGTATTGAGAAAGTCGTGGCCGCACGCTTCCGATTTCAGTACCTCTTCCCGTACCAGCGGGTCGACGATGGTGTGAAACAGGATGGGGCGTACCCCGGTCTGGCGGAACTGCTCGTCGATCCGCATCCGTACCTGACGGGCTTTCTCCAGTGTCTCCACAAAGGGGATAGTGATCTGCTCGAAGGCCAGCGGAAACTGGCTCAATACCGCGTGACCGAACACTTCGGCGGTGATGGCGGTTCCGTCTGAAACATAAAATACGGCGTGCACGTAGGGCTCCTGTGATACCGCGGGTGGGGTCGCATGGGGTAAGGGGGGAGAAGTATCTCCCGAAACCATACCAGTTTTGTCAACCGGTCTGCTGTGCCCAAGTTGTGAAGTGGCTTGCAAACCTGAATCGTTATCTTTTTGTGTCGCCATTGTAGAATGTTCCGGTCATTCGACCATCCCCACCTCTTGCTCGGGGATTTTTTTGAAAACCAGTAGAAAACGTTTTCATGGTCGTTGGCAACAAAAGAAACAGACAATAACGCACCTGACTTACCCATAACCTCATCGATTAAATCGGGCGCACGAGGTGCTATGGCATCGGTGCCCACCAACCTGGAGACATCCAAGTGCAACAGTACGTGCTCTGGTACGAACAACTCGGAATGCAGGACGTAGAACGAGTTGGCGGCAAGAACGCATCCCTTGGCGAGATGATCAGCAACCTCTCTGGCGCCGGCGTATCCGTGCCGGGGGGCTTTGCCACCACCGCCTTTGCGTTTAACGAGTTTCTGGAGTCAAGCGGCCTCAACGGCAAGATCCACCATCTGCTCGACAATCTGGACGTGGACGATATCGCCGCCCTCAACCGGGCCGGTCAGCAGATCCGCGACTGGGTGATCGAAGCCCCGTTCCAGCCCGAGCTGGAGCAGGCGATCCGGGTTGCCTATGAAAAGTTGAGTGCCGGTGTCGAGGCCTCGTTTGCGGTGCGTTCCTCCGCCACCGCCGAGGATATGCCGGACGCCTCCTTTGCCGGTCAGCAGGAGACCTTCCTCAACGTACGTGGCATCGATGCCGTCATGACGGCGGTCAAGCATGTGTTTGCTTCCCTGTTCAACGATCGCGCCATCTCCTATCGGGTGCATCAGGGCTATGACCACAAGGGGGTTGCCCTCTCGGCCGGGGTGCAGCGGATGGTGCGTTCCGATCTCGCCGCCTCCGGCGTCATGTTTACTCTGGATACCGAGTCCGGCTTCAACGACGTGGTCTTTATCACCGGGGCCCATGGTCTGGGCGAGATGGTAGTGCAGGGCGCGGTCAACCCGGATGAATTCTATGTGCACAAGCCGACCCTCAAGGGGGGCCGCCCGGCGGTGGTACGCAAGACCCTCGGCTCCAAGCTTATCAAGATGACCTACTCGGGCGATGCCGGTCACGGCCGTCAGGTGAAGATTGTCGACAACAATGAGGCGGAGCGCAGCCGCTTTTGTATTACCGATGCCGAGGTGATGGCGCTGGCGAAACAGGCCCTCATCATCGAGCAGCATTATGGCCGACCGATGGACATCGAGTGGGCCAAGGACGGGCAGGATGGCAAGCTCTACATAGTGCAGGCGCGCCCGGAAACCGTGCGCAGCCGCCAGGAGGCCAATACCCTCGAGCGTTTTGCCCTCAAGCAAGCGGGCAAGGTGCTGATCGAGGGGCGGGCTATCGGTCACAAGATTGGCGCGGGCCCGGCGCGGGTCATCTCCTCCATCAGCCAGATGGACGAAGTGCAGCCCGGCGATGTGCTGGTCACCGACATGACAGACCCGGACTGGGAGCCCATCATGAAGCGGGCCTCCGCCATCGTCACCAACCGGGGTGGCCGTACCTGTCACGCCGCCATTATCGCCCGCGAGCTGGGCATTCCGGCAGTGGTGGGCTGTGGCAACGCTACCGATCATATTCAGCCGGGCCAGCGGATCACCGTCTCCTGCGCGGAAGGGGATACCGGTTTTATCTATGACGGCGAGCTGGACTTCGACGTGGCGGTGACCGAGGTGGGCAATATGCCGCGCCTGCCCATCAAGATCATGATGAACGTCGGCAACCCGGACCGCGCTTTCGACTTTGCCCAGTTGCCCAATGCCGGGGTAGGGCTGGCACGCCTTGAATTCATCATCAACCGGATGATCGGGGTGCACCCCAAGGCCTTGCTGGAGTTTGACCAGCAAACCCCAGAGCTGCAGGTCACCATCGGCAAGATGATCGCCGGTTACGACAGCCCGCGGGAGTTCTACGTGGCCAAGCTGACCGAGGGGATCGCCACTCTGGGCGCTGCATTCTGGCCGGAGCGGGTGATCGTGCGGATGTCGGACTTCAAGTCCAACGAGTACGCCAATCTGGTGGGCGGTCGTGGCTACGAGCCCCACGAGGAGAACCCGATGATCGGTTTTCGTGGCGCATCCCGCTACATCGCCGATAGCTTCCGCCCCTGCTTTGCCCTCGAGTGCGAGGCGATCAAGCGAGTGCGCGATGTGATGGGGTTGACCAACGTCGAGGTGATGATCCCCTTCGTGCGCACTGTGGGCGAGGCGGAGCAGGTGATCGACATCCTGGCTGAGAACGGTCTGCGCCGCGGCGAGCGGGGGCTCAAGGTGATCATGATGTGTGAGATCCCGAGCAACGCCCTCTTGGCAGACAAGTTCCTCGAGCACGTGGATGGCTTCTCCATCGGCTCCAATGACATGACCCAGCTCACCCTTGGGTTGGATCGGGACTCGGGGCTGATTGCCCATCTGTTCGACGAGCGCAACGAGGCGGTCAAGGCGCTGCTGGCGATGGCGATCCAGGCTGCGCGCAAGGCGGGCAAGTACGTGGGGATCTGCGGTCAGGGGCCATCCGATCACCCTGACTTTGCCGCCTGGCTGGTGGAGCAGGGGATCGATTCGGTGTCTCTCAACCCCGATACCGTGGTCGATACCTGGCTCTATCTGGCGGAGCAGCATGGTGCCAAGTAAGTCACTGTCAAAATGAGCAGCAGAAAGGGGGCCATGATGGCCCCCTTTGTTATCTGTGTGTCGCGACCTATTTCGGCTGCTGTTCGGCCCCCGACAGCTCGATCTGCACATTCACCCCTTCGCTCTTGAGCTTGGTGGCGATGGCGTTGAGATCGGTGCCCGATTTGGCCTCCAGCAGGGCGATACCACCGCTGCTCTGCTTGAAGTTCAAGCCGTGGCGAGTCGCCAGCGCCTTGGCGCTGGCATCGTCAGCTTCCACCAGCAGGGTGCCGCTTACAGTCAGCTCGGGGCTGGCGGCCCCTTGCATCAACACGTCACCGCGGCGCAGGGTCTGTTGCGGGACCTTGCTGTCAAGGCTGCGGGCGACCCGCTTCTTACTGCCGTTGTCAGGAATGAGGTAGGTCTGGCCGTTCACCTCTATGGTGCTGTACTGCTTGCCATCCATGGTGACGGACTCCTGAGCGCAGAGCTGTCCCGAGAGGGGGGCCAGCAGGGTTGCCAGAAGCAAGGTAACAGGTTTGTTCATGGTAATACTCCTAGCGTGTTAGCTGCGGTTGGCATCGTGACCCAGGACCCGCAGGGACCATGAGATCAGTTTGCCCGGTTGACGGTTGTTGCGCTCGGTCAGGGTGGTGCGCTCACGGGTCTCGCGATTGAGCAGAGAGACCTGACGGGTACCGTTGGCAACGTCGGTCACTTCCAGTCGCCATGTGCCTTGCGCCGATTCGCCGTAGAACTTGTTGGATAGCATCCGCATGTCGCGCAATCCCTTGGTTCGCACAAAGCCCAGCTGCTGCTGGTCGAGAGATTGGCCGACCAGGCTGTTGAAGGGGCTCAGCAGGATGCTGCGGGTGCCGGCGGGGGAGACCAGTTCGATCAGCAGATCGGGCAGACGCTGGTGATCCAGGCTCACCATCACCTGAACCGCTTCCACCGTCAATGGTGTCGCGATGCGGGTGCTGGAACGGGTCGGGCTGTTGCCCACATCCGCAATGGCGGCGGCACTGCCGCTGACATTGATCTTCTGCCAGGGCAGTTGCACCAGCGGGGGCAGGGGCTGGTGATTGGCTGCCAGCTCAAGGGCCTTGTTGACGTCGATCAGACCAAAACCGTAAGTCGGGCTGAACCACATGCCAGCGGCATTGCGCTCCCACCCTTCCAGCCCTTTCACATCGCGCACCTTGCCGGTGCTGCTGGTGTAGCTGACCATCACAGGTTTCTGTGTGGCATCGACCCGGGTTGCGCTGCGCGCCAGCAGATCCCGCAGGTCACGTACCGACAGATCCGGGTAGGCGGACATCAGCAGCGCCATGGCGCCGGAGGTGCTGGGGGTGGCGGAGGAGGTGCCGTTCATCACACCGTTGTAGTCGCAGCTGGCATCCAGTTGCGGGTTGCCGTGCAGCCGGTTGGTGCTGGGATCGTCGGTGCGGTTGTAACCCATGTCGCAGCCGGGCAGATCCGTGGTCACCATCGCCGGAGCGTCGGTACCGTACTCGCCACCGGTCGCGCTCAGGAAGATGTTGCTGCCGACGCTGGAGTAGGAGGATCTGACTCCATCGGCGTTGAGAGCACTTACCACCAGGTTCCAGAAGTTGCTGTTGGAGGGATCGAGATTGCTGTTTTCAAACGGCAATTTGGGGCCATTGCCGGTGCGGTTAAGCACATAGCCGCCCGCCGCTATCTTGTTGAAGCCGTTGCCGGCGGCCTTGATATAGGCCGCGCCCTGCGCCTTGAGGGTCTGCTGTTCAAACAGGCGATCAAGCTGGGATTGATCCAGAGAGTTGGCAGAGCGGGGATCCACCACACTCATGCCGTAGCTCTGGTTGAACACCCGGTTGTCGCGACTGGCATCGCTGTCGCCAAGGGCGTAGAGCCAATCCTTCTGCAACTGCTGGCTGTTGTCATCCAGCAGGTTGAATCCCTGCAGCTGGGCTCGCGGGGCTATCCCCTTGGTCCCGATGGCGTTGTCTACCGCCGCTATGATGCCGGAGACCGAGGTGCCGTGGGCCGTATCCGGATCAGTCGGGGTCGGGTCATCGCTGCCGGTCACCACGTTTTTTGAGCCCGGACGGACGTTCTCCGCCAGATCCGGGTGGGCGATAGCCAAGCCATCATCCACCACGGCCACATTGACTCCCTGGCCCAGCACACCGGTGCGATGAGCCCACCAGAGGTTGAGATCATTGCCCGCTATACCGCCACGGGCGCTGAATCCATCCTGGCCGCTGTTGAGCAGATACCACTGCTGATCCTGCAGGGGATTGGCACCTGGCAGGCAGCGCTCGGTGCTGCTGCGTCCGATATCCATGCCGCTCTCCTTGCCGGTGAGTGGCGCACAACCTTCATTTGCCTGAACGAGCGCACTGGGCAGGGTCGACAGCAGTGCTGTGATCGCCAGTGCTAACGATGTTTGCTTCATTATTTTTTTAACTCCATCTTGGATCGCACTCATCCTGAGTGCGACGGAAATCTATACACGGGTGAAAGGGGTTCAAAAAGAGCCATTTTCAAAAAACGCAATGAGGTTCAAAGAAATCCGATGCAGTTTGTGGTAGGTATTCCAATGACACTGGTTATGTGTTCTATTGAGAATGGTTCTCACCGCTCGCTACTGATCTTTTTATCTGTAATTCACTCTCTCGTGACTCTTCTTCGCCGCAGCCATCTCGATTCGGGGCAATCCCGAGGGGAGCTCGTGCGCTCTTGAACGTGAGCGGCATGGTTGTGTGTGCCAATGTGATACAGCTATGCATTCGGGGGTGACAGCAAGGGTGATGAGGTGGAACCAGCGGTTTATTGCTTGGCGGCGGTGGATGGCTCTGTTATGGTAATTGAAATAGCCGTTTGGATGGCTAGATTGCTGCGGTTTGAGGGGCCTAATCTCTGAGAGACACCCCGCCGCAGTCCCATAGCTTGATGCGTACCTGACAGGGAGTCCCTATGCCGTTTCGTTCCTTCTTATCTTCTCCTTTGACTGCTTCCTTGCGCGCCACTGCTGGCGCCAGCACCTTTATTGCCGCGATAGCGGTCGGGAGCCTCTCTTTTTCCGCGGTTGCCGCCGATGCGTTTTTGCCGACCAAACAGGAGATTGTGATTGGTACCACGGTGGGGGATTTTGCCGACATGGTGACCGACTCCATCAAGCCGCAGCTGGAGGCCAAGGGGTATAAGGTCAAGCTGGTGGAGTTCACCGACTATGTGACTCCCAATATTGCTCTGGCTGACGGATCACTGGATGTGAACTGTTTCCAGCACAAACCTTATCTGGAGAGTTTTGCCAAAGATCGCGGCTTGTCGCTGGCGCCCATTACCCAGGTGCCAACCGGTCCGATGGGACTCTATTCCGGCAAGCTGGCAGCACTCGACAAGGTGAAAGAGGGGAGCACGGTGGCCATCCCCAACGATCCCACCAATCAGGCGCGGGCGCTGCTGATGCTGCAGGATCTTGGTTGGCTCACTCTCAAGGAGGGGATAAACCCGCTAAAAGCGAGCGAGTTTGATGTGGTGAATAATCCGCACAATCTCAAGCTGGTACTGCTGGAGGCGGCGCAGTTGCCCCGCTCGCGCGAGGATGTGGATTTCTCGGTGATCAACGGTAATTTTGCCGCCTCCAGCGGTATCCCGTTCAGTGAAGGACTGTTTCTGGAGCGCAGCTACGATTTCATCAACTGGGTGGTGGTGAAAAGCGCAGATGCGGATCAGCCGTTTGCCAAAGATGTGGCGGCAGCCTACAACTCGGCGGCTTTCAAGGCCTATGCAGCCAAGCGTTTCGTCGGCTACAAGTACCCGCAAGGGTGGGGTGGTTAACTGTCGTGAACGTGGCCCGGCTATACAACGAAAAACGCCCCGAATTCGGGGCGTTTTTTATGGTATCAAGCCATCAACGGGCGCTTCACTGGTTGCGATAGAAGCGGTTCAGCTCGTTCATCACCTGGATCATGGCGCCCATATCCGGGGTACCGTGCTTGATCGGGCGATAGCTGTTGCGCTCCAGCAGTTCGAAGTCACCCTGCTTGTTGAAGTGGGTGATGGTCTCCCCTTCATAGATGGCGAAGTCGTTCTGATCCCCGGCCAGCAGCCAGTTGCGCGGGCTGGTATCAAACAGCGAGCGGCCAACGCTGTAATCGCGCGCCGGATTGCGCACACCCAGCATCCCCTGCATCAGGGTCGGCGCCAGATCGAAATGGCTGCTTGGTTGTTCCCTAACGTCACTGCCGCGCCCCGGCCAGGCCAGTACCAGCGGTACCTGCACTTGATAGGGTGAGTAGTTACTGCCTGCGCCCCAGCTGTTGCTGCGGGTGTCGTTGAACTCCTGACCGTGGTTGGCGGTGATGACGACGATGGTGTTGCTGTCCATCCCCTGCGACTGCAATTTGGTCAGCATCTGCTCAAGCAACTGGTCGGTATAGAAGACCGAGTTCTTGTAGCGGTTCTCCAGTTTTTGCAAGTTCTCCGCCCGATAGGCGGTCGCCGGATTGAAGTTGGCAAGTTCCGGCTGGAATGGCCCCTTCATGGTGGCGGGCAATTGGTAATCGCCGGGGCTTGAGAGATAGACCAGCGAGAACCAGGGACGCTCGGGAGAGCGCTTCTCCAGCCATTGCTGCCAGTCGGTCAGCAGCTTGCCATCGTCAATCTGCTCGGAGACAAACACCTGTTTGCGCAAACCGGCGAGGATGCTCTTGCGATACTTCTGGGCATCTTCCATAGCGCCGAACAGCCCGAACTGGTAATCCTGGCGCAGCATCTCGTCGAACAGCACCGGCGGACGCTTGTCGCTGCTGATCTCTTTGTAGTAGTGGCCGGGCAACCCGTAGAAGAGGCTGAACATGCCCATCAGGTCGTCGTTGCCACCACTCAAGTGATTGCGGAACGTCAGATGCTGATCCGCATAGCGCTGCAGATTGGGCATGTTGATGTTGTTGAGCATGTCAAAACGCAATGAGTCGACCACCACAATCAGCAGATTGCTGTGAGTCAGGGGGGCGTTGACGTTGAGCGGGCGCAGCGGATAGTGCATCCGGCTGTCGCTGTTATCCCCCTGGGAAGCAGCCTGCTTCTCGTATTGATCCAGATCCAGCCAGCCATGTTTGGCCAGGAAGGAGCGGGCCGTCATGGGGTAGGAGAGGGGGAAGTTGGCTCTCTGCATGGTGATGGGTTGATAGAGGGTCGCATCCGCCCAGCTGTTGACCACGTGGGTCAGAATAAAGCAGATCAGCAGGGCCAGCCCCACCTGATTGCCGTACTGGCGGCGCTTGCGCTTGTTGATCTTGCGCCAGACATAGGCCGACAGCAGCAGTTGCAGCAGGAAGATGGTGGGCACGGCAACGAAGATGATGCTCCAGATTGAGCCCTCTTCGGTTTGCGCCTGATCCAGCAGCAACTGCCATACCTGACTGTTGAGGTGGAACTTGAACAGCCGGAATACCTGGGTGTCGATCAGCAGCAGCACCAGCGCCAGGGTGGCGATGATGGCGGAGATGAACCGCAACGACTTCTCCTTGGGCAGCACGAAGCTGAGCGGGAAGATCGTCAACAGGTAGGTGACAAAACTCAGAAACGAGAAGTGGCCAATCCAGCTTACAACGAGATAGATCACGCCAAGCGTGGTCGATGGCCAGCTGATGGCACCCAGATAACGGGTGGCGATGAGCATGGCCAGAATAATGTTGAAGAAGGAGAACCAATGCCCCCAGGTGATCAGGCGAGAGACATTATCACGATAGGGGTTACCGGTTTCGACCATAGTGATCCATCTGCGTTGAGAAACGTCAAATCAACAGAGTCGGGGACTCAGTGTGCGTCGTGGCGATTATCGACCGATGCGGTCAGGGCCTGGACAAACTTTTCAGTGATGGCCTGGCGCTGGGCCGGTGCCATACCGTTGATGATATTGGTGGTCAGATTGCCAAGCACCATAAGGCTGAGATCCACCGGCGCTTTATGCTTTTCCAGCGCGGTGATCAGGTCGTTCATCAGGGCGTCAAATTGCTCGTTATTGTACTTTGA
Source organism: Aeromonas sp. DNP9 (assembly GCF_001728955.1). Taxonomy (NCBI): domain Bacteria; kingdom Pseudomonadati; phylum Pseudomonadota; class Gammaproteobacteria; order Aeromonadales; family Aeromonadaceae; genus Aeromonas; species Aeromonas sp. DNP9. The sequence goes on along the minus strand of NZ_LYSQ01000020.1, from coordinate 72,136 downwards.
TACGATAGGCATAATCTTCAGTTCATCTCGGTTCAAAGCGCCTTATAATACTTCACCCTTTCGGCTAACACTATGGCTTTGTGACATGAGTCTCGATATCGACAAGATCATTCTTCACTCCTTGCGCCAGGGCGGCGATGGTCAACCCCACGCCGATACCCGCAGCCAGACCCTGCCCCCTGATGAGGCGGTACAGGGACTGGTGGCGGAACTGCATCGGATCTACAACGGCAAGGGCGGCAAGGGCTTTGGCTTCTTTGCTGACCCCGAGGCCGCCGTCGCCGAGCTGGCCGACGGCATCGATGCTCCCAAGCAGCCTTCACCCGCGTTTCGTATCGCCCTCGAACAGCTGCTCGACGAGCAGACCGAATTCGTTCCCTTCTCGGTCACCGTGACCCAGATGCTGGTCAAGCAGCTGGTGGAGCACGCCCTCGATGAGCAGGGGGTGCTGCTGTTTGCCAAATATAACTACGTCGGGGTCGATTATCTGCTGATTGCCCTGCTGGAGGGCAAGGAGAGCGTCACCGTCAGCGAAGCGCTGGAATTGCGCCATATTCAGTATCTGGATATCGGCAAACTCAATCTGGTGGCCCGTATTGATTTGACCGAATGGAAAACTCAGGCCGATTCGCGCCGCTATATCACCTTCAGCAAGGGACGCATTGGTCGCAAACTGGGCGACTTCTTTATGGATCTGCTCGGTGCCCGTGAAGGAATGGATGCCAAGATCCAGAATAAAGGGTTGCTGCAGGCGGTTGAAGATTATTGCGAGAGTCGCCAGCTCGAACCGGCAGAGCGCAATGACTATAAAAAGCAGGTTTTCAAATATTGCACCGAGCAGGCGAGTGCCGGTGAAGAGATCGAGATCAAGGAGCTGTCGGCAGAACTCTCCGCAAAAGATGCCGGCGAGGGTGACCTCGATTTTTACAGCTTTATCGGTCAGGAGTATGAGCTGGAAGAGCGCTTCCCGGCGGATCGATCTACCCTGCGCGGCCTGACCAAGTTTGTCGGCTCCGGCGGAGGGCTCACGTTGAGCTTCGAGCAGAAACTGTTGAACAGCCGCATTTTTTACGATCCCCAGACCGACACCCTGACCATCAAGGGTGTGCCGCCCAATCTCAAGGATCAGCTGCTGCGCCAGTCGTAGTCATGCTCCCGAGTGTGATCAACTCGTCATTTCTGGCAAAAAGAGACTCCGCCCCGGCGGGGTCTCTTTTTTTATTGCGCTCGGGCAGACCTCGAAACTGGCGCGGTACTTTGTTAACAAATCAAACAAAATAAACCACCTGAAAGGGTTTTCATTGAGGTGAAAACCCTTTCATTAATGAAATTTTATTTCATTTTGGTAATTATTATTCTGTGGTTGTCTGGAATTAAGCCGATAAATGGCCGTAATTCCCTGAAATAAGAAAATGTTTTCAAAACTTTCTGGAAGGAAATACGTAATTGCATTTCAAAAATGCGAGTTGCGTCATGTGAGCCGTTTGCCGCTTGGGATAATATTCATCTCGCACACAATGCTCTTACAGCGCGGAACTAATACAAGGAAAGGCTCATGAAAAAGAAATTGCTGTCATCCCTGATCGGTCTGGCCACTCTTGGCGTCGCTTGCTCTGCTACTGCTGCCATCGATGAAGGCCAGCTGACCATCTGGATCAACGGTGACAAGGGATACAACGGTCTGGCTGAAGTGGGTAAGAAGTTTGAAGCAGAAACCGGCATCAAGGTTACTGTGGCTCACCCGGATCAGGTTGAAGTGAAATTCCAGCAAGCCGCCGCCACTGGCAACGGCCCGGACATCTTCTTCTGGGCTCACGACCGTTACGGTGAGTGGGTCAAAGCCGGTTTGCTGGTTCCGGTAACGCCGAACGCTGCCACCAAAGGCAAATTTGAACAGCTGGCATGGGATGCCATGACTGTTGATGGCAAAACCTATGGCTACCCGGTTGCCATGGAAGCCGTCAGCCTGATTTATAACAAGGACCTGCTGCCCGAGCCGCCGAAAACCTTCGAAGAGATCGCCAAGATTGACGAGACTCTGAAGAAAAACGGCAAGCGCGCCATCATGTGGGCTTATGACACCCCGTACTTCAGCTATCCGCTGGTGGCTGCCAACGGTGGTTACGCCTTTAAGAAAACCGCTACCGGTTATGACGTCAAAGATACCGGCGTGAACAACGCAGGTGCCAAGATGGGCGTGGGCTACATCTCCGAGATGATCAAGTCCGGTCACCTGGAAAAAGGCATCGACTACGGTGTGATGGACGCCAAGTTCAACAAGGGCGAAGTGGCCATGATGATCAATGGTCCCTGGGCCTGGAGCAACCTGGACAAGAGCGGCATCAAGTACGGCGTAGCGCCGCTGCCGACCCTGAACGGCAAGCCGGCCAAAGCCTTCGTTGGCGTACTGGGTGCCACCATCAACGCCGCCAGCCCGAACAAGGATCTGGCTATCGAGTTCCTGGAAAACTACCTGCTGACCGATGCCGGTCTGGCGCCGGTTAACGCCGACAAGCCGCTGGGTGCCGTTGCGCTGAAATCCTTCCAGAAGACCCTGGAATCCGATCCGCACATCAAGGCCACCATGCTGAACGCCCAGGCTGGCGAGCCGATGCCATCCGTTCCCGAGATGAGCCGTTTCTGGTCTTCCTTCGAAACTGCCCTCAAGAACGTGACCTCCGGTCGTCAGGGTGTTGACGAAGCGCTGGATACCGCTGCCAAGCGTATCGTTCAGTAAGCACGCACTACCCGGGAGGCCGTCATGGCCTCCCACTCTCTCAAATCTCTCTTGGCGTTATAAAGGTTAATTGGCATGGAAGTAGTACCTTCTGTTGAGTCCTATGCCGGTCCGAAGGATAAGCACACCTGGCTTAAGTGGACCATAGCGGCCCTGGTTGCCATCCTCAACGGCTACGCAGCCGTGATGATGTACGCCAGTGGCGAGTGGGTATTCGCGCTGCTGGATCTGGTGGTGGTTTCCGTCGGTCTGTATGTCTTCATGAACAAGAAGACCTATGCCCATCGCTACATCTTTCCGGGTGTTGCGGGCATGGTTGTGTTTATCATCTTCCCTCTTGCCTACACCATTGGCATTGCCTTCACCAACTATTCGGGGTCCAACTTGCTCTCCGTGGAGCAGGCGCGGGACTACCACCTGAAGAAAACCTACAAGGTGGCGGGCGGTGAATTCGATTTTACTCTGCTGGGTGGCGACAACGGCCAGTTCCAGCTGCTGCTGACACAGGATGGTCAATCCTTTATCAGCCAACCTGTTTCCCTGATGACCAACAAGGCCCGTGAGCTGGCGTCCCGCGAGGGCCGTGTGCAGAACACCCAGCAAGTGGTCGAGCTGCAGCCCTTCACTGGCGAAGCGGCCAGCAAGGCCGCACCGATCCGCGCCATTGTTGAGCATCGTACTCACCTGAGTGACCTTGATTTGGTGCTGCCGGATGGCGGTACCCACCTGACCCTGAGCAGTCTGCGCAAGTTTGCCGCCCAGAAGCAGCACTACACGCGTCTGATGGATGGTGCCGTGCTCAAGTCCGGCGTGGTGATCAAAGACAGCAACCTGCTGCGTGATACCCAGAATGGCGAGCTGATGCTGCCCAATGGTGAGACCGGCTTCTATCAGTACATCGACGAACAGGGTCAGTTTGTCGGCAAGGGTATTGCTCCGGGCTTTGTGGTGAGCGTCGGTTGGAAGAACTTCGCGCGCATCGTCACCGATCCGGGCATCCAGTCACCCTTCCTGCAGATCTTCATCTGGACCGTGATCTTCTCAACCTGCTCCGTCGCTTTCACCTTGGCTATCGGTATGGTGCTGGCCTGTTTGGTGCAGTGGGAAGAGCTCAAGGGGCGCGGTTTCTATCGGGTCATGCTGATCCTGCCCTATGCGATTCCGGCGTTTATCTCCATCCTGGTGTTCAAGGGGTTGTTCAACCAGAACTTCGGTGAGATCAACATGTTCCTGGAAGCGGCGTTTGGCATCAAGCCGGACTGGTATACCAACCCCTTCCTGGCCAAGGTGATGATCCTGATTGTCAACACCTGGCTTGGCTACCCCTACATGATGATCCTCTGCATGGGTCTGCTCAAAGCCATTCCGGAAGATCTCTATGAAGCGTCCGCCATGGATGGTGCCGGTCCGGTGCAGAACTTCTTCAAGATCACCGTGCCGCTGCTGATGAAGCCGCTGACACCGCTGTTGATTGCCTCGTTCGCCTTCAACTTCAACAACTTCGTGCTTATCCAGTTGTTGACCAACGGTGCGCCCGACATCATCGGCGCCAGCACCCCGGCCGGTACCACCGACTTGCTGGTGAGTTATACCTACCGGATTGCGTTCCAGGGATCGGGTGGTCAGGACTACGGTCTGGCCAGTGCCATCGCCACAGCTATCTTCCTTATCGTAGGTGCGCTGGCGCTGCTCAACCTGAAATTGTCCAAAGCCGACAAGCAGCTGTAAGGAGGCTTCAACATGGCAATCGTACAACCCAAATCAGTCAAATACCGGGTGTGGGCAACCCACCTGGTCATGTGGGGCTTCCTGGCGTTGATCATCTTCCCGTTGATCATGGTTATCGCCATCTCGTTCCGTAACGGTAACTTCGCGGTAGGGGAGATCATCCCCTCCAATCCGACGCTGGATCACTGGAAGCTGGCGCTGGGCATGTCCATCACCAACGCCGACGGCAGCATCACGCCGCCGCCGTTCCCGGTGCTGACCTGGTTGTGGAACTCCATCAAGATCGCCGGCATCACTGCCCTGATGATCGTGACGCTCTCCACCACTTGTGCTTACGCCTTTGCCCGCCTGCGTTTTCGTGGCAAGTCCACCATCCTGCAGGGCATGCTGATTTTCCAGATGTTCCCGGCAGTGCTGGCACTGGTAGCCATCTACGCGCTCTTTAACAAGATTGGTGACTACATCCCCTGGCTGGGTCTCAACACCCACGGTGGCCTGATCCTGGCGTACATGGGGGGGATCGCCCTCCACGTCTGGACCATCAAGGGCTACTTCGAGACCATCGACTCCTCCCTGGAGGAGGCGGCGGCCATCGACGGTGCGACCCCGTGGCAGGCATTCCGTCTGATCCTGTTGCCCCTGTCGGTGCCCATCCTGGCGGTAGTGTTTATTCTGGCCTTTATCGGTTCCATTACCGAGGTGCCCATGGCCTCCATCCTGTTGCAGGATGTGAACAATCTGACCCTGGCGGTCGGGGCCCAGCAGTACCTCTATCCGCAGAACTATCTGTGGGGTGATTTCGCGGCGGCCGCAGTGCTCTCCGGTTTCCCCATCACAGTGGTCTTCCTGCTGGCACAGCGCTGGTTGGTTGGCGGTCTGACCGCCGGTGGTGTGAAAGGTTAAGTTTATGGCCGGGGGAGCTGACTCCCCCCGCTATCACGATTTGCAAAGATTCAAGAGCGGAGCTCGTCATGGCTGAAGTAGTACTCAACAACGTTCGCAAAAATTACGATCCGGCTGTTCACAAGGACACCCTGCGCAACATCAACCTCTCCATCAAGGAAGGGGAGTTCATTGTCTTCGTCGGCCCGTCCGGCTGTGGCAAATCCACCCTGCTGCGGATGATCGCGGGTCTGGAAGACATCACCAGCGGTGAGCTGACCATCGGCGGTCGCTACATGAACGACGTGCCGCCGGTAGAGCGCAACGTCGGCATGGTGTTCCAGTCCTACGCCCTTTATCCGCACATGAACATCTACGAGAACATGGCCTTTGGTCTGAAGCTCAAGAAAATGGACAAGGAGAACATCCACAAGCGGGTGATGCGCGCCGCCGAGATCCTGGGTCTCGAGCCGCTGCTGGACAGAAAGCCCAAGGCGCTTTCCGGTGGTCAGCGTCAGCGTGTCGCCATCGGTCGCTCCATCGTGCAGCAGCCGCAGGTATTCCTGTTTGACGAACCCTTGTCCAACCTGGATGCCGCCCTGCGGGTCAAGATGCGGATCGAGATCGCCAAGCTGCACAAGGAGCTTAACTCCACCATCATCTACGTGACCCACGATCAGGTGGAAGCGATGACCCTGGCCGACAAGATTGTGGTGCTGAGCCCGCTCAAGGCCGAAGCTGCCACCAACCTGGAACAGTTCGGTTCACCGCTGGATCTCTACCACAACCCGGATAACAAGTTCGTGGCGGGCTTTATCGGCTCTCCCAAGATGAACTTCCTGGCGGGCGAGTTGCTGGAGATTGGCGAGCAGGAGTGCCTGGTCAAGTTGACCTCTGGCGATACCGTGCGTGCCCGGGTCGATGCCCGCAGTGGCGCTGTGGGTGACAAGGTGGAGCTGGGCATTCGCCCCGAGCACCTGATGCCGCTGGATCACCCCCATGCGCACAGCAAGGTGAGCGGGATCGTGCAGGTGGCCGAACACCTGGGCGCCGAGTCCTTCGTTTATATGGATGTGGATGGTCACGACTTTACCGTCAAGGCCACCTCGGATGTGGATGTGGCGACCGGTCAGACCTACAGCGTGGGTATCCCGGCCGAAGCCTGCTACCTGTTCGATGCCAAGGAGCAGGCGTTCCCCCGTACCGCCAAATATATCCGTACCTGATGTTTTATTGTGCTGGTTTTCCTTTCTTAATAATCAATGCCTTTTTGCCGGTCGTCAGACCGGCTTTTTATTGCCTGCGATCTGAACATGCAGATAGGCAAGGTAACCCGGTTCAAGCCTCGAGTTCGGCGGTAATATCGGGCACAAAGGTCTGGCTGGCCAGCGGCGGGCGCTCATACCCTTCGGTCTTGATGGGGGGGAGTTTGATGGGCTCGTAGTGGATCGCCTCGTAGGGCACCTTGCTCAGCAGATGGGCGATGCAGTTGAGGCGGGCACGGCGCTTGTCGTCCGCCTCCACCACGAACCAGGGGCAATCCTCGGTGTCGGTGTAGGTGAACATGTCATCCTTGGCGCGGGAGTACTCCACCCAGCGCGAGCGGGATTGCAAGTCCATCGGGCTGAACTTCCAGCGCTTGATGGGGGTGTTGATCCGCTCTTTAAAGCGCTTCTCCTGCTCCTCGTCACTGACCGAGAACCAGTATTTGATCAGGGTGATGCCGGAGCGGATCAGCATCCGCTCAAACTCGGGGCAGGCACGCAGAAACTCGCGATACTCGGCGTCGCTGCAAAATCCCATCACCCGCTCGACTCCGGCCCGGTTGTACCAGGAGCGGTCAAACAGCACCATTTCGCCAGCGGCGGGCAGGTGGGCCACATAACGCTGAAAGTACCACTGGGAGCGCTCCCGATCGGAGGGGGCTGGCAGCGCCGTGACCCGGCAGACCCGGGGGTTGAGCGGCTCGGTGATCGCCTTGATGACGCCCCCTTTACCGGCGGCGTCCCGTCCCTCGAACAGTACCACTACCTTCAATCCTTCCTGCTTGACCCACTCCTGCAGCTTGACCAGCTCCTCCTGCAGATGGGCAAGGTGGTGCTCGTAGCACTTCTTGTCCAGACGTGGCCGCTTCTTGCTCTTCTCCTTCGCCATGGGCTTCTCCTTTTGGCATCCTTTCATGGGTGACTTCTTTGAGTCACTGTCAGCTTGCACCAGGGAGGCGTCACCTGCCAAGGGGGACGTGATACACTGCCCGCCCATCGCTGGCAACAGGAGATAACATGAAGCATTTTATGGAGATAGCGGGCCGCCGGATGGCCTATCTGGACGAGGGGCAAGGGCCGGTACTGCTGTTTGGCCACAGCTATCTGTGGGACAGCGCCATGTGGGCGCCGCAAATCGAGGCGCTCAAGGGCAGCTATCGCTGCATCGTTCCCGAGCTGTGGGGCCACGGTGATTCCGACCTGCTCCCCGAAGGTGGCTGCACCCTGTCGACTCTGGCGCGGGATCACCTGGCGCTACTCGATGCCCTCGGCATTGAGGAGTTCGTGTTGGTGGGCCTCTCCATCGGCGGCATGTGGGGTGTTGAGCTGGCGCGCATGGTGCCAAACCGCCTTAAGGGTCTGGTGCTGATGGATAGTTTTGTCGGCTTGGAACCGCAGATCACCTGCGAGCGCTACCTCGGCATGCTGGCGATGATCGAGCAGCTCGGCACCGTGCCGGCGCCCATCATCGAACAGGTGGCGCCTATCTTCTTTGCCAACCAGCCCGATGCCGACTTGCTGGCCGATTTCAAGGCGCGTCTGGCCGCTTGGCCAAACGAGAAGATTGCCGCCATGGTGGCGGTGGGCCGCAGCTTTGTGACCCGCGAAGATCGTATCGAGTGGCTGGAGGAGGTCACCACTCCCGCGCTGGTGATGACAGGCTGCGAAGACAAGGCCCGTCCGGTGCTGGAGGGCTATCTGATGGCCGAGGTGCTGGGTTGCCCGTTCAAGGAGATCCCGGCCGCTGGCCACATCTCGTCGCTGGAAAATCCGGCCTTCGTCAATCAGCAGCTGGCCGATTTTCTGGCGGCGCTGTAAGCCTGAATAGGCAGCTTGAGCAGGCTGTACTACCAGCCTGATGGTCGTGAAAAAGGGAGCCGAGGGCTCCCTTTTGTTTGGTCGTGCCTCACGGTTCAAGACTAATAACCGTTACCAGATATAGCCCAGCGCAAAGCCTGCATAGAGTTCGCCATCGTGCTGGACGATGGGGCTATTTTTGATGTCCCGATCATACCATTCGTAGTTCATGGCAAACATGCCAATCCAGTTGGGGCTGAAGCGGTAGCTGGTGATGAGCGCCGCCATCGGGGAGAGGGTAGTGCCGGTATCCCAGGCGGGCCGCTGGGCGGTCGCTTCACTCTCGGAGATGCCGCCGAAGTAGTAGTTGGCCATCTTGTCGCTGCGCAGCATCAGCCCCATCCCCGGCATGATCAGCAGGTTGTCGCGCAGGATGGGGAAGTCGGCCCACAGCAGCAGCTCTTGTCCTTTGCTGCGGCCGGTGACATCACTGTTGGCACGAACGGTCAGCAGGGCGTAGGGGGTGATGATGTTGCCACCGATCCCGCCTTCCAGCTGCCATTTGCGCTGCTCCATGCCAGTAAAGGCCGGAGAATCCTCGGGATCCAGATTGCCAAACCGAACCCGGCCATAGCCGTAGAGGGCGACGTTCTCATCCTTGTGGAAGTAGTAGCGGGCCCGATCTCCCAGAAACATAAAGTCGTCGCCGAAGTAGATAAAGCCCGGGATGGCGTAGAGTGCGTTGTCCTGCGCTTCATAACGGGCCTGTCCCCCGATGAGCGCTGCACCGGCGACAAAGCCCTGTGGCACCGGGCTGGTAGGGTTGTCGCTGGTGAGCAGATCCATGGCGCCAAGATCGATATCGGCGCGGACGGGCAGGGCGGCAGCGAGCAGCAGGGCCGTCAGCCCTGCCGCTCTGATTTGACGAAAAAAGGTCATGGACACTCCGTTGTCACGATTGCAGGGGATGCGGGTTATTTTGCGGCACCGGGCATCTCTTCACGTTTTGGCCAGGCATTGATCACCGCCTTGACCAGGGTGGCGAGAGGAATGGCGAAGAAGACCCCCCAGAATCCCCACAAGCCGCCGAAGACCAGCACGGCGATGATGATGGCCACCGGATGGAGGTTGACCGCTTCCGAGAAAAGCACCGGCACCAGCAGGTTGCCATCGAGAGCCTGAATGACCAGATAGGCCACCATCAGCCAGGCGAACTCGGGGGTGAGCCCCCACTGGAACAGGGCCACCATGGCGACCGGTACGGTCACCACGGCGGCGCCGATATAGGGGATCAGCACCGAAAAGCCGACCGCGACCGCCAGCAGCACCGAATAGCGCAGCCCCATCAGGGCGAAGGGGACATAGGTGGCGATGCCGACGATGAGGATCTCGATCACCTTGCCGCGGATGTAGTTGATGATCTGGTTGTTCATCTCGACCCACACCCGGTTGACTAGGGTGCGGTTGCGCGGCAGGAAGCGGCGCAGGCTGCCCATCAGTACCCGCTTGTCTTTGAGCATAAAGAAGACCATCAGCGGCACCAAAATGAGGTAGATCATGATGGCCACCACGTTGACCAGCGAACTGAGGGAGGCGCTCACCAGATGCTCGCCGCCACTGAGGATGCGCTGGCGAATATTGTCGATGACGGTCTCCACCAGACTGACGTCGATGAGCTCGGGGTATTTGTCCGGCAGGGTGCGGACATAATCCTGAGCGTGGGTCAGCATGGCCGGCGCCTCTTTGGCCAGATTGATCCCCTGACTGACCAGCGTCGGGATAAGACCCAGCAAGGAGGCGACTGCTACCGCAATAAAGAGGATCAGAATGACGCTGGTGGCCAGGGTGCGCGACAGCCCCGCTTTTTGCAGCCGGGCGACCGGCCACTCCAGCAGATAGGCCATTACCAGCGCCACCAGCAGGGGGGCCAGCAGATCGCCAAACAGCCAGATGATGGTGAAGCAGAACACCAGCAACAGGAAAAGGGTAACGGCATCGGGATCGGAAAAACGGGTCTGATACCAGTGCTTCAATACTTCTAACATGACGGCATCCTTACATCACTGGGGCTCAAGATGGTTGTTTAGCCCCGACAACCAACTGCAAAGAGAGGGTTTTGTCCGCTTCTTGCTGCACCTCGACATGGTGGCCCTGACGGTGCAGATAGGCCGGAATATCCTGCCGGGAGCCCGCATCGGCCAGCCGGATGGTGACGGTTTGACCGCTTTGGGCCTCCCTTAACCAGAGCTTGAGCCGGATCAGCGGCTCGGGGCAACGCCAGGGGGTCAGGTCGAGAACTTCCATGGGGGCTCCATCAGGCAGGTGGCCGCTATTATGGCCGTGATAAGAGCATGAAACAACGCTTGTAGCCCTTGATGGGCAAGGGTATTCTGCCGAGGCCCTTTCTGATGGAGATAGAGATAACGTGGCACGTTTTTCCCCCCTGATGGCATCGCTTCCCCTGCTGGCTTCCCTGATGGGCGCCACGTTTCATGCCGAGGCCAACAATCAGCTTCCCGACATCGGCACGGCCGGGGTTGCTGCCCTGCCCATCGAGCAGGAAGTGCGTTACGGCAATGCTTTTATGCGCTTTGCCCGTGCGGGTCTGCCGATCATCGATGATCCGGTGCTGAGCCAGTACATTGATGATCTGGGTCAGCGACTACTGACCAACGCCGATGGGGTGCGTTTCCCGTTTACCTTCTTCCTCATCAATGATCCCACCATCAACGCGGCCGCCTTCCTCGGCGGGCGGGTCAAGGTGCACACCGGCCTCTTCCTCTACGCCGACAGCGAGAGCGAGCTGGCCTCGGTACTGGCTCACGAAATCACCCACGTGACCCAGCGCCATATCGCCCGTTATATGGAAGCGCAGGCGAGCAGCTCGGCGGTGACTCTGGCCGGTTTGGTGGGCTCCATCGCGCTGGCGGTGATCAACCCGACTGCCGGTATCGCCGCGCTGCAGACCACGCTGGGCCTCTCCATGCAATCGGCCATCAACTACACCCGCGACAACGAATATGAAGCGGATCGCATCGGCATGAAGACCCTCTATGATGCCGGTTTCGATCCCATGGGGATGGCCAATTTCTTCCAGAAACTGGCTGCCGAATACCGTTACGCCAGCAAGCCGCCGGAAATGCTGCTCACTCACCCGCTGCCGGAGACCCGGATCAGCGAGGCCCGCGCTCGGGCGGGCAGCTATGGCCGCCGCGACTTGCCGCCCAGCCTCGACTTCTGGCTGGCCAAGGTGCGGATTCAGGTTCGTTTTGGTACCGATACCCCGCAGGGGCTGCTGAGCTACTTCGATAGCCGGATCCAGAAGGGGGATTATCCGCTCAAGGATGCCGCCATCTATGGCAAGGCGCTGGCGCTGATCCAGCTCAAGCGCACCGACGAGGCTGATACCCTGATGCAGGAGCTGGCGGCCCGTCATCCGGAAGATCTCTTTATCGTCGATGCCCAGACCGACATCGATCTGGCCAAGGGGCGCAGTGCCCAGGCCATCGCGCGCCTCGAGAAGTTCCGCAGCCGGATGCCGGACAACGAAGTGGTGGTGGTCAACCTCGGCAACGCCTATCTCGAGAGCGGCAACTACAAGAAGTCCATTGCCATCCTCGACCCCTATGCCCGTGCGCATGAGGAGAACAATCTGGCCTGGAACCTGCTGGCCGATGCCTATCGCAAGGCGGGCAGAATGACCGAGCTGCATATGGCGCGGGCCGAGATGCTCGCACTGCGCGGGGATTATCAGGCAGCCATCGACGAGCTGATCGTGGCGCGCGGTACCACCAGCGACCGGATGACCCTGGCTCGTCTGGAGGCGCGCATCACAGAGCTGGAGCGGGCCAAGAAGGATCTCGACAGCCTCAAGGGCTAACGACAGCTGGCATTGGCCAATCCAACAAGGGCGCACCACGGTGCGCCCTTGTTGTTTATGGCGGTGGCGTTGATGTGGGGGACGGTGATAGCAGCGATGGGCTAGTGACTCAGGTTGCTGGGGGTGCTGGCGGTCGCCTTGAGCATCTCGATCTGCTGCTGGTCGAGTTCGCCGACCAGCGTCTGCTTGAGTTTGCCCTCACTATCGAGCAGGTAGCTGGTAGGCAGCCCGCTTGGGCGAGGGAAGGGGAGCTTGGCATCTTCATTGGCAATAAGGAGCGGCACCTTGATGTGATACTGCGCAGCCAGCTTGTCCAGCTCTGCTGGCGTGGTCGGGTCGTAGTTGATGGCCACCACGGTGATCTGGCCCTCCGCTGCCAGCGCGTTGAGGCGCGGCATCTCCCGCAGGCAGGGGGCGCACCAGGGGGCGAAGTAGTTGACCAGCAGCGGCTTGCCGGCAAAGTGGCGCAGGCTGACCGACTGCCCTGTTGCATCGGTAAATTCGGGGGCGGGTGTGCACGCGCCCAGCAGGCCAGCCACAATCAGCCAACAAATTCGTTTCAATTCCTTTCCACTGCCGCTTACCCTGACCATCACTTTCCCCTACAATAGCGCCGTTTCTAGTCCCATCTTGCGATTAATCAGGGAGTTACCATGAGCGAGACCCAAATCTACCACAATCCGCGCTGCTCCAAGAGTCGCGAAACCCTGGTTCTGCTGGAACAGCACGGGATCGCCCCTGATGTGGTGCTCTATCTGGAGCAGGCCCCGAGCGAAGATGAGATCCGCAACCTGCTCTCTCTGCTCGGCTTTAACGATCCGCGCCAGCTGATGCGCACCAAGGAAGAGCTCTACAAGGAGCTGGGATTGGCCGATGTCAGCGGTGATGCCCTTATTCGCGCCATGCACCAGCATCCCAAGCTGATCGAGCGCCCAATTGTCATCAAGACTGGTCAGGCCCGGATCGGTCGCCCGCCGGAGCAGGTGCAGGAGATCCTCAAGTGAGCACCCGCTTCGCACGTTGGCTGACCCTGGTCGGCTTCTTCGGTCTGCTGGGCTGGGTCATCCTCTGGCATCTGTGGCTGTCGCCCCATCCTGACCTCAACCCCTGGCTGCTGCCGGTGATCTGGACGGTGCCGCTGCTCTTCCCTCTCAAGGGGATAGTGCAGGGCAACCCCTACACCCACGCTTGGGGCAACTTCGTATTGATGCCCTATTTCCTCCATGCCCTCACCCTGATCACTACGGATGAGGGGGAGCGGTGGCTGGCGGTGGTGGAGCTGGTCTTCACCACTCTCGCCTTTGTCGGCACCATCTATTACGCCCGACTGCGTGGTCGGGAACTTGGCTTAAGCATTCGCAAGAAGAAAGACGAAGCCAACTGATGACAAACGCCCCGCAAGGGGCGTTTTTTATGGGGACGCTGCTCTATCCAGAGGGATCACTGTGCCCCTTGGGCTTCCCGATATTGGGCCAGCTGCTGCTGGCTAAAGTCCATCAGCTGGGGATAGAAGCGCAGAAATCCCGCCTCGCATGTTTGCCACTGGGACTCATCGAGGGTCAGCAGCGCCTCTCCCAGTTGTACCGGGCGGCGCAGTCGGCGACCTATGCCATTTAGCGCTTGCCCCAGCCCCTCCCTGTGGCGGTAGGAGGCGATCCAGTTCTGCTCGGCCATCCGTTTGAGGGGGAGTGGCAGTCCGTCCGGCAGGCGTGGGTGATCCGCCAATAGCTGCTCATAACCGCGTTGCAGGAAGCGGGGCAGGGGCTCGGTGCTGAACAGTCCCCAGTGCTGGCTCAGCCAGTGGTCGTAGATCATATCCACCACTATGCCGCCAAAGCGGCGCCAGGGGGCCTCGAAACAGGCGACGGCCGCCTTGTGCTCGGGGTGGCTGTCGGTGAAAGCGTCAATTTTGCGGTGTAGCCAGATCCCCTCATCGAAGTGGGCGGCAAGCCCCGTGGGCAGCGTGCCTTTGACGAAATCGCCGAGCAGATTGCCGGTGAGGGAGCTTCGGGTGTGTGCAGCCAGATGGAGATGGGCCAGAAAATTCATCGGTCGCTGTGGGTCTGTTATGGGATGGCAAGATGCTTCGAGCCTAACGGATCCTGCCCGCCTTGACCATGATCGGGATTTTGCTAATGCCCGGCGGCTGCCTCTTGCCGGGCAAAATTCGGGCGTGCTAAGGTGATGCCATCTTTGTCACAGGACGCGACAAACCACCATGATGCGCAAAGCCAGAGGCTTTTTTCTGGCCTTCTACTTCAAGCCTTTCTATCTCTCCGAGTGGTTCGACGAATAGATCGAACCTCTGGAGCAGTTCACTGACGCCCGCTCGGGCGTGATCTCGCTCATCCAGATTTTGCCGCTTTTGGTCATCGTATGCATTCGCCTGCGATGCCTTGTCCGCGCCTGTGCGCTTTTTATGTAATGGAGTACTCAAGATGAAGATCAGACTGACCCTCTCAGCCCTGTTTGTTGCCAGCCTGCTGGCCACCCCCACCATGGCCAAGGAGTGGAAAACCGTGCGTTTCGGGGTGGAGGGGGCCTACCCGCCCTTCTCCTGGACCGATGCATCGGGCGAGATCAAGGGGTTTGATATCGATCTCGCCAATGCCCTGTGTCAGCAGATGGCGGTCAAGTGCGAGCTGGTGGCGCAGGATTGGGACGGCATGATCCCGGCCCTGCTGTCGCGCAAATACGACGCCATCATAGCCGCCATGTCGATCACCGACGAGCGGCGCCAGAAGGTCGATTTCACCGAGAAATATGCCCATATTCCCAATCGCTTTGTGGCGGCCAAGGGGACCGAGCTGACGCTGACCCCGGAAGGCATGGCGGGCAAGCGCATCGGGGTGCAGCGGGCCACCACCCACGACAAGTACCTGACCGACAATTTTGGCTCGAGTGTCACCATAGTCCGCTACGGCAATGCCGATGAGGCCTATCTCGATCTGAAAGCGGGTCGGGTGCTGGCCCTGCTGGCCGATGCCTCTGCCATCGAGCAGGGGCTCCTTGGCAAAGAGGGGGGCGACAAGTTCGACTATGTGGGGCCTGCCCTGACCGATCGCCAGTGGTTTGGTGATGGGATGGGGATCGCCGTGCGCAAGAGCGATAAGGAGCTCAAGGGCAAGCTGGACGAGGCGATCAAGGCCCTGCGTGCCAATGGTACCTATCAGCAGATCAACCAGAAGTACTTCAAGTACGATATATATGGTGGTTGACGGGGGGAGGGAGCTTGCTCCCTCTCTTTTCATTGGGCAAGCGACAATCGAGCAAGGAGGATTGCCATGTTGACCCTGATCGAGGGAGCCGAGATCTTCAGCCCCACCCACCTTGGCCAGCAGGATCTGCTGGTGGCCGATGGCCGTATCGCCTGGATGGGCAAAGGGTTGACGGTACCCGCAAACTGGCCGCTGCATCGGGTCGATGGTCGTGGCCGCTATCTGGTGCCCGGGTTGGTGGATCCGCTGGCCCATATTACCGGGGGCGGCGGTGAGGGGGGCTTTGCCTTTCGCACCCCTGAACTGGCGGCGAGCGAGGCACTCAGGGCCGGTGTCACCACCCTGGTGGCAGCGCTTGGCACCGACAGCCTGACCCGCACCCCCGCGCAGGTGCTCGGCAAGGTGCGCGAGTTTCGCGCCGCCGGGGTGAGCGCTTTTATGTATACCGGCTCCTACCATCTACCGGTCAAGACCCTGACCGGCACGGTGGAGTCGGACATCGTCCTGATCCCAGAGGTATTGGGGGTGGGGGAGGTGGCCATCAGCGACCACAGATCCAGCGCGCCGACCCACGATGAGCTGGCCAGGCTTGCCAGCGAGGCGCGGGTGGCCGGGCTGCTTGCGGGCAAGAGCGGGGTCAGCTTCTTCCATGTCGGGGATGGCAAGGGGGCATTGGCCCCCCTGCGGGCTCTGCGCGATAAGACCGATATTCCGCTGCGCCAGCTCTATCCCACTCACTGCAACCGCAACCCCTGGCTCTTTGCCGAGGCCATCGAGTGGGGCAAGGCGGGAGGTTGGGTCGACCTCACCACCTCGAGCTTTCCCGATCTGCTGGAGGATGGCGAGCGGCTTGCCGCCGATGCGCTCGTCGAGTTGCTGGCCGCCAATGTGCCTGCCGATCGCATCACCTTCAGCTCGGATGCCAACGCCAGCCTGCCGCGCTTTGATGGCGAAGGGCGGCTAATCGAGATGCGCTGCGGCCAGATTGCCAGCCTGTGGCAGCAGTGCGTGCGCGCGACCCGGCTCGGTGTCTCGCTGGAGAGGGCATTGGCCGCGGTGACGAGCAATCCGGCGCAGGCGCTGGGGCTTGGCAGCAAGGGGCGTATCGGGGTCGGGCAGGATGCGGATCTGCTGCTGGTGCACGACCGGACGTTTGCTATCGAAAGGGTGATGAGCGGCGGCCTGTGGCGCGAATAAGGCTGCGAGCAATATCGCAGCCAGTGCGTGGTTGCTCCAAACAGCAAAAGCCCGACAACAAGGTCGGGCTTTTTTATCTGCAATGTGGGAATCAGGCTTAGATCGCCAGAAACCCGAGGATCAGGATGGGGCCGAGCAGGCTCAGGATAAAGCCGGAGACAATGGCCACCGGCACCACCTGAATGCCCCCTGATTTCTGGATAACCGGCAGGGTGAAGTCCAGTGCCGTGGCGCCACCGTAACCGATGGCCGCCGAGGGGTGGCGACGCATCAGCACCGGGATGATCAGAATGGCGATAAGCTCGCGCCCAAGATCGTTGATAAAGGCAGCAGAACCGAGCACCGGCCCCAGTTTGTCGGCCACCAGAATGCCGGAGAGCGAATACCAGCCGAAGCTCGAGCTCATCGCCAGACCATGGGCAAAGGGCATCTCCAGCAACTGGGCCGCCAGCAGGCTGCCCAGCCAGCTGCTGAGGATGACGGTGGCGGCTATCTTCATCCCCCAGGGGTTGAGCAGGATCTGGCGCAGCCGCATGCCGGAGTTGCGCATCTGCACCCCGATGAGAAACAGCAGCAGCATCAGGGCCCACTCGCTCCACTTGTCGATGGGCAGGGCGCGCAGATCTACCAGTAGACCCAGCAGCACACCGCCGAGCACCACAAAGCAGAGCTGCAGGGATTCCCACAACAGGTGCAACTTGCCCGGCATCTTGGCATCGCTCGCCTCGTGGGTCGGCGGCGTGCGCTTGTCGAGCCACCAGAGGGCCAGCAGGTTGCAGACCGTGATCGCGGTGAGCATCACCCCGGCGACCTTGAAGATCACCGCCAGATTGCTGCCCAGGTTCTCCACATAGGCAAGCCCCAGCCCCATCAGGAACAGAATGAGGTAGACCATCTTGCCCAGACTCTGGTTGACCAGCTTGATCAGCCGGGCAGAGGAGAGGGGAATCAGATAGCCGATTGCCAGTGGCAACAGGATCAGCAACACATTGAGCAGCATCGAGGCCTCGATCACAAAAACTGATAAAAACACCACCTTATCATTACTTATTGGCTCTGTGTCACATATCTATCGCTTTCATGGCCGAAAACAGCCCTTTTGGGGGCGGACTGTTACTTTTTCGCCACAAACTCTCTGTTTGATAAGGTTCTGTGCGAGCCCGATTGCACCAATGAAATCAAGTTGATCCAATCGGGGTGCCGATATTTCGCTCGGCAAGGGGATGCATAAAGCCGTTTTGGTGCCAGTTTGGCACACATCACGCTTTTCTCTTGCCACTGATATGATTGGGGTATAAAAAGGCGGTATCGGAATAGCCATTGAAACGGCTGTTTATGCAAACAAAGTGCTGAAAAATACGCAAAGAGCGAATAAAAATAGAGCGAATCCCCTGAAGACCCTCGTTCTGTATTGTTTTTTCACTATCCGGGTGATATTTTCGCTGAAGGTTGCCATCGGTTAACTTTTTGTTAAATGGACGATGGTTGAGTCACGCCCCCTGCGGCGTCTAGGGACAGACAAGGTTGTAATGGATGAGCGACGTTGCCGCACTGGAAGTACGTGATCTGCACAAATATTTTGGCACCCACGAAGTGCTCAAGGGCATCGACATGACCGCCCACAAGGGGGATGTGATCTCCCTTATCGGCTCCTCCGGCTCGGGGAAGTCGACCTTTCTTCGCTGTATCAATCTGCTCGAAACCCCCTCATCCGGCACCGTCTCGCTCCATGGCGAGCTGATCCGGATGAAAACCAGCCGCGCCGGCGAGCGGTTGCCCGAGGATATGCGTCAGGTGGAGCGGATCCGCAGCCGCCTGGCTATGGTGTTTCAAAGTTTCAATCTCTGGTCACACATGACCATCATGCAGAACATTATCGAAGTGCCGATCCAGGTGCTCAAGGTGCCTCGCGCCGAAGCACTGGCCAAGGCAGAGCAACTGCTCAACCGGGTTGGACTCTGGGAGCGGCGTGACTACTATCCCGGCCACCTCTCCGGTGGTCAGCAGCAGCGGGCCGCCATCGCCCGTGCGCTGGCGGTAGAGCCCGAGGTGATGTTGTTTGACGAACCCACCTCGGCGCTGGATCCCGAGCTGGTGGGGGAGGTGCTCGGCCTGATGCGCGAGCTGGCCGAAGAGGGGCGCACCATGCTGGTGGTGACCCACGAGATGTCGTTTGCCCGGGATGTATCGAACAAGGTGATGTTTCTGCATCAGGGGCGGGTGGAAGAGGAGGGCAACCCCAAGGAGATTTTCGCCCATCCCAAATCCGAGCGGTTCAAGCAATTCATCTCCTCCATCTACTGATGGCGGGATGCCTGGTTACCCAATCAACTGTTTTATCAAGGAGAGATACATGAACAAGCTGATGCTGGCGACAGCCGTAGTTACTGCCCTTGCGTCCGGTAGCCTGATGGCCAAGGAGTGGAAAGAGGTCCGGATCGGGGTTGAGGGTGCCTATCCCCCCTTCTCCTGGACCGAGCCCAGTGGCGAGGTGAAAGGCTTTGATATCGACATCGCCAACGCCCTGTGCGAAGAGATGAAAGTGAAGTGCACCCTGGTCAAGCAGGACTGGGACGGCATCATTCCGGCGCTGCTGTCACGCAAGTTTGACGCCATCATCGCCACCATGGACATCACCGAAGAGCGCAAGAAGAAGGTGGACTTCACCCAGAAGTACCAGCACATTCCGGCCCGCTTTGCCGCCAAGAAGGGCACTGATGTGCAGCTCGACAAAGCCTTTATGGAAGGCAAGTCCGTCGCGGTGCAGCGTGCGACCTCCATGGATACCTTTATTACCGACAACTTCCCCAACGCCACCATCAAGCGTTACGGTACGGCCGATGAAGCCTATCTCGATCTGAAATCCGGTCGTGTGGACTATGTGCTGGCCGACTCCGCCGCCATTACCGACGGTCTGTTCAAGAAAGAGGGGGGCGATGCCTTTGAATTCGTCGGTCCGAAACTGACCGATCCCAAGTGGTTTGGCGAGGGTGCAGGTATTGCGGTACGCAAGGCTGACAAGGATCTGAAAGAGAAATTCAACGCCGCCATTCTGGCACTGCGTGCCAATGGCAAGTACAAGGCGATCAACGACAAGTACTTTGAGTTCGACGTATACGGCGAGTAAAAACCGGAGTCGTGTACGGTGAGTCATTCGCCACATAGATAGCGAATAACAGGCCGACCGGCTCACCTCGTCAGTCGTCATCGGGCCCGTTCTCTCCGTGTGGAGCGATGGGCCCTATTAATTGCAATGGAGCTGCATCTGGCCGTGTTAAGGATGTGGGTTCTCTTGTTGTTCAGAGGCACCAGCCCACTCGATAAGTTGCAATGGAGCTGCATATGTTTGATTTGAAAGGATACGAAGCCTCGCTGCTGGAGGGTGCCTGGGTCACCCTGGAAGTGGCGCTGGCCTCCCTGCTGCTGGCGTTGCTGCTGGGGATGCTGGGGGCGCTGGCCAAACTCTCTCCCTACAAGTGGGCCCGGGCCATCGCCACCGGCTACACCACCATTATTCGCGGCATCCCCGATCTGGTGCTGATGATGCTGCTCTTCTTTGGCGGCCAGGTGCTGATCAACGGTATCTGCACCTGGGTCAACGAGACTTACAACAGCTGGTTACTGGAGAGTAATCCCAATCAGGAGTGGGTCTCCCTGCTTCCGGACTATATCGACATCAGCCCCTTTGTGGCCGGTGTCGCGACCATCGGCTTTATCTTCGGCGCCTATATGACCGAGACCTTTCGCGGCGCCATTCTGGCGGTGGACAAAGGCGAGCTGGAGGCCGCACGGGCCTTTGGCATGCGGGCAACCCAGGTGTTTGTGCGGATCCTCTTCCCCCAAATGATGCGCCACGCCCTGCCGGGCTTTGGCAACAACTGGCTGGTGCTGCTGAAAACCACTGCGCTGGTCTCCATCATCGGCCTTGATGACATGGTGCGCAAAGCCTCGCTGGCGGCGGGCTCGACCCAGCAACCCTTCACCTTCTACATGGCGGTGGCGCTGATCTTCCTGATCTTCACCGCAGTCTCCACCTCGGCGCTCAAGTGGGCCGAGCGTCATTACGCCATCAAGACGAGGTAAGCCATGGATTTCTCAATCATTCTCAAAGAGTGGCCCACCTATTGGGAGGGGCTCTATACCACCGTCTGGCTGGTGGCCCTCTCTCTGATCCTTGGGTTAATGCTGGCGGTGCCCATGGGCATCCTGCGCAATAGCCGCAACTGGCTGATCAAGGGGCCGATCTGGGCCTATATCTACTTCTTTCGCGGCACCCCGCTGCTGGTGCAGCTCTTTATCATCTACTACGGCGCCGCCCAGTGGGAGTGGCTGAAGAACAGTGCCGCCTGGTCGCTCTTCTCCGAAGCCTGGTTCTGTGCGCTGCTGGCTTTCACCCTCAATACCGCCGCCTATACCGCCGAGATCGTGCGCGGGGCGGTGCACAATATGCCGCGCGGCCAGATTGAGGCTGCCAACGCCTTTGGCATGACTCGCTGGCAGACCCTGACCCGGATCATTTTGCCCAACTCGTTTCGTCGGGCACTGCCGGCTTACAGCAACGAGGTGATCTTCATGCTGCAAGGCTCAGCGGTGGCGGGCATCATCACCATCGTCGATCTGACCGGCGCGGCGCGGATCATCAACTCCCGCTACTACAGTCCGTTCGAGGCGTTTTTGACCGCGGGGCTGCTTTATATGCTGCTCACCTTTGTCATCGTCTGGCTGTTCAAGAAGTGGGAAGCGCGCTGGCACGCTCACCTGCGCCCGCGCAATGTGTAAGGGGTGAGCTGCCAAGATGAGCGAAAATGGCTCCGCCTGTTGCAGGCGGGGCCATTTTTTATCTTCATCCTCTGCCCGCCCAGTTTGCCAAATGGCGGACAAGCAGGGAGAATGCAGCACTCCCGAGCGCCGCCAGCCGTTGGCTGCGTGCCTTATCCCCCAGTTCCCGAGGTTTTATGTACCGGATATTGTTTGAGCATCCCGCTTTCCTGGTTATCGACAAGCAGCCCGGTATCGGCATGCACGACGAGAAGGGCGACGGGGAGTCGGTCAATCCGGGGCTGGTCAATCGCGTGAAGGCCGATACCGGGCTCACTCTCTATCCGGTGCACCGGCTCGACAAGATGACCTCCGGGCTGGTGCTGCTGGCTCGCACCACGGAGGCGAACCGCGCGCTGAGCATGGCCTTTGCGGCCCGTGAGGTGAGCAAGCAGTATCTGGCGCTCTCCGATCGCAAACCCAAGAAGAAGCAGGGTTGGGTGAAGGGGGATATGCAAAAGGGGCGCGGCGGCAGCTGGATGCTGGCGCGCACGCTGGATAACCCCGCCATCAGCTGGTTTGATTCGGTGTCGGTGCGAGAGGGGGGGCGGCTCTATCGCATCAAGCCCCAGACCGGCAAAACCCACCAGATCCGGGTTGCCCTCAAAAGCATCGGTGCCCCCATTCTCGGGGATGAGCGCTATGGCGGTACGTCAGCCGATCGTGGCTATCTGCACGCCTGGCGACTCAGCTTCACTCTTGCGGGCGAGCCGTTCGATTTTGTTTGCCCGCCCGATGTGGGGAGTGAATTTGTCACTCCCGAGCTTACGGCCGCCATCGCAGCCCTTGCGCCCTGATGCTTATGCGCCCAGTGTCTGACGCCATGATCCATTCAGCGAAAGAGCGTGATCCTGACGGACGTGCGCCGCGCTGGATCCTGGCCGACTTTGACGACACCCTGGCCCCCGGCGACAGCCATGCCGGCTTGCTGCGCTATATTCTGCGCCGCCGGATCTGGCCGCTGTTGCTGTTGCCGGTGATTACGCTGGGTGGTTTGGTCTATCTGGTGCCCAACCAGCGGCGGCGCGGCATCTCCCTTATCTGGTGGGCCATGACCCTAGGGCTCTCTCCCCTCGGCTGGCGCAAGCTGGTGCGCGCCTACTGCCACACCCGTCCGGGGCTCTTTCGCGAGGCGCATCGGCTGCTTGAAGAAGAAGGGCATCGCTGCTGGGTGATCTCGGCCAGCCCGCGGGCGCTGGTACGGGCCCAGTTTGCTCTGCAACGGCCTGCAGACTTGCCTTATCGCACCATAGGCTCGCTGATGCACTACCGGCTTGGCGGTCTGATGCCCCGCTTCTACTGCCACGGTCAGCACAAGCTGCTGCCAGAGATCTGCGCCCTCGATACCGAGCTGGCCTTAAGCGACAGCCTGCACGATCTGCCGCTGCTGGGGTTGGGGAAAGAGGCGTGGTTGATCAATCCGACGCCTGTGCGACTGCAAAAGGCCCGGGCCTGCTTGCCCCATCTGATGGTCAAAAACTGGCAACTGTAAGGCAAAGCTGACAGCCATGCGGGTCGTTACCGTTTGAACCGCAAGGCTGCGGCTTAAATGTCACAATCCATTTACATTCTTTGCTGCCAGCTGCGAAAAACTATCTGTAACCTGCCTCTTCTCTTCCTGCTACGCCCTGCTTCTAATGAAACAAGTTGTTAACACTTGCCGCGCCGCTGGGTGCTGCAATCCGTTTTAACCGAATCAAGAGCAAGGAGCGCCCGATGAATGCCACCTCTTCCGCCACTCACACCATCAATCCGTTAGGCACAGACGGCTTCGAGTTTGTCGAGTACACGGCCCCCGATGCCAAAGGGATTGCTGCCCTCAAGAGCCTGTTCGTTTCGCTCGGGTTTGCCGAGGTCGCCAAGCACAAACACAAGCAGTGCTGGCTCTACCGGCAGGGGGATATCAATTTCGTGGTCAATGCCGAGCCTCACTCCCAGGCGGAGCAGTTTGCCAGCTTGCACGGGCCGAGCGTCTGCGGTATGGCATTTCGGGTGAGCGATGCGGGCAAGGCCCAGCAGTACGCCATCGCCAAGGGGGCCAAGCCCTTTGTTGGCAAGATTGGGCCGATGGAGCTCAATATTCCCGCCATCTACGGTATCGGCGAGAGCACGCTCTCCTTTGTCGACCGCTATGGCGACAAGGGCTCCATCTATGATGTGGATTTTGTCTTCTACCCCGACTGGCAGGCCCGGATGGCCGAGGTGGATGCCGGTCTTATGGAGATCGATCACCTGACCCACAACGTCCATCGCGGCAATATGGATGTCTGGTCCAACTTCTACGAGCGGATCGGCAACTTCCGTGAAATTCGCTACTTCGATATCGAGGGCAAGCTGACCGGGCTGCATTCACGCGCCATGACCGCCCCCTGCGGCAAGATCCGCATCCCCATCAACGAGTCGGCGGATGACAAGTCCCAGATTGAGGAGTACCTGCGCCAGTACAAGGGGGAGGGGATCCAGCACATTGCCATGGCCTCCAGCGATATCTACCACACCATCCGCACCCTGCGCAGCCGCGGCACCGGCTTTATGCCGACGCCCGATACCTACTACGAGAAGGTGAACAGTCGGGTCGAGGGGCATCAGGAGGATCTGGCGGCCCTCAAAGAGCTGCGCATCCTCATCGACGGCTCCCCCACCAAGGATGGCATCCTGCTGCAGATCTTCACCGATACCGTGATTGGCCCGGTCTTCTTCGAGATCATTCAGCGCAAGGGCAACGAAGGGTTTGGCGAGGGCAATTTCAAGGCACTGTTTGAATCGATCGAGCTGGACCAGATCCGCCGCGGCGTGCTGGATGGCGGTGAGGATGAGAAGGGTGCCCGCAAAGAGGGAGCGAGCAATGCGTAACTGGATTAACTTTCCCCACCGGGAGGGAACCCACTCCCGACAGGCTCATGCCGACCTGCCGGAACAGGCCATCTATGAGCGCGAGCTGGGGCGTAGCGGCTTTTTTGGCCCCGCCACCCACATGCACCACAAGCATGCCCCTACCGACTGGAGCAGTTGGGAGGGGCCGCTGCGGCCACGGCTGTTTGACCTCAATGTCCTCCAGGAAGAGGTGAGCTCACTCTCTCCCTGGGTGGCTCCCGACATTCTCAGCAACCCCCACTGCCGCTACCGAGTCTGGCGGCTCTCCGAGGCGATGCCGTTTCTGGTGCGCAACGCCGATGGCGACGAGCTGCTCTTTATCCACGAGGGGGGCGGCGAGTTCTTTTGCGACTACGGCCACCTGACTCTTCGCGATGGCGACTACGTGGTGATCCCCCGTGGCACCATGTGGCGCATCGAGCCGACGGCGCCCCTGTTCATCCTGATGATCGAGGCGACCAACGACAGCTACCAGCTGCCGGACAAGGGGCTGGTGGGCAATCACGCCATCTTCGACCCGGCGGCGCTGGATGTGCCCGCCATCAACGAGCGCTTTTTGGCCCAGCAGGATGAGAATCCCTGGTCGCTGCAGGTCAAACGCCACGATCAGGTGTCGGTCATCACCTGGCCCTTCAACCCGCTGGATGCGCAAGGGTGGCACGGGGATTTATGCGTGGTGCGCCTCAACTGGCGGGATATCCGCCCGCTGATGAGCCACCGCTACCATCTGCCGCCGTCGGCTCATTCGACCTTTGTGGCGAGCCGCTTTGTCATCTGTACCTTCGTGCCACGCCCCATCGAGAGCGATCCCGGCGCCCTCAAGGTGCCCTTCTATCACAGCAATGACGATTACGACGAGGTGCTCTTTTACCACGCCGGGGACTTCTTCAGCCGGGACAATATCGAGCGGGGCATGGTCACCTTCCATCCCGCCGGATTCACCCACGGCCCCCATCCCAAGGCGTTTGCGGCGGGGCAGGCCTATGCCAAGAAGTTCACCGACGAGGTGGCGGTCATGCTCGATACCCGCGATGCGCTGAACGTCGGTAGCCTCTGCGAACGGATCGAGAACACCCGGTATGTCTCCAGCTGGCAGCGCCCGGACGCTGCTGCCGGCAAATAAGGAATCGCTTATGAAATTGGCAACATTGAACAATGGCAAGCGCGATGGCGCTTTGGTGGTGGTGAGTCGGGATCTGACCCGGGCGGTGCGGGTGAGCGAGATTGTCCCCACCTTGCAGGCTGCCCTCGACGAGTGGGCCGAGGTTGCCACCAGGCTGGAGGCTGTCTATCAGCAGCTTAACGAGGGCCGTGCGGTAGAGGCGTTCCCCTTTGATGAAGCGTCTTGCCTCTCTCCGCTGCCGCGTGCCTATCATTGGGCCGATGGCAGCGCCTACGTCAACCATGTGGAGCTGGTGCGCAAGGCCCGCGGCGCCGAGATGCCGGAGAGCTTCTGGCACGATCCGCTGATCTATCAGGGGGGCTCCGACAGCTTTTTGGCTCCCCGTGGGCCGATTGTCATGGGATCGGAGGAGTGGGGGATCGATTTCGAGTCGGAGGTAGCCATCATCACCGACGATGTGCCGATGGGGGTGAGCGCGCAGGGGGCCGCCAGCCACGTCAAATTGCTGATGCTGGTCAACGATGTGAGCCTGCGCAACCTCATTCCGGGGGAGCTTGCCAAGGGCTTTGGCTTCTTCCAGTCCAAACCGTCCAGCGCCTTCTCGCCGGTGGCCATCACCCCGGATGAGCTGGGGGATGCGTGGCGCGATGGCAAAGTGCATCTGCCGCTTCTGACCCACCTCAACGATGCCCTGTTTGGTGCGCCCGAAGCCGGGGTGGACATGACCTTCAACTTCTTCGAACTGATTGCCCACGCCGCCAAGACCCGTCCCCTTGGCGCTGGCTGCATCATCGGCTCCGGCACTGTCTCCAACTACGATCGCAGTGCCGGCTCATCCTGCATCGCCGAGCGCCGCATGTTGGAAATTCTTGATTGTGATCAAGCTATAACCCCCTATTTGCAGTTTGGTGATAGAGTGTCGATCGCGATGGAAGATCGCTCTGGCCAAAACCTGTTTGGCACTATCTCTCAACAGGTGGTGCCAGCGAGCGGTCAGGGAGGTTGATGGCCAGCGCCGGTTGGCGGCAAGGATATTCGGGATATGTCCGGATCACGACGAGTCCTCAACCGGTGCCGGGTACACAAGGAGGCAGGTGGCGAGCACCTGCCGGGCTTCGGGCCCAGATAAGATGCAGGGACAGATTATGTTGCAGTTGTTTGGCTATTGGCGTTCATCGGCAAGTTTTCGGGTGCGGATCGTGTTGCAGCTCAAGGGGCTCGCCTACGAGCAGCATCCCATCAATTTGCGGCAAGGCGAGCAGAGCGAGAAGGCCTATCGCCGGATCAATCCGCAAGGGCTGGTGCCGTTTCTGGTGGATGGCGATGTGCAGATCGGTCAGTCGGTCGCCATCATGGAGTACCTTGACGAGACCTATCCCGCCTACTCCCTGATGCCCTCTTCCCCCGACGCGCGGGCCCGGGTGCGCCAGATCGTCAACATGATCGCCTGCGATATTCACCCGCTCAACAATCTGCGGGTACTCAACTATCTGGAAGAGCACTTCAGGGCCAACAACGAGCAGGAGGCCCGCTGGTATCGCCACTGGATTGACGAGACTTTCACTGCCCTCGAACAGCTGTTGATGACCACCGCCGGTGTCTACTGCGTCGGCAACGAAGTGACCCTGGCCGACTGCATGCTGGTGCCCCAGGTCTACAATGCCCGCCGCTACGACATGACCCTGGACGATTACCCCACTATCCGCCGCATCGTCGCCAACTGCGAACAGTTGCAAGCCTTTATCAAGGCGGCCCCCGCCAACCAGCCGGACGCGCAGTGACCTACTGACTTGAATCGCGGGATGGCGTCAACACGCCATTCATAAACAAGGGCCCCACTGTGTGGGGCCCTTGTTCGTTAACGGCACACCAGTTTGCTGGCGTGCCTCTTTCTGTTCAGAGGGGATCAGGCGCCCTGCTCCGGGCGGGCGTCCGGGATCAGCGGATCGGCTTTGCGGCGGCGCAGCAGGCGTACCAGCGGGGGCAGGGTGATCACTGCAATGGCCAGTACCAGCAGGGTCTGGCTGATGCCGCTGCTCCACAGGATGGCGGTGTCGCCATTGCTGATGGATAGGGCGCGGCGCAGGTTCTGCTCCAGCATTTCACCGAGTACGAATCCCAGAATGAGCGGTGACATGGGGAAGTGCATCTTGCGCAGCAGGTAGCCAAATACCCCGAGGGCCACCATCAGCAGCAGGTCGAAGGTGGTGCTGTGCACCGCATAGACTCCCACCGCCGAGACGCTGGCGATGGCGGGCACCAAAAACCAGAGCGGGATGGAGAGCATGCGGGTAAAGAGCCCTACCATGGGGATGTTCATCACCAGCAGCATGACGTTGGCCAGCAAGAGGGCGGCGATCAGTCCCCACACCACATCGGGCTGTTCGGTGAACATGGTGGGGCCCGGAGTGATGTTATAGAGGGTCAGCGCCCCCATCATCACCGCTGTGGTGCCCGAACCCGGCACCCCCAGGGTCAGCATGGGGATAAAGGAGCCGCAGGCGGAGGCGTTGTTGGCCGCCTCCGGTGCAGCCACGCCGCGAATGTCCCCTTCGCCGAATTTGGCATTCGGCCCCGCCAGTCGCTTCTCGGTCATGTAGGTGATGGCACTGGCGATGGTGGCACCGGCGCCGGGCAGAATGCCGACGAAAAAGCCGATGGTGGAAGAGCGCAGCATGGTACCGGTGCAATGGACCAGCTCCTTGAAGTTGAACAGCATCCGTCCGGTGGTGCGCACCAGCTTGCCGCCGCCACTGGTGTGCTCGAGCATCAGCAGGATCTCGCTCACCGAGAAGAGGCCGATCACCACCACGATAAACTGTACCCCGTCCGAGAGGTGAACGCTGTCGAAGGTGAAGCGATAGACGCCGGTGTTGGCATCCACCCCGACGGTGGCGAGCCCCAGTCCGATCAGTGCCGCCATAAAGGACTTGAGCGGGTTCTGGCTCATCATGCTGCCAAGGCAGGCGATGGCGAACACCATCAGGGCGAAATACTCCGCCGGGCCGAAGGCCAGTGACCAGCGTGCCAGCGCCGGGGCGAACAGGATTATCCCCCCGATGGCGAGCATGGAGCCGACAAAGGAGCTGACCGCCGAGATGGAGAGGGCCACTCCCGCCTTGCCCTGCTGGGCCATGGGGTAGCCATCCAGCGCGGTCATGATGGCGGCGGCATCTCCCGGCACGTTGAGCAGGATCGAGGAGATCCGCCCGCCATACTCGCAACCTATGTAGACGGTGGCGAGCAGAATGAGCGCCGATTCGGGGGGCAGCTTGAGGGCAAAAGCCAGCGGCAACAGGATGGCGACCCCGTTGATGGGGCCAAGGCCCGGCAGCAGGCCGACCACGGTGCCGACAAAGCAGCCGATCAGGGCGATCACCAGATTTTCCGGGGTGAGTGCCACCGCAAAGCCCTGGGAGAGGTACATCCAGGTATCCATATTGACTCCTTAAGAGAACCAGACGCCGAGGGGCAGGGTGACATCCAGCAGCCGGTCGAAGGCGAGATAGAGCACCAGACCGCCGACAACGCCGGAGAGCAGGGCGGCTTTGGCCGAGGCGCCAAACAGGCGCCCCAGTACAAAGGTGAGCAGGGCGGTAGCCAGTGGGAATCCCAGCCACTCGAAGCTGGCACCGTACCCGGCCAGCGCCACCACCATGATGGCGAGGTGGCGCAGGGTACGCAGCGGCGGCCAGCTGACGGTGTCCGGCTGGCGGCGCAGCAGCAACAGGGCGCAGAGCGCCATCAGGCCGATGATGCCGAGCGGGAAGGGACGTGGCCCTAGCGGCTCATAGCTGTATTCGCTCTGGATCTGCCAGGCGATAGCGGCACCTGCCAGACAGAGCAGCAGCCAGATGGCGGCGAAGATGCGATCGCTCATGGCTGCGGCTCCTATTTGGCCAGACCGAAGGCTTTGGCCTGCTCGCGATATTGCGCCACCTGCTCCTTGACGTAGCTGTCGAGCGCCTCGCCGGTGAGGTCAAACTCGAACAGGCCGCGCAGATCCCGCTGCGCCTTGAAGGTGTCGGTCTTCACCAGCTGATCGAAGGTCTGCTTCCACCACTGGTATTCGCTGTCGCTCACTTTGGGGCCGACATAGAAGCCGCGGATCACCGGCCACACCAGGTCATAACCCTGCTCCTTGGCGGTGGGGATGGTTGCCAGCTTGCCGGGCAGCCGCTCGGCAGAGAACACCGCCAGCACCCGCAGTTTGTCGCCACCGATATAGGGCACCATCTCGCTCAGATCGCCGGAGACCGCCTGCACATGGTTGCCAAGCAGCGCGGTGACCGGCTCGCCGCCCCCTTCAAAGGCGACGTAGCGCATTTTGTGGGGGTCAACCCCGGCCTGTTTGGCCAGCAGCGCCGTCTTCATCCAGTCCTGACTGCCGATGGAGGCACCCGCGCCGATCACCACGCTGTTGGGATCGCGCTCCATGGCGCTCACCAGCTCCTTGAGATTCTGATAGGGGGCATCGTGGCGCACCGCAATCATGCCGTAATCGGTGCCCACCGCCGCCAGCCAGCGCACATCGTCCACCCCGTAACGGCCAAATTTGCCCTGTGAGAGGTTGAGCAGGGAGCCACCGGAGAAGGCGACCACAGTCCCCGCCTCGGCAGGGCGCTGGGCCACGATGGCGTTGTAGGCCACGGCGCCGACCCCGCCCGGCATGTAGGTGACCCGCATCGGCTTGTCGATGGTGCCGGTCTCCTGCAGGCTCACCTGCAGCAGCTTGCAGGTGAGATCGAAACCACCACCCGGTTTGGCCGGTGCGATGCATTCGGTACGGCTTGGAGTCGCGGCACTTTCGGCCGCTTGCAGTGGCAGGGCGCCGAGCAGGGTCAACAGGGCGAGGGCATGACGTGTGCGTTGCTTCATGGTTGTGTGCTCCATCTTGTCGTTGTTTTTCCTGGGTGTGACTCCGTCGATAGACGAAGTGATGCGAAATTGTTAAAACAACAACCTTTCATTCACCTTTCAATCACTGACCAAGAGCCGGGAGTGTGACCCTGATCTCACCTTCTCCTGCACTGGCAGTGATGAAGGGATGCAGTTGAAGCAGTGCGGCTGAATGCCGTGGTTAGGAACAAGGGGAGAGGGATGCGCTTGCTGTTGGCAGAAGATAATCACGAACTGGCCCACTGGCTGTCGCGGGCACTCACCACCGCCGGTTTCGCGGTGGATTGGGTGGCTGACGGGGCTCAGGCTGACCACCTGCTGCGCCACGAACAGTACGCGCTGGCGGTGCTCGATATCGAGATGCCCAAGCTCGACGGGCTGGCGGTACTCGGCCGATTGCGCAGTAGGGGGCAGGGGGTGCCGGTGCTGCTGCTCACCGCCCGCGGCGCAGTGGAGGAGCGGATCTGCGGTCTCAATGCCGGAGCCGATGACTATCTGGCCAAGCCGTTCGATCTGGGGGAGCTGGATGCCCGGCTGCGGGCCCTGCTGCGGCGCAGCGAAAGCGGTGGTGCCGAGCTGCGGCTGGGTCGCCTGACCCTGCACCCCGACGGCTATTTTCTGCTGGCCGATGCCCGCCTTGCCCTGACTCCGCGCGAACTGGCGCTGCTGACTGCGCTGATGTACCGCCACGGGCGGCCGGTCGCCAAGGGGCAGCTGTTCGAGCAGGTGTTCAACCTCGATGACGAGGTAGGGCTCGACAGCATCGATCTCTATATCCACCGGCTGCGCAAAAAGCTGGTGGGCAGCGGGGTGGTGATCACCACCCTGCGCGGGCTGGGCTATCTGCTGGAAGCGGCGCCGGAGGCCTCCCATTAGTCGCTCCCTGCTCCATCAACTGCTGCTGTTTCTGGGGGGCCCACTGCTGATCCTCTGGGCCGCCTCGGCTTGGTATAGCTACTACGGCGCACTGGCGGCGGCCACCTCGGCCTATGATCGCACCCTGCTCGCCTCGGCCCGTACCGTCGCCGAACGGCTGACGGCAGCCGAGGACAGCCTCAGGGTGGATGTGCCCTACGTGGTGCTCGACAGCTTCGAGCGCAACATGCGCGATCGCCTCTTCTATCAGGTGCGCGGCATCGACGATAGGGTCATATCCGGCTTTGACGACCTGCCCCCCATGCCGGACGGTACGCCCCTGACCGACCGCTATCCGGCGCTCGCCTACTTCTACGACGGGCTTTATCAGGAGGCGCCGATCCGCGCCGTGATGCTGCTGCAACCGGTAGGCGAGGGTGGCGTCAACGGCATGGCCCGCATCACGGTGGCGGAAACTCTGCTCGGCCGCCAGCAACTGGCGGAGCAGCTGCTCTGGTCGGCTGTGCTGACCCAGGGGGCGCTGGTGGTGCTCACTCTGCTGCTCGCTTATCTGTTGCTCAAACGGCTGCTCACCCCGATGCGGCGCCTGTCGCGGGAGATCCTGCGCCGCGATGCCGCCAATCTCGCTCCCTTGCCGGATTTGCTCCCCTGGCAGGAGACCCGGCCGCTGGTGCAGGCGTTCAACCGCCAGCTGGCCCGATTGCGCCAGCTGGTGGCTCGGCAGGAGCGCTTTAGCGCCGATGCCGCCCATCAGCTGCGCACCCCGCTCACCATCCTGAAAACCCAGGTGGAAGTGGCGCGCAGCAGTGGCGACTCGGCCCTGATGAGCGAAAGCCTCGATGCTATGGCCGTGCGGCTAGATCACACCATCGCCCTGACCGAGCGGCTCCTGCTGTTGGCCCGGCTCAAATCGGACGAGTGCTCCGGGCTGCGTCAGCGTGAACCCATGGAGTTGACGGCGTTGGTGCAGCAGGCCTGTCTGTCACGGTTGGCGCAGGCGCGCAGCAAGGGGATCGATCTCGGTTACGAGGGGGAGGAGTCCGCCATCATGGTGGCGGGGGAGCCGCTGCTGCTGGGAGAGCTGTGTGCCAACCTGCTCGACAACGCCATCAAATACACCCCGCCCCACGGCACCGTGACGGCGCGGGTGGTGCGAAGCAACGGGCAGATCTGGCTGGAGGTGGAGGATAGCGGCCCCGGCATCGCCCCCGAGCTGGCGGAGCGAGTCTGGCAGCCGTTCCAGCGCCTCGAGCAGGGGAGTGAACAGCCGGGAGCGGGGCTGGGTCTGGCGCTGGTACGCGATATCGCCCACTACCACCACGGCGAAGTGGTGTTGCTGCCGGCCACCCAGCTGGGGGGCTTGCTGGTGAGGCTGGTCTTGCCGCTGGCAACATCGTGAGGGCGATAAAAAAAGAGAGGGCACCTCGCGGTGCCCTGTTTATCTACACATAGATGGCGTTGGGGGTCAGCTGCGGATCTTGTTGAAGATAAACAGGACGATAAGGGCACCCACGGTCGCCAGCGCGATGCTCGGGATATTGAAACCGGTCACTGAGCCTAGCCCCAGCAGGGTACCCACATAGCCGCCAACCATGGCGCCGACAATCCCCAGCAGGGCGGTCATGAAGAAGCCACCGCCATCGCGGCCCGGCATGATCCACTTCGCCAGAATACCCACCAACAATCCCAATACGATCCAGGTGATAAAGCCCATGGATTAATCCTCTCTGTGTGTTTGAGCCCGCATTATAGGCAGGGATGCCGGGATGCGAAGGGCCAGACGGTGCTGGCTGGTCACAAGCTGTCGGACTTGTTATGACGCAGGGGATACGGTGACGGCCGCGCCTCTTTGAGCCAAGCGCCTGTTTTGCCCATGAACAAGGGGCGCGTCACTGCTGACGCGCCCCTCTCTTTATTGATTCCTTGTGAACCTGCTGTCAGCGTGCGGCTGCCAGCGCCCGCATTTCCAGCCGCTGCTCGCCGGGGCGGCAGACCAGCACCGAGCCTTGCTCGAACCAGTCCCCCAGCACGATGCGCCGCGCCGGATGGCCATCAAGGGTGAAGTCGTGGATGGCGGGTCTGTGGGTGTGGCCGTGGATCATCATCCGGCAGTCGTGGGCGCGCAGGGTGTCGTCCACCGCCGCGGGCGTTACATCCATGATGATCTGGCTCTTGTAGGCGTTCTCCATCTGGCTTTGGCCGCGCATCTTGCAGGCGATGGCCTGACGGCGGGCAAGCGGCAGCCGCAAAAAGAGCCAGCGCAGCCACTTGAGCTGGGTGATGCGGCGAAACTTCTGATACCCCTCATCCAGGGTGCAGAGCAGATCGCCGTGGCTCAGCACTACCCGCTCCCCATAGAGGTCGATAACGCAAGGGTCACCCAGCAATGTCATCCCCGCGCGCTTGGCGAACTGCTGCCCCAGCAGAAAGTCGCGGTTGCCGTGGATAAAGTAGATGGGCACGTTCTGCTGGCTCAGGGCCAAGAAGGCATCGGCCATCTGTTGATGGAGCGGATTGGGGTCATCATCGCCAATCCAGAACTCGAAGAGATCCCCCAGCACATAGAGGGCATCGGCGCCGGGGGCGTCGTGCTCGAGAAAGCGCACCAATGCCGCGGTCATATCGGGCCGCTGGGCAGAGAGGTGAATGTCACTGATAAAAAGGGTGCTCATGATGTGGGGGTCGGGCTCTCGGTCGAAACAGGGCAAACAGGGGTGGCAGAGGTAGTAGAAACAACAGGGGACGAACAGTGCGCTGCGGGTGCCATCGCGCCAGTTAAGGTATGGATATCGTCACGGGATGGCGGCTGCCATGACAGCTCGGCCAGATTTCGTTCCTCCAGCGTCAGCAGCGCTGCATAAGGATCGCCCGCCAGCCCCAGCAACCGGCACATGGCCGCTTCCCCTTTTAGTCCCTCTTCAAGGCGCAGGTGCAAGACCTCCTGATAGAAAGCATCGCCAAACCGCTCGAGCAACGCGGCCATCAGGGTGAGGTGGCGCCAGCCGTTCAGCGTCTCGATGGGGGCGGGGGTGACATAGAGCTCCAGCGGCCAGCAAGCATCGCTCTTGTCAGAACCGCTATTAGCACAGCTCTGGTCGAGGCAGGCAAAGGTGCGCTCCAGCAGCCAGATATTGTCGCCCTTGTGGCTCGCCTGCCAGCCTTGCTCTGCAAAAGTAGCGGCAAACTCGGCCGGATCAGCATGCTGGCAGAGGGTATCGAGATCACTGCCCGGCCGATCGAGGCCGATGGCGAGCGTGCTCACCAGCGCCAGATCGCTGCACTGCGCGGCCAGCTCATCCCACACACCGGCGGTGAGCAGGGCATGGGCCGAGCGCTGGCGCGGGTTGCCGTGGGCCAGATAGTCGAGGCGGCGCCAGTTCGGACTGGCAGTGGGGGAGGCAGATGGAAAAACTGCGGCCGGGGCCGCAGTTTTGTCAGTGCCGAGTCGGCAGAGATCAGTCAGCAAGGGTCACCTTGGTGATCACTACGTCTTCTACCGGCACGTCCTGGTGGATGCGGCCGTAGTTACCGGTCTTGACGCCCTTGATCTTGTTGACCACGTCCATGCCGGCGGTCACTTCACCGAATACGCAGTAGCCGAAGCCCTGAGTGGTAGCGGATTTGAAGTCGAGGAAGTCGTTGTTGTTCACGTTGATGAAGAACTGGGCGCTGGCAGAGTGCGGCTCCATGGTGCGGGCCATGGCGATGGTGCCGATCTTGTTGGACAGACCGTTGGCCGCTTCGTTCTTGATGGGAGCGCGGGTGTCTTTCTCTTCA
The DNA here is from genome assembly GCF_001728955.1 of Aeromonas sp. DNP9. Lineage (NCBI taxonomy): Bacteria > Pseudomonadati > Pseudomonadota > Gammaproteobacteria > Aeromonadales > Aeromonadaceae > Aeromonas > Aeromonas sp. DNP9. The sequence goes on along the minus strand of NZ_LYSQ01000020.1, from coordinate 37,065 downwards.
AAGCCCGGGGCATAGCCGCCGCCCTGGATCATGAAGCCGTCGATAACGCGGTGGAAGATGGTGTTGTCGTAGTGACCGTCACGGCAGTATTGCAGGAAGTTGGCCACGGTTTCCGGGGCTTTTTCAGCATTCAGGGTGAGGGTGATGTCGCCGTGATTGGTGTGCAGAGTGACCATGATATGTCCTTTCATTTGATGCGGGCGACGAAGTGCCCGCAGGTGTATGGCATAAAGTGGTGGCAATTCTAGCCCATCAGGGGCTGGCGGCATAGTCTCTCTGGCGCCGTAACCGTGCTGGCAGACGGGATTGGCCCGCTTTTCTGCCTCGTTTTCTGCCCCTGAACGGGGTATCATGACCAACCATTTTACTCACAGGCAGTGGTTAGAAGATGCTGAAGATATACAACACACTCACTCGTCAAAAAGAAGAATTCAAACCTATCCACCCGGGCAAGGTGGGCATGTATGTGTGTGGTGTCACCATCTACGATCACTGTCATATCGGCCACGGCCGCACCTTCGTCGCCTTTGATGTGGTCGCCCGCTACCTGCGTTACGCCGGTTACGACCTCACCTACGTGCGCAACATCACCGACGTGGATGACAAGATCATCAAGCGTGCCGCCGAGACCCAAGTGACCTGCGACGAGCTGACCGAGCGTCTGATCGGCGACATGCACGCCGACTTCGACGCCCTCGGCATGGTGCGCCCGGATATCGAACCGCGCGCCACCCAGCACATCGAAGAGATCATCGAGCTGGTGCAATCCCTGCTGGATAAAGAGCACGCCTACGTGGCGGACAACGGCGATGTGATGTTTATCGTCGAATCCTACGCCGACTACGGCAAGCTCTCCGGCCAGGATCTGGAGCAGCTGCAAGCCGGTGCCCGCGTTGACGTGGTCGATGCCAAGCGCAACCCCTTGGACTTCGTGCTGTGGAAGATGTCCAAGCCGGGCGAGCCGACCTGGGAAAGCCCCTGGGGTCCGGGCCGTCCTGGCTGGCACATCGAGTGCTCCGCCATGAACTCCAAGCACCTTGGCAACCACTTCGACATCCACGGCGGCGGCTCCGATCTGCAGTTCCCGCACCACGAGAACGAGATCGCCCAGTCCTGCTGCGCCCACGGTGGCGACTACGTCAACACCTGGATGCACAGCGGCATGGTGATGGTGGATAAAGAGAAGATGTCCAAATCCCTTGGCAACTTCTTCACCATCCGCGATGTGCTGGCTCACTACGACGCCGAAACTGTCCGTTACTTCCTGATGTCTGGCCACTACCGCAGCCAGCTCAACTACTCGGAAGATAACTTGAAGCAAGCCCGCGCCGCGCTGGAGCGGATGTACACCGCCCTGCGCGATCTGCCGGTGGCCGCTGCTGCCGGTGGTGACGAGCAGGTGGCTCGCTTTAAAGAGGCGATGGACGACGACTTCAACACCCCGGAAGCCTACTCCGCCCTGTTCGATCTGGTGCGCGAGATCAACCGCCAGAAGGGTGAAGACATGGCCGTTGCCGCCGCGCTGGGCGCCCGTCTGCGCGAGCTGGGCGCCGTGCTCGGCATCCTGCAGCAAGACCCCGAGTCTTTCCTCAAGGGTGACGAAGCGGACGAAGAGGTTGCCGAGATCGAGCGCCTGATCGCCGAGCGCAATCAGGCCCGTGCCGACAAGAACTGGGCTGCCGCCGATGCCGCCCGCAACCGTCTCACCGAGATGGGTATCGTGCTGGAAGACAGCGCCGGCAAGACCAGCTGGCGCCGTGCCTAAGGCCGGTGTGCCTTGTTGGCGTCTGGTGCCAACAGGTTGAGCCAATAAAAAAACCGCAGCCCTTGGGCTGCGGTTTTTTTGTGGTCTGCCGGAGGGCTGACACTTTCCCTCTCTCCTGATTGGCATGGCTTCGCCATGCAGGACGCGAGGGCACGGCCCTCGAAGGGATTTCGCCCGCCCTTCGGGCTGGGGCGAGTGACTTTGGAAAGACCCAAAGTCACCAAAAGTCTTCTCCCCCGGCAAACCGCCCGCTTCGCGGGTTCCCTCGTCTCGTCCAACGGGTCGGACGGAGCGCCGCAGACGGCACATCCCTGTGCCGACTGCGGCTGCGCCATCATCCCTGATGGCGCTCCTGACCCGTTGAACTCGACTCGGCGGTTTGCAGGGGGAACCAATACCGTGCCCGCCCGTGGCTTTAGCGTGCATGTTGACCGCCTTTTCCGCTGAAAGGGGAGTGCTGTGCAAGGGGTTGGCTAAATATTCTCTAATTGGGGCCAAAGAGTGTTTTGAAAATAGAAATGAAAACCGCAGCTCAAGGCTGCGGTTTTTAGTGGTTGGATGACAGAAATTAATTTAATTTCTGTTTACGCCAGTTATCAACTGCAGTTTCGAGGCGTGAAGGGGAAACATCTTTTTGCCATTCTTGCCAAAATGCTATTGTACCACTATTCGGTTTGTTAATAGGTTCATCTATGCGAATTCGGCTAGGTAACAAGCTCGCATCACCGACAACTAAAGCCTCACCAGTATCTAATGTAGGCAAAATATCACTAAATCCACCGAGACTATCAGGAAGTAACTTTCTAATTACAGACTGATCATCTGAATTCGTTAGTCGCATTGCTACGAAATTACTACATTGACTAAGAATTGTTTTGTTTACTTCTGATGGTCGTTGGCTAATTACGACAAGGCTTAGTCCATACTTTCTTCCTTCTTTTGCAATTCGCTCAAATATTTTAATGGATATTTCATCCGCAGAGTCAGCAATGTTTCTATTCGGTATATATAGGTGAGCCTCATCGCACATTAACGCTATTGGATGTCTTTTTTCTGACGAGGTCCATTGCTGAATGGAAAATGCTAACCTTGCTACTAATGATACTATTAGCGGTAGGACGTCAGATGGGACTTCAGAGAAATCAATGATTTTAACTCCGCCATGCCCATTTTCTACAGTGCTCCCTAATAAGCATGTAGCCAATCGTTCAAGATAATTGAATTGCAGTGTGTCGGAATTTCCTTGGAAGAGGAACCCTAACCGTCTATCAGAGGTTTTGTTCTCTAACCTAGAGATCATTCGGCTTAACTTTCCATTAAACTCACCTGCTTTAGTGGTTCCTGCTCTTGCTCCTTCAACTTGCTCAACGTTAATTTCATTAAGGCTATCAAGTAATGATGAAAGATCAAATGGAACTGGGCTATCGATTGTAAAATTGTTTAATACATCGTTGTAATCGCCAGCTTTTAAATACCTTGCCTTTGCAGCATTTATTTCCCTTGATATTATCATTGCTTGGTTCGGCGCATTCTGGTCACTCCTGTCAACGAATAATGATACCAGTGCTTCGTAAGACAGGAGCCAATATGGTAGATATATAGCCCCATCAGATATAGTTTTCCCTGAATCTACATCACTTGGTCCTGCAATTTTATAATGCTTTATCCCATTGTGTTTTAGCGGCGAGTATTCACCATGCAAATCAAAAATTATTGCGTTTGCACTTTTTAATTCAGCAACTTGCTCGATTATTTTTGCAGTTGTCCAAGACTTTCCTGCTCCCGTACTACCACCTATGAAAGCATGGCGTTGGAAAAATTTATTTCCATTAAGTAAGGCTACAGCATGTTCATCTAGAGTATATTTTCCTAAAACTAAAGAATTCCCATCAACTTCGGCATGGGAAATAACTCGCATGAATGCAGTTAAGTGCTCACCCTCAAGAGCAAAGCAATTTGCATCAATTTCAGGAACGCTTTCCAGAGTCCTTCGGAATACATTTCTTTTAACGCCTTCAGCGTCTAGTAATGAACCAATTAGTGCAACCTTACAAAGGTTTTGTTCGTTAGGCTCATCTTCGCTTTCATCATGGTTTGTAATTAATTTTTTCCTAGTTACTTGGCTAATAAGGCCTATAAGGTGCTGCCCTGGCTTACTGCTTTGTAAGACGGCTAACCTATTAACCTGTAGTCTTTTTAATTTTTCGCAATCGTCAATGTCAATTATCACAGTTGACGTATCTACGGAAGATACCTTACCCAAGGCATCACTATCAGAGAAGTTAAAAATAGTCATTGAAACTCCTACATAATTAATTTAATGAAACCACCCAGAGACCAGAAATCACCATCAATTACTACTGGTTCTTTAAGCTCTGAACTGAACACTTTGCTGTTAATATTGTCATCACTTGATTCTATGGCTAAGTATCGTCCACAATTTCCTTCAAATAAGAATCTCTTTGCCTGATCAGATAATTTATATGTGACTACAATAATTGATGCATCGTTTTTAGAGCATCTATTTATTAATTTTTCCTGAATATGTATGTCATTAAATCCAAAGCCAATACATAAGTAGGAAGATGCTTGGTCTATGATGTCATCTGCCTCGTGGATTGTTGTTTTATATGGTTCTTTGTGTGTGCTTCTATACTTTTCTATACCGGGTGTAACAATTAATGGAGTCAAGCCATCCGGAATCTCTTTCACATTAGTTAGGGCACATATAACTTGACTATGATTAGTAAACCATCCGAGAGAACCATGAACTTTCCATATGTTCACTTGCCTTGTGCACTTTAGATAATCTTTTTTAACTAAGCTTCCACGATAGCCATGTGAGAAGCCAGTATAGTGGTGAAGATGTTCTTGTTCGCAGGCATACTCTGCAAGTCGATCATAATTAGGTGTGATTATATTTATCTGTGGTATTGTACTTCTCAGCATGTGCTTCAATAGCTTGCCTAGTGGAAATAGACTTGTATTATTAAGCGATTCTTCGAAGATAGCTAAATCTTGTGGCACGAGAAGTGACCATGTAGCTAAAACTACTTTTTTGGTTAATGCATCAGATAACGTAATCTGATGTAATGCACTTTCAAGATCAGTACCCTCGTTTAATAGTTTACAAAAAGCCTCCCATGCTAATAATTCAGCAGGCGATAAATCACTCTTTGGGACTGTCTTAATTAAATGCTGAGATAACTCCCACATGCCAGCCATACCATATGCAGCAGATGCACCACTGCCTAGAATAATTACAGGGGTCGTTTTATAATATTCCTGCGCCTGTTTTGAAATGACATCTAATATATTATCGCCCATTGTTAGACCTTGTTTATTGTTTTAAATTAATTTTCTAGATTATTATCGCTAGGTAAGTTACTGAATTATAATATGACCGAGCTGTCTCACAGATAAATACTCAACATCTGACCTTCAAAATAAAACCATTCCCCGATAGGGATATGTACAGCTTGCTGCTGTACTCACAATGATTTTTTCACTTATGCAACCATGTCGATGATACCTGTTACATAGGGGCGGCAATCTGATCTCGCCATGGGGTGGGGGAGGTGTTGGCTGTGAGCTAACAACCCGCCCGATCTTTGCCCCGAATAGGCTGGGGGCTGTTACCGTGGTGCAATGCGCTGCGCTTATTGCACCCTACGCCTGTTAACCGGCCTCGGCACTGCGGGTTGGGAGTTGCCCCCTGTTGTTCGCCGAGGTGAGGGCACAAGGTCAGGAGCGCCGTCATGGACGACGGCGCAGACGCAGGCGGTACAGGGATGTACCGTCTGCGTCGTTCCGCCAGACCTTTTGCCTGAACCGAGGGAACCCGACGTAGGAGGGCGAACAAGTGGGGGTGGCCTTTCTTTTGGTGACTTTTCTTTGGCCACGCAAAGAAAAGTCACTCGCCAAGCCGCGCAGCGGCGGCGAAACCCCGTCGAGGACGGAGTCCTCGTGTCCTGCATGGCGAAGCCATGCCCATCAGGCTAGTGACCCCTCACCCTAGCCCTCTCCCGCAAGGGGAGAGGGAACAGCGACCGTGGACGATTACGCTTCGCTAATCGACCCTACTGGCGAAGCCATGCCAATACCCTGTTGCAGGGCAAAGACGTTACCGACCCCCTCACCCTAACCCTCTCCCGCAAGGGGAGAGGGGATGGTTACCGCGGACGATTACGCTTCGCTAATCGACCCTACTCGACCCTACGCTAAAGTCGCTACCGCCCCTGACTCTCGCTACCAGATTGCGCCGTTGACCATTGATCTCGGAAAAGGGGTCAACAGACGCCCGTTGCCATATTACGGAGCCAGAGTGGTCTTATCTATGGTTTTGATGAGCTAACTATCAGAAAAGAGTGATTTTTTGCGCTGGCACAAACTTTTATTAATTAGCGATTAGTTGTTGGTTGTCGGGGCTTGGCAGTGGCAGGGCGGTGGGGTGACGCCGCGAGAGGCGTGCAAACGGTAAAAAAAGAGTGAAGCGCAAACGGAGCAAAGCGAAGGGGCCCGCGGTGGGCCCCTTGTTGTTGGCGCTCGACGCCGCTATTTGGCTGCGGGGGTAGGGAAGTATTTGCTGTGCAGCAGCGGGTATTCGCTGCTCGCCAGCACCTGGGTCAAGCCGGTCTGGAACTCCTTGACCAGCTCGTCGCTCACCGGATGGCTGAAGGCGAAGCAGAACTGCTCCGAGCTCAGAACCCATTGCTCCTTGAAGCGGGCGGGATCGAGTTTTTGTTCGACGATCAGCTGCTCCATGGTGGTCTTGTTGGTGGAGACCAGATCGACCCGGCCGGAGGTGAGCATCTTGAGCGCCTGTGCCAGCCGGTTGGCGGCCATCAGTTTGGTTTCGTCAAAGCCGTTGTTGAGCAGCAGTTGCTCCCCCACATCGGCTCGCACCGCCCCGATATTGAACGTCTTGGCATCGTCGAGCTTGGTGATGGTGATATTGCGATCGGCCAGCCCCACCAGCACGATCTCGGCATACCCGATGGGGCAGGCCCACTTGAACAGGGGGTCTCGCGCCTGGGTACGAGCTGTGGAGAAGAGCACAGCATTGGGCTTTTGGGTCAGCAGGTAGTAACCGCGCGCCCACGGCATGATGGTGATGGGCTGCGCCGGCGTGTTGGTCTTTTTCCACACCAGTTGCAGCAGCTCGACCGCGAGGCCGGTGGGGGCGCCGCTGGCATCGGCGTAGTTGTAGGGTTTGTACTCTTCGGTGATGTAGTGCAGTTTGCCGAGCTCAGGACTCGCCTGTGCGAGGGTGGCCAGCAGCGCCCCGGCCAATCCAATCCATGGTTTCATTTTTGCCATCCTGATCAAGGGAATATCTGCTCAAGTGTGACCAAGCTGGCCGATTTCGCCAAGGCGACGGAGCATGTTTGGCAAAAAAGCGCGGGTGCACAGTCCCATCCCGCGCCCTATGTCGGCGGCGATCAGGGCGTTAGCGCAGCGGCAGGTATTTGGCTTGCAGGGCCGAGAAATCCGCTGAGGCGACGACATGGGTCAGCGCCTGCTGAAAGAGGGCGACCTCGCTGTCGGGCACCTGACGGCTGAAGGCATAGCAGAGCGGTCTGGCATCCAGCACGAAGGCGACATGAAAGTCATCCGGCTTGAAGCCGAGCTGCTGCAGGGTTTGATAGCCCACCAGCTTGTTGGTCGCAAACAGATCGGCACGACCTGAGGTGAGCATTTTGGCCGCCTGGGTGAGGCGGTTGGCCAGCATCAGCTGGCGCTCATCGATACCGCGCTCGAGCAGCAGCTGTTTGGAGACGGTGGAGCGCACCACGCCGACCTTGTAGCGGCTGATCTCGGCCTCCGAGCCGAGGGTGATGTTGTCCGCCTTGCGCCCCAGCAGCACAAACTCCGAGTGATCGATGGGGCAGGCCCACTTGAAAAGCGCTTCCCGCTGCGGGGTTCGGGCGGTGGCAAACAGCACCACATTGGGTTTTTGTTGCAGCAGGTTGTAGCCCCGGGCCCAGGGCAGAATGCGGATTGGCTGTGGCGACACGCCCCGCGCTTTCCAGATAAGCTGCATCAGCTCTACCGACAATCCGGTTGGCATCCCTTGCTGGTCGCTGAAATTAAACGGGGGAGAGATTTCGCTCAGATACTCGAGTTTGCCCGGGTCGGCCTGCGCGAAGGTGGCCCACAAGAGCAGTAGCAGATGAGGTAGGTGCCATGTCCGCACGGGAAAGATCCTTCACAATCAACTATGTAGCCCAGTTTGACTGCTTGCGGCGGGAATAGCTAGCCACCTCTATTGCATCTTTCATCAATAAAATGGGCAGCGAACTGCTGCCCAGCGGGTGAGTGAGTGCTCAGCGCACCGGCAGGTATTTGGCCTGCAATTTGCGAAACTCTTCCGAGGCGAGGGCGCGGGTCAGGCCCTGCTGAAAGAGGGTGATCTCGCTGTCTGGCACCTGACGGCTGAAGGCGTAGCAGAGCTGCTCTGCGCTCAGCACCATGGCCACGTTGAAGTCGTCGCTGCTCAGCTTCAGTTCGCGGATGGCGTCATATCCCGCCAGCTTGCTGGTGGCGAGCAGGTCGGCGCGGCCGGAGAGCAGCATCTTCAACCCCTGCGACAGGCGGTTGGCCGGGATGATGTTGTTGTCATCCATGCCGTTGTTGAGCAGCAGCTGCTCGGCGGCATCCGAGCGCACCGCGCTGATCTTGTATTGGCTCATCTGTTCGAAGGCGGTCAGGGTGATGTTCTGCGCTTTGCGGCCCAGCAGTATGTACTCCGAGTAGCCGATGGGGCAGACCCACTTGAAGAGATCCTCCCGCGCCTGGGTGCGGGCGGTGGAGAAGAGCACCACGTTGGGCTTCTGGGTTAGCAAGTAATAACCTCGCGCCCAGGGCAGGATGCGCACCGGCTGGGGCGTCACGCCGCTGTGTTGCCAGATCATCTGCAGCAGATCGACCGCAAGGCCGGTGGGCTGGCCTTGCGGATCGCTGTAGTTGTAGGGGGGGTACTCTTCGGTGAGGTACTCGAGCTTGCCCAGATCAGCCCGGGCCGTCGAGGCCCAGCAGAGCAGCAACAGATGACAGATCAGCCATATCCTCATTGGGAACATCCTTAGCGATCAACCTTCCCTTGAGTGTGACCATGAACAGAGTAAATAGCCACTCACTGCCGTTACCAGCGGGCGCGGATCTGCCCGATGGGCTGGTAGGCCTCATCCCGCAGCCCCACCAGCAGGGTCTTGCCATCTGCTTGCAACCGGAACTCGCCGTAGCGGGCCATTTCGTACTGCTCCCCCGTGCCCTCTTCAAAGAAGTAGGCATCGGGGCCAATCTGCCACTGCCGCTCGCTCTGGTGCACCAGCAATAGCCGCTCATCACTGGCGAGCCGATCCGGTTTGCCATCGGCCACCAGACTGGCCACCTGATGGGCATCGAGGCGGATCACCAGGGTGTTGCTGCCCTTGTTTTGAGTAGTACGGGCGTCGCGGCTGGTCAGCTCGAGGGCAATTTCATAGTTGAGCCGCATGTAATCCCCCTGCATCAGGGAGCGGGGATCGACCGGAGCGAGCCGCAGCAGCACCACTTCGCCGCTGCTCATGGCGTACTCATAGCGCCAGACGGTGGCATTGATGCCCGCCAGGATGGCGAGGCCGCTCAGCAACAGGGCGAGCTGTCGGGTGACGGGTTTCATGAGTCGTTCCTTGCCGCAAAGGTGGTGAGCAACTGGCGGGCCACCAGCAGCAGGATGCCGGAGCCAAGCAGCAGCCAGGATTTGGTCATCAGGGTGAGCCCCAGATCGTAGTAATAGAGCGAGCCATAGCCGAGCAGCAGCAGGGCCGAGAGTGTCATCAGCCCCAGACTGCCGGCATAGAAGCCGAGGATCAGCACCAGTGCGCCTGCCCCCATGCCAGGGATAACGGCGCTGATCAGCACCAGCGGCAGGCCAAACAGCAGGGGGAGCTTGAGTTTCACCATCACCGCCAGCAGCAGGGCGGCGCAGATCAGCGGATTGAGCCAGAGCGGCAGGCGGGACAGCCCCAGCTCGTCCAGCACGCTGCTGCCGCCATCCCACAGCGGGTGGTGCAGACGGCCCAGCACCAGCAGCGAGAGGGCCAGCCCCAGCGTGATGGAGTGGTAGAGCTGGTGGCGCTCTGGATCCCTATCTGCCCGCAGCCAGCAGAAGGTGATGGCCGCCATCACCAGCGGCAGCGCCAGCAGTTGCAGCCCTAGGCAGGCAAGGCCAAGAGTGAGCAGCAGGGCCGCCGCCACGCTGTGAAACAGCCGCACCAGCCAGTGATCGAACAGCACGGCGATGGTGAGCGACAGCAGGCACAACCCAAACCAGAGCAGGGCGTGATGAAGATCCAGCTGATCGAGCAGGCCATAGAGCAGCCAGGCATCGGCCGCCAGGGTGAGGGCCAGCACGAACTGATCCCAGAGATCGCCGCTTTGGCTGCGATTGAGGGCGTAGGCCACCCCGAGTAGCACGGCGCCAAGCAGCAGGGCGCTGTTGGCCTCGCGGGTCAGCTGCTCGAAGGTGAGAAACAGGAAAAAGAGCAGGAACAGGGCGGCAATCCAGCCCACCAGCCCCAGCATAAAACGGCTCGACCAGTGGGGTTGGGTATCACGGGGCATCTCCCCTTCCACCAGATTGGCCTGTTGCAGCGCGTGCCAAAGGGTCAGATCACTCATGAGACCTCCGTTGTTGTTGCAGCCAGCGGGCGGCGGTGACAGAAAGGCCGATGGCAATCAGGCTCAGCAGCAAGAAGCCGTTGATGTCGGGCTCCATCCACTTGCCCAGTGCCGCGAGGATGACGGCAATCAGGCTGAGGCACCCCATGGCGAGTCCGGCGATAAATTTGTGGTGCCAAAGGGCATAGGCGGCGGCCAGCCAGCCCAGCCAGAGCGGCCACACCAGCGGGGAGGCGGCATCGAAGAGCGCCAGCAGGGTGAGCAGGGTGGCCCCCAGACCCGCAGCCAGGCCCGCCAGCCAGCTTGGCATCAGGCGCCAGCTGGCAGGTGCCAGCAGAAGCAGACCCCAGAGGGCGGCGTTGAGCAGGGTAAGGCACCAGCCCAATCCCTCTTCATCGAAGGTAAAGAAGAAGGTGAACAAACCGAGCCGCCAGTAGAGCACCAGCGCCAGCTGGCCGAGCAGCCAGCTGAAGGTCCAGAGCAGGGGGCTTTGGCCAAATGCCGCCAGCGGCACCAGCATCAGCGCCCAGGTGGCGAACAGCTGCCAGGGATCGGCGCCGGTCTGGTAGGTCTGACCCACCAGCGCCAGCAGGGCGCCGATATTGAGGGCGATGGCGAGCAGCAGCGCCTGACGGGGGGTATCCCCCAGCGGCTTGCGCCACAGCAGAAGCAGCATGGCGAGCAGCGGCGCCTCCAGCAGGGCGAGGCGGGAGACCCGGCCCAGCTCCTGCCAGTTGAAGGCGACGAAGAAGATGAGGCCAGCCCCGATGCAGAGGGCACCGAGCCAGAGCAGTAGCCGGTCAAACAGCCACTGCCAGCGCGCCGGATGGGGGGGAAGATCGGCGAGGGTCAGGGCGTCCGCCAGCTTCTCTGGCGCCAGCCGTCCTTGTTTGACCCATTCGAGAAGCGTCTCTCTTGATACGTTGTGCATGGGGGGACTCCACGAGGTTTGCCCCATTATGGCATGAGGCACCCGCAACCGTGCACTGCCCCTTGGCTCTACGGCTGGTGGTTGCGACAGCGGATTACGCAATAGACACAGCAGTAAACAAAAAGCCCTCCGAGGTGGAGGGCTTGGTCAGCGGAAAAGGCGATCAGGCAAAGATCAGGGTGCTCACCCCGAGGCCGACGAAGAGGATGGCGCAGGCGATGCGGATCCCCTTGAGCGGCAGCTTGTCTGCTCCCAGCTTGCCGATCAGCACCACAGGCACGTTGGCCAGCATCATGCCGAGGGTGGTCCCGGTAATGACCTGTACCAGCGAGTCATATTTGGCGGCCAGTAGCACGGTGGCAATCTGGGTCTTGTCGCCAATCTCGGCAATAAAGAAGAGCACGAAGGTGGCCATAAAGGGGCCGTATTTATCCAGCGAGCTCTCCTCGTCATCCATCTTGTCCGGCACCAAAATCCAGATAGCCATGGCGATAAAGGCGATGGCGACCAGCCAGGTCATTATCTTGGGATCGAGCCAGCGGCTGATGAACTCACCAATCCAGGCCGCGCCCGCATGGTTGAGCAGGGTAGCCGCCAGCATGCCGGCGATGATGGGCCAGGGCTTGCGAAAACGGCAGATGAGCAGCAACGCCAACAGCTGGGTTTTATCGCCGATTTCGGCAATGGCGACGCTGAGGGTTGAGGTTAACAAGGCTTCCATAAAAATGACCGGGGGACGGAATTGTTATAAACCAAAGACAAGCCTGCGCCATCCGTCCCCGGTATTGGCACTGGCCCGTCAAAGGTCTTGTCAAATCCATGGCTGGCATGGATCACCATGACCATGGTGATTTGGCACCAAGTATGTTGATCAGGGTCGCAAACCGGTATTCATGCAATGGATGGCACCGGCGTGCGAGACTACTCCCCCTCGATGGGAGCGGGCATTCTAGGGAAAAACCGCATGAGTGACAAGGGGATCAGCCACCCACCAGCTTGACGCTGAAACCGGCTTTCTCCAGCTCGGTTTTGATCAGGTCCCGTTTATCCCCCTGGATCTCGATCACTCCCTCCTTGATACCGCCTCCGGTGCCGCACTTTTTCTTGAGCAGGGTGGCCAGGGATTTTTGCTGATCGGCGGGTACGCCATGAATGGTGATCACCCCGGCACCCTTGCGCCCCTTGGTCTCGCGGCGAATGCGCACGGTGCCGTCGGTGGGGAAGGGGGAGGCGGATTGGGGAGCGCTCTGCTCCTTGATCATGCCGCCATCTGTGCTGTAAACGAGGCGGCTGTTGTTGTCGTGACTCATGGCAATACTTTATGGGTTAGCTAAGCGGAGTTTGATTTTACTCAAATAAAAGTTGAAGACACAGCTTATAATGCCCCAAGTAAAAGCGAATTATTATTGTTTAACTTCAGGAGTCAGTCATGGTACTCACGCAGTTGTCACCGGGACAGAGTGCTCGCATCAAGAATATGAATCAGCTCGCCCGGCCGCTGCGCCGCAAACTGATGGTGATGGGCCTGTTGCCCCAGACTGAAGTCATCTATCTGCGCTCCGCCCCCCTGGGGGACCCGCTCCAGATCCAGTGCCAGGGGATCTGTCTCTCCATGCAAAAGAGTCTGGCCCAGCAAATAGAAGTCGAGCCGGTATAACCCCCTGCTCGGCTACCGCTCCGGTCAAGAAACGTCACCGGGAGCGGTTCAGAGACAAGAAGTCGAACCTGCAAAGCGGCTTGCCACACGCACGCGGCGGGTTCAGAAGAAAATAGAGGTAGAGCTGGTATGAATTATTCCCTGGTAACGGTAGGTAACCCCAATAGCGGCAAGACCTCCCTGTTCAACGCCCTGACCGGCGCCCGCCAGCAAGTGGGCAACTGGAGTGGTGTCACCGTCGACAAGAAGATGGGTGAGTTCAGCGCGGGTGAGCATCACTTCAAGCTGATGGATCTGCCCGGCATCTATAGCCTGGCCAGTCAGGATGGCAGTCTGGACGAGCAGATCGCCAGCCGCTTTGCCCAGGGTCAACAACCCGACCTGCTGCTCAACGTCATCGACGCCGCCAATCTGGAGCGCTCCCTCTACCTCACGCTGCAACTGCGCGAACTGGGCCTGCCCATGGTGGTGGTGCTCAACAAGCTGGATATCCTGCAAAAGCGCCGCATCGTCATCGACGAGAGCAAGCTCGGCAAATCCCTCGGTTGCCCGGTGGTGGCCCTCTCTGCCCACAACAGCAAGCAGGTTGCCGCCTTCAAACAGCAGATCCGGCAGTTTATCGGTCAGCCGCAAGCCGCCTTGCAGCTCGATTACGGCCACGCGCTTGAAACCGATCTGGCGGAGCTTGAGACCCTGCTCGCCCCGCATCACCTCACTACCCGTGGTCGCGCCCTGCGCCTGCTGGAAGAGGATGCGGTGATGCAGGAGACCCTGCTGCCCGGTCAGCAGGCGGCCGCCGCCAATGTAGTGGCTCGCGCCCATCAGGGACAGGATATCGACCTGCAACTGGCGGATATTCGCTACGGCCATATCCACCAGTGGGTACAACAGGCTCGTCAGCAGAAGGGCAAGCTCACCGAGGCCCAGAGCGAGTGGCTGGATCGGGTGCTGCTCAATCGCTGGATTGGCATCCCCTTCTTCCTGTTTGTCATGTACCTGATGTTCCTGTTTGCCATCAACGTCGGCAGCGCCTTTATCGACTTCTTCGACATCATGGGCGGCGCCCTGTTTGTCGATGGGGTGCACCACCTGCTGGGGCTGGTCAATGCCCCCGAGTGGCTGGGCGCCATTCTGGCAGACGGCTTTGGTGTTGGTTTGCAGACCGTGGCCACCTTTATTCCGGTGATTGGCTGCCTCTATCTGTTCCTCGCGGTGCTGGAGAGCTCCGGCTATTTGGCCCGTGCCGCCTTCGTGGTGGATGCCCTGATGCGCCGACTCGGCCTGCCGGGCAAGGCGTTCGTACCTATGCTGATGGGCTTTGGCTGTACCGTCCCCTCGGTGATGGCGACTCGTACCCTCAACTCCGAGCGGGAGCGGCTGATGACCTCCGCCATGGCCCCCTTCATGTCGTGCGGTGCCCGTCTGCCGGTTTACGCCCTGTTTGCGGTGGCTTTCTTCCCCGAGTCTGGCCAGAACCTGGTGTTCGGTCTCTACCTCATCGGCATTCTGGTGGCGGTGCTCACCGGCCTGTTGCTGCGTAGCACCCTGCTGCCGGGCAAGAGCGACTCCATGCTGATGGAGATGCCGGATTACGAGTGGCCGCGTCCGGTCAACGTTGCCATCAAGACCTGGCAGAAGCTCAAATCCTTCGTCTTTGGCGCAGGTAAAACCATCGTACTGGTGGTCGCCGTGCTGAGCGTGCTTAACTCCCTGGGTACCGATGGCAGCTTTGGCCATCAGGAGCAGGAGAGCTCGGTGCTGAGCAAGATCAGCCAGGCGGTGACCCCGGTGCTGCACCCCATCGGTGTACGCGATGACAACTGGCAGGCCACAGTCGGTATCGTCACCGGTATCTTCGCTAAAGAGGCGGTGGTCGGGACCCTCAACAGCCTCTACGCCGGTGGTGGCGATGCAGAGGAGGAGAGCGAGTTCTCGCTGGTGGCCAGCTTCCACGAGGCGATCGATGCCGTGGCGGCTAATCTGGCGGAGATCAACCCGAGTGACCCCATGGGGCTTGATGTTGGCAACCTCGACGACCAGAAAGCTGCCGCCGAGGCGCAGGAGGTCGATGTCTCCACCTACGGCAACATGCAGACCCACTTCGACGGGGCGGCCGGTGCCTTTGCCTACCTCTTGTTCGTGCTGCTCTACATGCCTTGCGCCGCCGCCATGGGCGCGCTGGTGCGGGAAACCGGTCGTCAGTGGGCGCTGATGACGGCGGTATGGTGCAACTATATGGCCTTTATGTGCGCGACCCTCTTCTATCAGGTCGCGACCTTTGCCGCTCACCCGGAGCAGAGCCTGTTCTGGATCGTCAGCTACGGCCTTTCTCTGGTGTTGCTCTGGTGGGCCGGTCGCCGTCACGGTGACATAGTCGCCCGCAAGGTGGTGACCTTATGATCCTGCGCGAGCTGGGGGATTACCTCGCCGCGCAGCAGAAGGTGAGCCGGCGTGATCTGGCTCGCCACTTCCACACCTCGGAAGATGCGGTGGAGGCCATGCTCGGCGTCTGGATGCGCAAGGGGCGGGTCATCAAGCGTGAAAGCCGTGTCTGTGGTGGCAGTTGCTGCGGCAAGAGCGAGGAGGTGATGTTCGAGTGGTGTGACGCGGGCCAGATTGGCATCAAGATCCGCTAAACGACTACCAGACCTCATCACCAAACATCGAACAATAAAAAACGGCAGATCCTGCGCAAGGGTCTGCCGTTTTTATTGCTGAAAACAGGCGGGATCAGGCGCTCTGGCGAGCCTCGCTCAGCAGTGCCAGTGCCGGTTGGGCGTTGTCCGGCATCAGCCGGTAGGCTTTGTGGTGTTTGACCAGGGTGGTCTTCTTATTGCCCTGGCTCAGCAGCAGACCGTGCTTGAAGGCCGCCTCGGCCAGCACCTTCTCGTCACCGCGCACATAGAGGGTAAGGGGTTTGACAAGCTCACCGTCCTCGATATGGCTTTCATATTCGCTATGGCTTACTACCAGACTCGCTTGACCGCCCGATTGCAGGCGCAGCTTGGCGTTCACTTCGCTCTCGGTCAGCACCAGCCAGCCTGCCGCTGAGAGCTCCTCCAGCAGCGCCGCCAGTTTGGCCCCCAGTTGTTGCGGGTTGGTCATGGCGCACTGGTACTGGAAGGCGATGCGCTCCAGCAATCCCTTGAGATCGGCGCCCGCACCCAGCGTGCGGCCAAGCTGCACCCAAGCTTTCAAATCTTCCATCACCAGACGGGAGAAGCGCTTCTCCTTGAGGGAGTCGGCCATCCAGGTGCAGAGAAAGTGGCTCTCTTGCGCCGGAGTGCGCTTGCCCGCCTTTTGCTCGGCGGTGCGGGCCAGTTCGGCCAGGCTCTGGGTGGCCATCTCGAACAGGGCCTGATTGTAGGTTGGAGAGGTCATAAGCAATCCTTGAGTTGACCACCAGGGGCCAACACCGATGACAGAGATGGCAAAGGCGCCAGTGGCGCCTTTGCGGTTCAATAGAGCAACTGCCCGCCTTATTTCGGCTGACGGGGCTTCTTGGCGGCGGCCAGACGCTTGAGGCGCTGACCCTGCAGCTTGGCTTCGGCCATCACCTGGGCCACGGCGTTATCTTCACGCTGCGGGCGCTTGCCAAAGCGACGACGCTCTTGCAGCTGTTTGATCAGCTCGTCACGGCTGCTCACCTCATAGCCCGGAACCATGATGCGACGGATCTTCTGGCCGATCAGGGCCTCGATCTCCAGCAGGGTGCGCTCCTCTTCACGGCTGACGAAGGAGATGGCCATGCCGCGCTTGCCGGCACGACCGGTACGACCGATGCGGTGTACGTAATCTTCCGCCAGGAACGGCAGATCGTAGTTGACCACGTATTCCAGATCCGGGATATCCAGACCACGGGCGGCCACTTCGGTGGCGACCAGTACCCGTACCTTGCCTTCCATGAATTCGCGCAGGGCGCGGCGACGGTTGCCCTGGGCCTTCTCGCCATGGACAACGGCGGACTTGATGCCGTCGAGGTTCAGCTCCTCGACCAGCACATCACAGCTCTCGCGGGTACTGGCGAACACCAGCACCTGCTGCCAGTTCTGCTTGCCAATCAGCTCTGAGAGCAGCTCGCGCTTGCGCTTCTGCTCGACCGGATAGACGGTGTGGCTGACGGTGTCGGCGGTGGAGTTCTGCTTGTTGACGCTGACGATCTGCGGGCGATCCAGCATCAGGTTGGCCAGCTTCTTCACCGCGTCGGAGAAGGTGGCGGAGAAGAGCAGGTTTTGACGGGTCTTGTTGACCGCTTGCAGGATCTTCTGTACATCGGCACTGAAGCCCATGTCGAGGATGCGATCCGCTTCATCCATCACCAGACACTCGACGCCGGAGAGGCTGAGGTTGCAGGCGGTGAGGTGCTCCAGCAGACGGCCCGGGGTGGCCACAATGATGTGAGCGCCCGCTTTGAGCTTCTTGGCCTGCACGTCCTGCTTGCCACCGCCGACGATGGTGATGGTGGTGATATCGAGATACTTGGCGAAGTCATTGATGTTGCTCGCCACCTGAGCCGCCAGCTCGCGGGTCGGGGTCAGGATCAGCACACGGGCGTTGGAAGGCTGTACCGGAGCCGGATTGTCTACCAGACGCTGCAAGATGGGCAGGGAGAAGGCGGCGGTCTTGCCGGTACCGGTCTGGGCGCTGGCCAGCACATCGCGGCCACGGCGAATGGCCGGGATCGCCTGTTGCTGCACAGGGGTCATCTCCTGATAACCGCAATCTGAGACAGCACGCAAAATCTCGGGGGCAAAATCGAACGATTCAAATCTCATAATGGGTTCCTGTGTTCCAGCTGGGCTGTGTTTGGCTTGGTTAGCTCGGCATGAGCGAGACGGAGGTTGTAACCACCGACGGCTGCGCCTGACATCAAGTCAGAGAGTGAGCCGGAAAATGGCGGGCGCGAAGTGTAACAGATAGACGTCACAAATTCTGCCTCAAATGGTTGTCCTTTTCTCATCCTTTGTGGTGTGAATGGCGGTTGAAAGCAATCATTTGACTCCCAAATGCCAAGCTTGGAGGTGTGGGCTAACGGTTTTGGGCAAGGACGAAAGGGATATCGATGGAACTGGAACAGTTAAAACGCCAGCTGGAGCAGCTTGGCGAGCGCAATGACAGCATGCAGCAGGCACGCCACCGCAAGCTGCTCAATATCACCCGCGACACGGGGGAGTTGCTGTCAGTGCTGGTGCAGACCCGTGGGGCGCAGGCTGTGCTGGAGATCGGCACGTCAAATGGTTACTCCACACTCTGGCTGGCAGAAGCGGTGCGTCGGCTGGAGGGGCACGTGACTACCATTGAGCTGGATGAGGGTAAGCGCGTGCTGGCCCATGACAACTTTCAGAGGGCAGGGCTGGCCCCCTGGGTAACCTTGCTGGCAGGGGATGCAGGCGAGCTGTTACCGACCTTGCCGCAAGGCGGCTATCAGCTCATCTTCCTCGATTCGGATCGTCAGCACTACCGGGCATGGTGGCCGCAGATCCGCCGTCTGCTGGCACCCCGTGGCCTGCTGGTGGTCGACAACGCCATCTCCCATCGCAGCGAGATGGTGGAGTGGATGAACGAGGTCGGGCAGGATCCGGCCTTTGCCACCTCGCTGGTGCCGGTCGGCAAGGGGGAGTGGCTGGTGGTGCGTTTGTAGGGGGGGGTAGCTACAAAAAATCAGCCCCGCATGGGCGGGGCTGATAGTAAAAGCGCATCAGGGCCTTGGTCGGTCGGATTAGACAGCCAGATAGTCCATGATCCCTTCGGCCGCTTTGCGTCCTTCGTAGATAGCGGTCACCACCAGGTCGGAGCCGCGTACCGCGTCGCCACCGGCGAACACCTTGGGGTTGCTGGTCTGGAAGGCATATTCCGCCTGCTCGCGGGCCTTGATGCGATCCCGGTTGTCGAGCTCGATGCCGAACTCCGCCATCCAGGGCTGGGGGTTAGGCTGGAAGCCAAACGCCATCACCACCGCATCGGCGGCCAGCACCTGCTCGGAGCCTTCGATAACCACCGGATTGCGGCGGCCATTGGCATCGGGTTCACCCAGCTCGGTGCTCACTACTTTGATGCCGACGGTGCGACCGCTGGCATCCAGCTCGACCGCTACCGGTTGCAGGTTGAACATGAACTCGACCCCCTCCTCGCGGGCATTTTTCACCTCCCGCTTGGAGCCCGGCATGTTCTCCTCGTCGCGGCGATAGGCACAGATCACCTTGGCGGCTCCCTGACGGATAGCGGTACGCACGCAGTCCATGGCTGTATCACCACCGCCCAGCACTACCACCTGCTTGCCGGCGAAGTCGATATAGTCGGCTTGTGCCTTCTCGAAGCCCAGCAAGCGGTTGGCGTTGGCGATGAGGTAGGGTAGGGCATCATAGACTCCCGGCGCCTCTTCGTTGGCAAAGCCACCCTTCATGTACTTGTAGGTGCCGACCCCGAGGAAGACCGCATCGAACTCGCCGAGCAGGTCGGCGAAGGTGATGTCCTTGCCCACTTCGGTCTCGAGACGAAACTCTACGCCCATCCCCTGGAATATCTCGCGGCGACGCTGCATCACCTCTTTTTCCAGCTTGAAGGAGGGGATACCGAAGGTGAGCAGGCCACCGATCTCCGGATACTTGTCAAACACCACCGGGGTGACACCGTTGCGCGCCAGCACGTCGGCACAGGCGAGACCAGCCGGGCCTGCGCCAATAACGGCGACCCGCTTGCCGGTCTTGACCACGTTCGAGAGGTCGGGCTTCCAGCCCATCTCGAACGCCTTGTCGGTGATGTACTTTTCGATATTGCCGATAGTCACCGCACCGAAGCGATCGTTGAGGGTACAGGAGCCCTCGCAGAGGCGATCCTGCGGGCAGACCCGACCGCACACTTCCGGCAGGCTGTTGGTCTGGTGGGAGAGCTCCACCGCCTCCAGAATGCGCCCCTCTTTGGCCAGTTTCAGCCAGTTGGGGATGTAGTTGTGGACCGGACACTTCCACTCGCAATAGGGGTTGCCGCACTCGAGGCAGCGATCCGCCTGCATCTGTACCTGCGGCTGATTGAAGGACTCGTAGATCTCCACAAACTGGATTTTGCGGATCTTGAGCGGCTTCTTGGGCGGGTCGACCCGCTGGACATCGATAAACTGAAATACGTTCTGGCTCATAGGGTTCCCTCCTTATTGCGCCTGGATTCTGAGTTCTGCACTGGAACGGCTGGTGTGACCCAACAGCGATTTCACGTCGCTTGACTTGGGTTTGATCAGCCTGAACTTGGGCACATAGGAGTCGAAGTTGGCCAGGATCTCCTCGGCGCGCGAGCTGCCGGTCTCATTGAGGTGCGCCGTGATGATGCCACGCAGGTGCTCCTGATGGATGGCGAGATCCGCCACGTCCAGCAGTTCCACCAGCTCGGGGTTGGTGCGCTTGGCGAAGTTGCCGCACTCGTCGAGCACGTAGGCAAAGCCGCCGGTCATGCCCGCTGCGAAGTTGACGCCGGTCTGACCCAGTACGGTGACGATGCCGCCGGTCATGTATTCACAACCGTTGTCGCCAATTCCCTCGACCACCGCCAGGGCGCCGGAGTTGCGCACCGCGAAACGCTCGCCGGCAGTGCCTGCGGCGTAGAGTTTGCCGCCGGTGGCGCCGTAGAGGCAGGTGTTGCCGATGATGGCCGCTTCATGGGATTTGAACGCCACGCCGACATGGGGCTTGATCACCAGCTTGCCGCCGGTCATCCCCTTGCCCACATAGTCGTTGGCGTCACCGGTGAGGATCATCTCGAGGCCACCTGCGTTCCAGACGCCGAAGCTCTGGCCTGCGGTGCCGTTGAAGTGCACCTTGACCGGATCCGCCGCCATTCCCTGATTGCCGTGACGTTTGACGATCTCGCCCGAGAGACGCGCCCCCACCGAGCGGTCGGTGTTGCGAATGTCGTAGCGGAACTCGCCGCCGCTTGAGGTTTCCACCGCTTCCAGCAGATCTTCCACCATTTTCAGGTTGAGCGGCCCCTTGTCGAAGGTGGGGTTGTGCTGCTGGCTGAACAGGCTGGAGCCTGCCGGAGCAACCGGACGGGCCAGAATGCCGGAGAGATCCAGCTTGGCCTGACGGGCGGTGAGGCCGGGCAGGGCCTCCAGCAAATCGGTGCGGCCAATCAGGTCGGTCAACTGGGTGACGCCGAGCTGAGCCATCAGCTCGCGGGTCTCTTCGGCGATGAACTTGAAGTAGTTCATCACCATCTCCGGCAGGCCGGTGAAGTGCTCGCGACGCAGCTTCTCATCCTGAGTGGCAACGCCGGTGGCGCAGTTGTTCAAGTGGCAAATACGCAGGTATTTGCAACCGAGCGCCACCATGGGGCCGGTGCCAAAGCCGAAGCTCTCGGCGCCGAGGATGGCTGCCTTGATGATGTCGAGGCCGGTCTTGAGACCGCCATCCACCTGCAGCCGCACCTTGTGGCGCAGACCGTTGGCGACCAGCGCCTGCTGGGTTTCAGCCAGACCCAACTCCCACGGGGAGCCGGCATATTTGACCGAGGTGAGGGGGCTCGCGCCAGTGCCGCCGTCATAACCGGAGATGGTGATGAAGTCGGCATAGGCCTTGGCCACGCCGCAGGCGATGGTGCCGACGCCAGGCTCGGAGACCAGTTTCACCGACACCAGGCAGCTCGGGTTGATCTGCTTGATGTCGAAGATGAGCTGGGCCAGATCCTCGATGGAGTAGATGTCGTGGTGCGGCGGCGGCGAGATCAGGGTCACGCCGGGCACGGAATAACGCAGCTGGGCGATCTGGGCGGTGACCTTGTCACCGGGCAGCTGGCCACCTTCGCCGGGCTTGGCACCCTGCGCCACCTTGATCTGCACCACATCGGCGTTCATCAGGTAGTGGGGGGTGACGCCAAAGCGGCCGGAAGCCACCTGCTTGATGCGGGAGTTCTTCTCGGTACCGAAACGCTTGGGATCTTCGCCACCTTCGCCGGAGTTGCTCTGACCGCCGAGGCGGTTCATGGCAACAGCCAGTGCCTCGTGGGCCTCAGGACCGAGGGCACCGATGGACATGGCGGCGGAGTCGAAGCGGGGGAACAGCTTGTCGGCCGGCTCAACCTGATCCAGTGCGACCGGATTGTCGACCTTCTTTAGCGCCAGCAGATCGCGCAAGGTGGCAACCGGGCGCTCGTTCACCAGACGGGCGTACTCCTTGTAATCGGCATAGTTGCCGGATCGCACCGCCGCTTGCAGGGTCTGCACCACATCCGGGTTGTAGGTGTGGTACTCGCCGCCGTGGACGAACTTGAGCAGGCCGCCGTGGGGGAGGGGCTTGCGCACCAGCCAGGCCTGACGGGCCAGATTGTGCTGATCCTGCTGGATGTCGGCAAAGTCGGCGCCTTGAATACGGCTCGATACGCCGCGGAAGCAGGTATCGACCACCGACTTGGCCAGGCCCACCGCTTCGAACAGCTGTGAGCAGCGGTAGCTGGCGACCGTGCTGATGCCCATCTTGGACATCACCTTGTAGAGCCCCTTGTTGATGCCGTTGCGGTAGTTGACCATGGCCTGGCGCAGGGACATGGTGAGCACGCCCTCTTCAACCTGTTTGGCCAGGGTTTCGTAGGCCAGATAGGGGTAGATGGCGGTCGCGCCAAAGCCCAGCAGCACCGAGAAGTGGTGCGGGTCACGGCAGCTTGCGGTTTCCACCAGAATGTTGGCGTCGCAGCGCAGGTTGTTGTCCACCAGGGTGCGCTGTACCGCGCCCACCGCCATGGCGGCCGGGATCGGCAGGGTGTCGGCGCTGATATCGCGATCCGACAGCACCAGCAGCACGGTGCCACTCTTTGCGGCGGTTTTTGCCTCCTCGCAGATACGCAAGATGGCCGCTTCCAGCCCCTCTTCGGGCTTGAAGTTGAGGCTGATCACCTGATGACGGTAGTACTCACCTTCCAGTGCCAGCAGCTGGTGGAAGTCGGAGTAGAGCAGGATCGGCGACTGGAACAGCACCCGGTGGGCGTGGCCGAAGGTCTCGTTGAAGACGTTCTGCTCGCGACCGATACAGGTGGCCAGCGACATCACGTGGTTCTCCCGCAGCGGGTCGATGGGCGGGTTGGTCACCTGGGCAAACATCTGGCGGAAGTAGTCATAGAGGGTGCGCGGGCCGGAGGAGAGCACCGCCATCGGGGTGTCATCCCCCATGGAGCCCACCGCCTCCTGACCATTCTCACCGAGCACCCGGATGATCTGATCCAGCTCCTCAAAGGAGTAGCCAAACAGCTTCTGATAGGTTTTCAGCTGGTCGTCGGAGAACTCGCGGCTACCGGTCTGGCTGTCGTCCATCTGCTCGAAGGGGACTAGCCGGCGGCAATGTTTATCCATCCACTGCTTGTAGGTGTGGCGGTTCTTGAGGTCGTCATCGATCTCGAAGCTGGTCCACACCTTGCCGTTGCTGGTATCCACCACGAACAGCTCGCCCGGGCCGACCCGGCCCTTCTCCAGCACTTCGTCCGGGGTGTAGTCCCAGGTACCGACTTCTGAGGCGAGGGTGATGAACTTGTCCTTGGTGATGACGTAGCGGGCCGGACGCAGACCGTTGCGATCAAGGGCGCAGGTGGCGTAGCGACCATCGGTCATGACGATACCGGCCGGGCCATCCCACGGCTCCATGTGCATGGAGTTGAAGTCGTAGAAGGCGCGCAGGTCGTCATCCATGTTCGGGTGCTTTTGCCATGCTGGCGGGATCAACAGGCGCATGGCGCGGAACAGGTCCATGCCACCGGCGAGGAAGAGATCCAGCATGTTGTCGAGGCTGGAGGAGTCAGAGCCGGTGGTGTTGACGAAGGGAGCCGCTTCCTGCAAATCGGGGATCAGCGGCGTCGCAAACTTGTAGCTGCGTGCCTTGGCCCACTGGCGGTTGCCGGCGATGGTGTTGATCTCGCCGTTGTGGGCCAGATAGCGGAACGGCTGCGCCAGCGGCCAGCGCGGGCTGGTGTTGGTGGAGAAACGCTGGTGGAAGACGCAGATGGCCGCCTGCATACGGATGTCGGCGAGATCCAGATAGAAGCGCGGCAAGTCCACCGGCATGCACAGCCCTTTATAGACGGTGACCAGGTTGGAGAGGCTGACCACATAGAAGTAGTCGTCGTTGACGCGCTTTTCGATGCGGCGACGCACGATATAGAGGCGGCGCTCGAGATCCTTGTCGACCCAGCCGGGCGGGGCGTTGACAAAGACCTGTTCAATGCTGGGCAGGGAGGCTTTGGCGATGGTACCCAGTACGTTGGTATCGACAGGCACCTTGCGCCAGCCGACCAGACTCAGGGTCTCTTTTTCCAGCTCTTCGTCGATGATGTCGCGGGTCTGCTGGGCCAATACGGGGTCAGGGTTGAGAAACAGCATGCCGACCGCATAGTTGCGGCCAAGGTGCCATCCCTTCTCCTCGGCGACAGCTCTGAAGAAGCTGTCCGGTTTTTGCAGCAGCAGACCGCAACCATCGCCGGTCTTGCCATCGGCGGAGATCCCGCCGCGGTGCTGCATGCGAGCCAATGCTGACATCGCGAGACGGACAAGCTTGTGGCTGGCTTCCCCTTCCATGTGGGCCAACAGGCCGAAGCCACAGTTATCCCTCTCCAGCTTTGGATCATATAGTGACATTGCATTTCTCCCTTGCTCGGCCTTGTATCGCACAGTCATCACCTGACTGCATAAATTGCGATTGGCTCTTGTGGTTCCGTCTGCCTGACGTGGCGAATCTCCAAACTAATGGGATTTTCTGGCGAGGTCAATCGCAGGTCAGGTTTGTCTTCATGGTTACATTCGCATAACAAAATGTCGGGTTAGGGGGATTCGCTCGCAGTTATGGAGTGTTTATTCTGTGTAGTTTGATTTTGTTGGTTAAATATATCGCCATTGGCGGGCTCAATGGTGCGCTCGGCGACGATGGGCGAATGTAGTAATTTTACCAACCCGATGTGGCCGACAGCGGAAGGGATCACATTTTCAATATCCCATGCTTGCAATTGTGTGCTGTCGGGTCTCTTTGAATTTTTCATTGTTCAACAGTGGGTTATCAGGTCTCATTGTCATATGGATGTTTACTGTTTGAATCGTCAAAGAACTGTAAAAATCCTTTTTTTGCGCTTTTTCTCTATATTTATTCAAAATTGGTCGGGTATTTATATGTTTTACCCTCTCCGCTAGCTTGATCCAGCTCAGCCCCTGTTTTGCGCAAGCTCGTACAATGGCGCTCCTTTAGCGGAGGTGTCATGCAGTTACACGAACTCGTCAATACATTCGGTCAGGATCTCAAGCAGCGTCATGGTCAGAAGATCCACAAACTCTCCATCCATGGGGCCTTCACCTGCCCGAACCGTGACGGCACCCTGGGCCGCGGTGGCTGCACCTTCTGCAATGTATCCTCTTTTGCCGACGAGTCGGCTCAGCAACTCTCAGTGGTGCAACAACTGCTGGCTCGCCGGGACGAAGTCACCCGTGCCAAGCGCTATCTTGCCTATTTTCAGGCCTATACCAGCACCTATGCCGAGGTCGAATATCTGCAGCGGATGTATGAAGAGGCGCTGTCAGTGAGCGATATGGTGGGGCTCTGTGTGGGCACTCGCCCCGATTGCGTGCCGGATGCGGTGCTGGATCTGTTGGCGGGCTATCAGGCCCGGGGTTACGAGGTGTGGCTGGAGCTCGGGCTGCAAAGTGCCAACGACAAGACCTTGCAACGGATCAACCGCGGCCACGGTTATGCCGCCTATGAGGATGCGGTAAGACGTGCCCATCAGCGCGGCATCAAGGTATGTGCTCATCTGATCGTCGGCCTGCCTGGCGAAGTGTCGATGGACAGCCTCGATACCCTGCATCGCATCGTTGAGACCGGTGTTGAGGGGATCAAGTTGCATCCGCTTCATGTGGTTGAAGGCAGTACTCTCGGCAAGGCGTGGCAGGCGGGGCGGCTTGAGGTATTGACGCTGGAGCAGTATGTGGAGGCGGCCGTTGCCATGATCCAGCACACGCCGCCCGAGGTGGTGTATCACCGGATTTCGGCCTCCGCGCGCCGTCCAACCCTGTTGGCGCCAGCCTGGTGTGAAAATCGCTGGACGGCCATGGCGGACATTGCCAAAGCACTCTCATTGAACGGCCCGCAAGGTCACGCGTTGGGCAGACCCTTCATACTTCCTGACCTATAATTGAGCGCCAGATTATTATTTTCACGTAAAACATAGGGTTATATAAAAAACTTCATACCCTAAACTATAGTTTTGGTACGTGCCGGTTGATATAGTGGTGCGCCATAATAAATGTCATTATCAATTAACTCCGACATTCACCCTGATTGCAGTGTTAGCATGGTGTTGATGAGCCGATTATTTTTACCAATAACGAATCATGCCGCCATTGCTGCTGTGACGGGAAATTGGGGATGAGTGTCGCGATCTATCTGGACAGTTTTATCCCCTGATCAGTCTCATCAGCGGGAAGGCCACTCGGTTTTAGCGTGGCTATAGCAGGGAAATATGAGCGATGAACGCTCTTATCTACCTCATTTATGCAGTGACAGGATGCTATGCAAGCAGAAACAAGTCGTATTGATGAGTTATTGGAGTGTCTGGTCTTCTTGACCCGTTTTTATGGTGTGCCCAACAGCCAGGATGCCCTGACGACCGGGTTGCCACTGGTCTCCGGGCGCATGACTACCGCACTCTTTTGCCGTGCTGCCGAGCGGGGCGGGTTATCCGCCCGTGAAGTGATACAGCCACTGGCCGATATTTCTCCCTTGCTGCTGCCTTGTGTATTGCAGATGCGCAATGGTGGCGCCTGCATTTTGCTGGAGTGGAACGAAGATCGCAGCCAGGGGAAAGTGATTTTCCCGCAGGCAGGTGATGCAGCCCAATGGCTAACCGCAGCCCAGTTGGGTGATGAGTATCTGGGGCGCCTCTTCTACGTGAAGAAGCAGTTCAAGTTTGACGAGCGCTCTCCCAAGGTGCTGGAAACACGTGATGGCCACTGGTTCTGGAGCACCTTGTTCGAATCCCGCGGCATCTATCGTGATGTGCTGATCGCCTCCATTCTGATCAACCTGTTTGCCATCGCCAGCCCTCTTTTCACCATGAACGTCTATGACAAGATTGTGCCCAATCTGGCGTTTGATTCGCTCTGGGTGCTGGCGGTCGGGGCCATGGTGGTCTTTACCTTCGATTTTGTGATGCGGCAGTTGCGCAGTTACTTTATCGATATCGCTGGCAAAAAGTCTGATGTGCTACTGTCCGCCAAGATCTTCGCCAAGGTGATGGGCATGCGGATGGAGTCTCGTCCCGCTTCCACCGGCGCGTTCGCCAAACATCTGCAGGAATTTGAATCGGTGCGGGAGTTTTTCACCTCCGCAACGGTTTCTACTCTTATCGATCTGCCTTTTGCCGTTTTCTTCCTTTTTATTATCTGGATGTTTGCAGGCGTAATGGTGGTGGTTCCCATCGTCGCCATGCTGATCCTCATCGCCTACAGCTTCTATATTCAGGAGCCCCTCAAGCAGTCCATCGAAGAGGGGTCACGCCTTGCGTCCCAGAAGAACGCCAACCTGATTGAAAGTATTTCCGGGCTGGAAACCGTCAAGATTTTCGGCGCCGAGAGCATGTTCCAGCATCGTTGGGAGCAGGCCGTCTCCCATATTTCCACCTGGGGCGTACAGACCCGCCGGATTACCAACTCCATGTCCTCGCTGGCCAGCTATATCCAGCAGGTGGTGACGGTCGGTCTGGTGATCGTCGGTGTTTACCAGATCTCCGAAGGTTTGGTCACCATGGGGGGCATGATTGCCGCCGTGATGCTCTCCAGCCGCGCCATTGCGCCCATGGTGCAACTCTCCGTGTTGTCGACCCGTTATAACCAAGCCAAGTCAGCACTGGATATTCTGGAAAAAATCATGCAAACCCCGGGGGAGCAGGAGGAGGGCAAGCAATATATCCATCATCCGGTGATTGCCGGTCGCATTGAATTTGAAAATGTCTCCTTCAAATATCAGGGAATGGAAACCAGCACCCTGCACAATATCAATTTGCGCATTCAGCCGGGCGAAAAGGTGGCGATTATCGGCCGGATTGGGGCGGGTAAAACGACCCTCGAGAAGCTGTTGATGGGGTTGTATCGACCGACCGATGGCTCGGTACGTATCGACGGTTTTGAACTCGATCAACTGCCACCAGCGGTGATCCGCCGCAATATTGGTTGTGTCCCGCAAGATGTCATTCTTTTCTTTGGCTCGGTGCGGGACAACATCATGCTGGGTAATCCGCTGGTGGATGATGTGAGAGTCTTGCGCGCAGCAAAGCGGGCGGGTGTCACCAACTTTACCAACCGGGATCCCAACGGGCTGGATCGGCAAATAGGTGAGGGGGGGCGTCAGCTCTCCGGTGGCCAGCGTCAGTCGATCCTGCTGGCACGCGCCCTGCTCAATGATCCCCCCATTCTGGTGATGGATGAGCCGACCTCCAACATGGACAACCAGTCCGAGATGCAGGTCAAACAGGAGCTCGCCAGACTGGGCCCGGAAACCACATTGATCCTCATCACTCACAAAACCTCGATGCTGGATGTGGCATCGCGAGTGATCGTTATCGAGCAGGGGCAGATCGTTGCTGATGGCCCCAAAGAGGTGGTGTTGCAGCAGTTGAAGGAAGGCAAGGTGCGCGTGCAGGAGGTGTCCCATGGTTAAGGGGCTCATGGACTGGTTCAAGCGCAGCAAAAAGACGCCTTCCGGCGAGGTATTGCCAGCACCAGAGCATCTGGAGTTTGTCGATGACGGCGCGGCAGCTGTACTGCTGACCACGCCGACCGGAGCTCGTATCCTGCTATGGTGCTGTTTCCTCTTTTTCATG
Organism: Aeromonas sp. DNP9; assembly: GCF_001728955.1. NCBI lineage: Bacteria > Pseudomonadati > Pseudomonadota > Gammaproteobacteria > Aeromonadales > Aeromonadaceae > Aeromonas > Aeromonas sp. DNP9. Next base: position 8,217 of record NZ_LYSQ01000020.1, on the reverse strand, counting down.
AGTGCCATCGTCTGGGCGGCCTGGGCCGAACTGGATGAAGTCACCGTGGGTCAGGGCAAGGTTATTCCATCCCGTCAGCTGCAGGTGATCCAGAACCTGGAAGGGGGGATCGTCAAAGAGATCTTCGTCAAAGAGGGGGATATCGTCGAAAAGGGGCAGCCGCTGCTGCGCATTGATGACACCCGTTTCCGCTCCGACTTTAGAGAACGGGAGCAAGAGGTGGTCACTCTAAAGGGGGATGTGGCCCGTCTGCGCGCCGAGATGGCCAGCGTCGAGGTGAAAAACGACCCGGCACTGGGGTGGCGTGAACAGGTCGTGGTAGGTGAAGCGCCAATCCAGTTTCCCGATGGTTATGAAACCGTTTTTGCCGAATACGCACACCGTGAGCGGTCTGTACAGCGGGATCGCCTCAATAACCTGAAGAACCAGCTCTATATTCTTGGTCAGCAAATCGAACAGAAAGAGCAGGAGCTGATTGAACTGAATGCCAAGATCCGCACCGTGAATCGCAGTGTGGATTTGGCCAGACAGGAACTGAATATTAGCCGTCCGTTGGCGAAAGAAGGTATAGTGCCTCAAGTGGAGCTAATCAAGCTTGAGCGGCAGGTCAACGAGATGCAGGGGGAGCTGGAGAGCAACCGTCTGCTGATCCCAAAACTCAATTCGGTACTGCGTGAGACCATCTCCAAGCGTAATGATATTGCGCTCAAGTTCAGAGCAGATTCCCAGACTGAACTGAATGAGAAACAGGGGCGGCTTGGCCAGTTATCAGAAGGGCAGGTTGGCTTGCGAGACAGGGTTGACCGGACCAGCGTGATTGCACCGCTCAAGGGCACCATCAAGAAGCTCAAGATCAACACCCTGGGCGGCGTGGTTCAGCCCGGCATGGATTTGATGGAGATTGTGCCGCTGGAGGATACCTTGCTGGTAGAAGCCAAGGTGTCACCGAAAGATATCGCCTTCCTGCGACCGGGGCTGGATGCCATCGTCAAAATTACTGCCTACGACTTTACAATCTATGGAGGATTGCATGGCAAGGTTGAACAGATAAGTGCGGATTCGATCCAGGATGAGGAGGGGAACTCCTTTTATCTGGTTCGGGTTCGAACAGAGAAAAGTTACTTGGGCGATGAGCTTAACGCACTTCCCATCATCCCCGGTATGTTAGCCAGTGCTGATATCATTACTGGTAAAAAAAGTGTCCTAGACTATTTGCTTAAGCCGATTTTACGGGCAAAGCAGTCGGCACTGAGAGAACGATAAGCCAACAATCTAAAAACAAAACATGACTGGAGATAACATGAAAAAAACGATTGTTGCCATGCTGGTCAGTGGCTGCATCCTGATCCCTAGTTTGGGTCAGGCCCAGACTCTGGAAGAGTCGGTGGCACAGACACTTGCTACGCATCCCAAGATCAAGGAAGCGTTTGATCTGTATCAGGCACGACTCTATCAGCATGATGGAGCCAAGGGTGGCTATTATCCCACGATCGATCTGCGTGGTGGCGTAGGCTATGAAAAAACTGACAGCCCTTCTACCCGTGCTGCCAGTGCCAACAGCAATATTGATGATTCCATGACTCGCAAGGAGGCTGGACTCAGTCTGCGGCAAATGTTGTTTGATGGCTTTGATGTCAGCAACAACGTCTCCAGAACCGAAGCTGAAGCCAATGCCCAGCGTCTGGCGATGATCTCCGAAGCAGAGAATACCGCACTTCGAGTAGCTGAGGTCTACCTCAATATGCTGCGCCAGCAGGAGATCCTGGAGCTTTCCAAACAAAACCTGGAAACCCACGAACAGATCCGCAGCGACATCAGCAAGCGGACTGATTCAGGGCTTGGCTCTACTGCGGATCAGACCCAGATTGAAGGTCGTGTTGCCCGGGCCTATTCAAATCAGGCCGCTGCCGAAAACAACTATCGCGACGCAGAAAGCGAATTTATTCGTGTCGTGAACGAGGTACCTAAAGATCTGGTACAGCCGGTTCCCAATACCGAGCTTATCCCGACCAGCCTCGATAGTGCTCTGAAAACAGCGACCGAAGTCCACCCGACCCTGCTCTCTTCCCTGCAGGATATCGAAGCGGCCAAGTACCAGCATGAAGGTGCCAAATCCGGTTTCTACCCCAATGTGACATTCGAGGTCGATCAGAACTGGAATGAGGATATCGATGCGGTCAAAGGGCGCAACGATGATCTGACCGCCATGGTGCGGATGCGTTACAACCTGTTCCGTGGCGGTTCTGATGTGGCAGAGAGCAATGCAACATCGGCGCTCTACTCTCAGGCGAAAGACATTCATTTGAATGCGTTCCGCCAGGTGGAGGAAGGCACTCGTCTGGCCTGGAACGCGAAAGAGTCGCTGGCCAAGCAAAAGACCTTCCTGAAAGAGCATGTTGACGCCAGCTATGACACCGTACAGGCCTACAAGAAGCAGTTTGGTTTGGGTCAGCGGACATTGCTGGACGTATTGAACACCGAGAACGAACTGTTCGAGGCGCGTCGCAGCTATATCACTGCCGAGTATGATGCACTGCTGGCTGACTATCGCATTCTCAACGCGACAGGCAGTCTGCTCAATGCATTTAGCGTCAAACAACCCGCTGAATGGCAGGCCAGGCAATAACCGTTTGTTCATGATCCCGCAGGGATCATGAACGCCAACATGGTGACTGCTGCTGGCAGTCACCATGTTTGGCTAACGCAGGTTGTTGTACGAGCTTTGAGGAGTGCAGCAGTAATAATGCAGCAGGAATATGATGTGACACTCCAGCGTGGTAGCGGTAGCCGATGGTGTTATCTTCTTAATGAATGGAGATACCGATCGCTACGCGCTCTGCGCCACTCCTTATGGATCCTGCTGTTACCCTTCTCACTACTGCTCTGTGCCAGTCAGCCTTTGCCACAGGAAGATCTCAACTTGATCAAACGGGCGGAGCAGACCTATGGCGCCAGAGCCGGCAAGCGTGTAACCAGTTGGCGTATGCTGGTCATGGAGACGAAGGGCAGGGCCCTGAGCGAAGAAAAAAAGCTTGAGCGGGTTAATAATTTTTTCAATCGGATGCGTTTTATTGACGATATCAAGTTGTGGCGCAAAAAGGATTATTGGGCAACCCCGCTAGAATTTTTGGGGGCCGCCGGGGGAGACTGTGAAGATTTCAGTATCGCCAAATACTCTACGCTGCTCGAGCTTGGGATCCCGGATGATAAAATGCGGATGGTGTACGTCAAGGCTCTTGATTACAACCAGTTTCACATGGTGGTGGCATATTATGAGACCCCCTCCTCCGTTCCGGTTATTTTGGATAATTTGATAGGCTCGATTCGCCCTGCCACACAGCGGCGTGATCTGGTGCCTATTTACAGTTTTAACGGTAGTCACTTGTGGTTGATGAAGGCACGAGGCCAAGGGGAACTGGCTGGTCAATCATCCCGCTTGGGATTATGGAATGATTTACGCAATCGCATGACCTCGGGGCGATTGGCTCGGCCAGTGGTGAATTTGGATGATTAACCTATGACGCTCTATCGACAGTTATTAGCCACCATGCTGCTGCTGTTTGGATTGTTATTTGCGGCCACATACTGGGTGCAATTCAATTCAACCCGCACTTATCTTGCGCAGCAACAGGAAACAACGGTCATCAATACGGCAACCTCGCTGGGGCTTGCGCTCACCCCCTATCTGGAAAACGGTGACAAAGTTGGTGCCGAGTCGGTGATCCAGGCCATTTTTGATGGTGGCTATTATCGATTGGTTCGCTTGGATTTGCTGGCATCAAAGGATGTCATCGAGCAGGAAAATACCAACAATATTCAGGGGGTACCGCAGTGGTTTGTGAATTTGGGACTGTTTCCTGAGGTATCCAACGAGTCAATTTTGACGTCTGGCTGGTTGCAGCTTGGAAAATTAAAAGTAGTGGGTCACCCAGGCCAGGCTTATTACGAGTTGTGGCGGGGGATGAGTGAGCTGGCGAGCTGGTTTCTGGTCGGCTTTTTGATCACCACAATTTTGTTGATGAGAGCACTCAACTACTTGCTCAAGCCACTCAAACAGATCTGTGATCAAGCCGTCGAGATCGAGCTGCACCATTTCGGTCATACGATCCCGGAGCCTAAAACCCATGAATTGAAGCAGGTCGTTCAGGCGATCAACACCCTCTCAAGCAAGTTGGCGTTGCAGTTTAAAGAGCAAGCCGATGAGGCCGAGAAATTGCGTGAGCGGGTTTATGTCGATGCCGTATCGGGACTTGGCAACCGAGCCTATTTTGTGGGTCAGGTAAACGCATGGATAGCAGAGGCTGGCCAAGGTGGCGTCATGCTGGTTGCGGTCGACATGCTGGATGATATCTATCGCGATGAAGGCTTTGCTGCCCGTGACAACATGGTCAAATCGATAGCTCAGGCTTTGAAAGAGCAATTAAAAGGGTGGGATGGCGCCGCCTTGGCACGGATCTCCGCGACGGAATATGCGTTGCTCTGTCCAACTGACGATCTGACTCAGCTAAAAGAGCTGGCTGAAGTGATTAATAGCCGCATTGCCGATCTGGTGGTGAATCCAATGGGCGAAGGGGATGCGCTCTCCGTCATTGGTATTGCCGGTCGTGATGGCAATGATGATCTCTCTGCCTTGTTGACCAAAGCCGATAATGCGCTTGGCAAGGCGCGCAATGAACGCCGCGGTGCTGTGGTGATGGAAGGGGGGACCGAGCAAGGTTTGATGGGGCGTTTGGCCTGGCGAGATCTGGTACAAGATGCCATTTCACGACAACTTTGGCGCTTCAAAGCACAACCAGCTTGCCGGTTTGATAATGGAGCAAGGTTGCATGCCGAGCTGTTTGCTTCTATCTCTCGCGACGGCACAGATTATTTTGCCGGTCAGTTCTTGCCCGCGATTGAACAGTTCAAATTGGGTGGCGAGTTTGACCAGGCGGTGCTTGATGCTTGCGTTCCATTACTGCAAAAACAGTCTGATCTGGTACTGGCGATCAACATCACTGCTGGCTCGCTCTGCTCGGATGAATTTTTAACCTGGCTGACGCGCTATCTGACCGAGCATGCAGAGCTCAAAGAGCGGTTGTTATTTGAAATACCTGAAGCTGCCATCATGAAACATAAAGACAACGTGGCTGCGTTGGTTGGCACCTTGCAAGCTCATGGCTTCCAGTGGGGGGTTGACCACTATGGTCGTCACTTCCAGTCTCTGGGCTATCTGGAGGAGCTGTCACCGGCTTATGTCAAGGTCGATCACGGTTATACCAGTCAGGTCATGGAGCCGGGGGCTGACACCTCATTCCTGGCTGCAGTGTGTCGCGCCGCACACAATGCCGGTGTGACCACCATTGCGACCCGTGTCGAGGATCAACATCAAGTGGAACTGCTTTCCAAGTTGCATATCGATGGTTACCAGGGATTTGTTCATCCTGCCTTCCCATTGTCTTGAACTAAATGCTGGAAATGGCCCCGATAGGGGCCTTTTTTATACCAGTCACTTCTCTTTTCGCCATTTTTCTATAACCAACTCAAGGTCAGCCTTGAATGGGGCTGTATCTAGGGTTCTGATTTGTATTAAGAAATACCAACTCTTCGATTTTTTTCCGTCCATTTGTTGAATTTCTCTCGAACGTACGCTTTTTTGCAACGGAACAGCGCGCTATCTACTTCTACGGTGTAGACATCAAGATCTGTCACCTTGGAGCAATGGATATGCGTACCCAAATTATCGACAAGTCCGTGGTTGTCTCAGCTATCGAAGGCAATGTGGAGATTGTGCTGGCTGATGGAAGCAGCCGCCCTCTGCAAAAAGGGGAAATTCTCCAACCTGGGGCCAAATTGACCATAGCGGATGACGCCAAGCTGGCTCTTTCCCCTTATGACGATACTCCTGCATCGGATGTACCGGTAGGTTCCGAGTCCGCTGAACCTGCTCAACCGCAAGTGACTGCCAGCCAGGAAGGCGCTCCTTCAGATATTGCCGCATTGCAAGAATCGATTCTGCAGGGGGTTGACCCGACTCAAAACTTTGAGGCTTCTGCTGCTGGTGGGGCACCAGCGGCCGGTGGTGGTGGCGGTATTGGTGGGGTTGCGGGGGCCAGTGGTAATGGTGGTTTCGTCACAATTGATCGAACCGGCGATGCCACGATAGCGGCTGCAGGGTTTGATACAACCTACGATACGGCTGCTGTCATCAATGAAAATCAGGCCGAAGATTTGATTCTTGAAAATCAGCTTGATGATTTGGGCGAAACCACCGTGACCCTGGAAGACACCCAGGTCAGTGGGAATTTGCTCGACAATAGTGCCAATCCAGATGGACCGGCTGATGCCTCTATCGTTTCATATGACTGGGGTATCAATATCGGAGTCCCTGCCGGTGTTGCTGCCACCATTACCGGAGTGGGCACGCTGATCATCAATCCGGATGGGAGCTATACCTTTACTCCGGCTCCTAACTATGATGGCGCAGTTCCCCCGGTGAGCTATCAGGTAACTGATGGCCAGGACACAGTGACTTCAACACTCGTTATCTCCATTATTCCGCTAGATGAGGAGGTAAGTCTTGATGGGCTTACTCAGGAAGGGGGAGAGGTGTTGGTCAGTGATGCCAACTTGGCCGACGGTTCGGCACCTAACGCTGCCGCGTTAACTCAAAGTGGGGTGTTTACCTTTAATGCCCCTGATGGTGTGCAAACGCTGGCAATCGGGGCGATCCAGTTGATCAGCAATGGCACCGTGGTTGCTCAGCCTGTATCCATTGAAACGCCGCTTGGCAATGGATTGCAAATCACCTCAATAACCTACGATCCCGTTACCGGTAACGGCAGTGTCTCCTACAGTTATACCCTCCTTGATAACGAGGCCCATCAACAACCCGCTTCTGACCTGCAATTGGGTGAGAGTCTCGCTGTGACCTTGACCGATGATGACGGTGATACAACCAGTGCAACGCTGGACATCGTTATTCAGGATGATGTGCCGACCCAAGATGTGGGGGTGGCCGAAGAGGCTAATTTGGGTGGATTGTCGGTCAGTCTGGACGAGACGGTTGGCAAAGAGGATACCTACAGCGAAAGTGATGTGAATGACGGCTATGTCAGTGATGACGCAGAGGGTGTACTGGCCCGGGCTACAACAGCGATTGAAGGTGGTTTGCTGTCACTGTTTACCAGCAGTGGCAGCTACGGTGCTGATGGTGCAGGTAGCATCACCGGCAGTTTCAGCTTTGTCGGAATTGGCGAGGCGGGGGTTGCCACCAACCTGTCGGCCACCAAAGGTGGTGAGATTACCCTCAATGCAGTGAGCGCGACCGAGCTGCAAGGGGTTGATGGTGAAGGAGATGTGGTCTTCAGCATTAAGATTGTGGTGGTAGATGGGGTATCCCAACTGCAGACCACCCAGTTTGAAGCCTTGTCTCATGACAACACCGGTTTGTTTGATGAATCACTGTCGCTGCTGCTCAGTGGACAGAACAGTCTGGGACTGCAATACAGCGTGACCCGTGTGGACGGAGATGGCGATAGCGTGACCGACAGTGCCACTGTCAGTTTGATTGCGGGCGAGCGGTCGGTATTCAGCTTCGATGATGATGGCCCGACCCTGAGTGTCAGTGCCGAGGCCTCGGAAGTGGAACTGGCGGCCCTGCAGGTCAGCCTGGATGAGAGCGTCGGGGACGACCGTGCGGCGTCTGGTGAGACCGCCGATGGTAATGACGACGATACCGGTCCGGGCCTGGCCCAGGTGTACAGCAGCGTCAGTGGCGGACTGGCCAGCCTGTTTGCCCAAAGTGGCGTCAGCTATGGCTCGGACGGTGTGGGTAGCACCACCGCCAGCCTGAGCTTCGTGGGGGTACCGGTGGGGGGGCTGGCGACCAATCTGAGTTCGACTGTAGGGGGGGCAATCACCCTGTTCCAGGAGGGGGGGAACCTGGTGGGACGCGATGCCAATGGTGGCGACCCGGTGTTCACGATCAAGATCGTCAATGTGGCCGATGCCGGCGACCCGCCAGTCTACCAACTGGAAACCACCTTGTACGAAGCGCTGGACCATGGTGATAACGCCACCTTTGACGAGGCGGTAAACCTGTTGCTGAGCCAGGACGGCGCCGTGCAGCTGCAGTACAGCGTGACCGTGATGGATGGTGATGGCGATAGCGTGACCGACAGTGCCACAGTCACTCTGATTACTGGCGAGCGGTCGGTATTCAGCTTCGATGATGAC
>NZ_LYSQ01000019.1:0-113091 GCF_001728955.1 Aeromonas sp. DNP9 | reverse complement strand
CTAGACAAAGCTTGAAAGCCTCAACGCCTCACAGAAAGCGCAGGGGAATATTCACACTGGGGGCTGTCACGTTCACAAACAGGTCAATACCACGCCACAACCGAACATGCTCACGGAGTGCTTGCTGATAGGCCCAAGTGGCGATGGCGGTAGAACGCTCGGCATAGACGCTCACCAGAGGGGCCAGCTCGTCAGTGAGGTACGCCCCGTGAGTCAGAATATTCTGTTCGTACCAGGCATTCCTGTGCTCGGCAGCGGCGAGAAAAACCCCGTTTGCTCCGGTTACAGTTGACGTGTTCCAGTACGAATTTGTGGCCCAAATCGATTGGATAACGACGCCAGGGGATGAAATGGTCTACCTCGCCACTCCCGTGTATCGCCTTGTTACAGTAAAAACAGGTTCCCCCCTGTAAGTCCTTCAATACATCCCCTACCCACCCCAGCGCCTGACGGCTTGAACCAAATAGAAAATTCTCCAGACCCACACTTGTACCAATCAGTGGCTGATTGCCCTTGATGTCGCAGCTAAGCTGCAACCAATGCTGTCGGGATAGACCAGCACCGGCTTGCAGCAGGCAGATATGCCGCGGAACATTATTGAGTAAATTGAGGTTGGCCGCTGCATTTTAATGCACTTACAATACGCGCCCAATTCTGTTGGATTCCTTCTGATGCTCCGCCAATGTGATCGTCTATTCCTGTTTCTCCTGCTACTGCTCTGGGGCGTGGCGGCGCACGCCATTACCAGTCTGAATGAAGACGAGTTTGATCTGTCTGAGCGCGCCTGGCTGTCATCACACCAGGAGTTGGTCATCGGCATGCCGACGATGGGTGACCCTCCATACAGCTATAAGGATGCAGATCAACGCTTTACCGGCCCAGTCCCCGACATTGCGCAGCAGATTGCCAGAACGCTCGGGTTGACCCTGCGCTACAAGGTTTACCCCTCCTACGTGGATGCGCTAACCGGGCTTGGCCACGGCGAAATCGACATGCTGGTGAACGACCAGCCAAGCGAACAGTGGCGATCCAATATTGTCTCCCTGCCGTTTTTGCTCTCCATGCCGCGCGGCGTGCTGCTCAACAATGGCAAAACGAAGTTGTCACGACAGGATGCCCATGGTTTGCACTGGATCTGTGTCACAGGAGTCAATGCTTGCAGTGAATTGAAAAAACTGGGATTTCCCCGTGTGACCGAGGCAGAGAGTCGCAGCGAAGCAGCGTTTATGCTCAAAAAGCGCATGGCTGACGCCTATCTTGCCGACATGCCGTCACTGGTGATGGTGAAAGATCAGCACCCCAAGGCTGGCTTCACCATTGCCACTCCGGAATGGGTAAGCGGCACGTCTCTCTCCATCAATATGCACAAGAGCGACCCGGCACTGGTCAGCCTGGTGAGCAAGGCATTCAACGAGATACCGGTTGAAGATCGTCGTCACATGCTGGCCGCCACCACAACTAGCCAACATGCGGACTCAGGAGCGGTGAAGTCTGTGCAGTTTACCCCTGAGGAGCAGGAGTGGCTCAACCAGCATCCTGAGCTGACTTACGGCGTTTCTCCGGACTGGACCTCCATGAGCGAATTCAATTACCGGGGCAGGCTGGTCGGTTATGTGGCGGACCTGATGGCGCTGATGCAGCAAGTCTCCGGGCTGAAGTTCTCTCTGGTTCGCACCAATAGCTGGGGTGAAACCCAGAATATGCTGAAGCTGCGGCAGATCGATTTTATTCCGGCCATCTCCCCCAACCACGACCGCGGCCAGTTTGCGCTGTTCACCCCCGGCTATCTGTTTGTCGATCGGGTCGTTATTGCCCCCAAACGCAGTGCCGATATCACCGATCTCTCACTGCTGCGAGGGAAACGGGTCGGCATGGTGCATGGCTCGCTGGATAAAGATCTGCTGACCCACATCGGCGCCCATCCGGTAGAGGTCAACAATGACAACCGCTTGCTGGAGCTGCTGGACACGGGCGATGCCGACTACGTGATGGTCACCCTACCATCCATCAACAAGCGGGTGAGCGAACGCTATCAGGTGGTCTATGCCGGCAAAGACTTGCGCTTGCCGGTCGCCATGGCTACGCGCAAAGACCCCATGCTGCAGCGGATCCTTACCAAGGTGCTCTATTCGATACCGCCGGAGGAGCTCAATAAAGTGGAGAGACGCTGGCTCTCCATGAGCGTGCAGACCGGCATCAATAACGAAACAGTGCTGTTCTGGTTCGTAATGAGCGGCGCAACTGCCACCCTGCTGTTTACCCTGTTCTGGGCCTGGAACCGTACCCTGAAACGGGAGATCGTGCAGCGACAACGGGCCGAGAAGACGCTCAATGAACAGTTGGTGTTCATCCAGACCCTGCTCGACTCCCTGCCCAATATGGTGGCGCTGCGGGATCGCGATCATCGCCTGACCCTCAGCAACCGGGCATACCGCGAGCTGTTTGTCGGTGATGGGGAAGAAGGGGATCGCTGGGGCTATATGACCGAGGACGAGCGGCAACAGATGTTGCGCGAGGAGCGTGCGGTCTGGGAAACCGGCGATATCTTCCAAGGATCGGGTTATACCCAGCGCGAGGGGGATGTTCCCCTTCACGTGGTCTACGTCAAGTTGCCCTATCGCGCAGCAGACGGCGCGATTCAGGGGGTGCTGACGGTATTGACCGATGTCAGTGCCCTCAAGGCAGCCGAAAACAAGGTGCGGGAAGTGGAGGGCAGACTGCGGGACATCACCGACAGCATGCCGGGTCTGGTTTATCAATATCTCTGGCAAGGGGCCGGCAAGGGGAAATTCCTCTATCTGTCCCAAGGGGCCAGCGACATTCTCGGGATGACCCACCAAGAGTTGATGGCAGCCGAGTCTGGCGGCGAGATCCTCGGCTTGAACGATGAGGCGTTGGCAACCTTTATCGATAAGGTGGCCAAACATGCGCAAACCCTTGAGCCGCTCGATATGGAGGTGCTGGTGCCCTCTGTTCAGGGGGAGCGCTATATCCAGATCCGCGGCAACTTTGTGGCGCAACAGGGCCATGATCGCCTGCTCAACGGCGTGGTGCAGGACATCACCGCCATCAAGCAACAGGAGCATGAGCTGCGTGAGGCGCGCGCCGCGGCCGAGCAGGCGATGCAGGCTCGCAGCCGTTTCCTGGCCACCATGAGCCATGAGCTGAGAACCCCCATCTCGGGCATGCACGGCATGCTGGAGCTGCTGCGCATGAGCGAGCTCAATGATGACCAGCGCTATCTGCTGCGCAATGTGGAGAGCTCGGCCAACCACCTGCTCTATCTGGTCAACGATATCCTCGACTTTTCCAAAATCGAGGCGGGTCAGCTGCACCTCAATCGCCAATCCTGCCGTCTGCAACCTGTGGTGTGCGATGTGATCCGCGGCCATGCCGCGCTGGCCTATAGCAAGGGGCTGAAGGTCACGCTCCAGTGGGAGGATCAACTCCCCGACCTGGCCGATATCGATCCGGTCAGAGTGGGCCAGGTGGTTTCCAATCTGCTCAACAATGCGGTGAAGTTCACCGAGCAGGGCGCCATTTCGATCCAGGTCAGCTGCCACGACCAGCAGCTGGTTATCGCGGTGACGGATACCGGCATCGGCATCGCCGAAGAGAAGCAAGCGCTGCTCTTTACCCCGTTCGAGCAGGTGGAATCCGATATCAATCGCCGCTTTGGTGGTACCGGTCTGGGCCTGACCATCTGTGATCAGCTGGTGAAGAAGATGGGCGGCACCCTGACAGTCAAGAGCCAGCTCGGTGCAGGGGCCTGTTTCCGCTTCAGCATCCCGCTGCTCAATGGCCTGTGGGAGCCACCCGCACTGGCGGGCAGCGAATGGTGGTGGCTGGGTAGCGATGCCGCCTTGCAGGCCACCATGGTGCGGCTCGGCGCCCGGTTGAGCCCCCTCGATATCCACCAGCTCACCGCCGATCTCGACGGCCTGCTGTTGGCGGAAGAGGCCGCGCTGGAGTCCAGCATGGGGAGCGATTGGCACACCTTGCTGCAGTCCGGCACTCTCAAGGGGGTCATCCTCTCCCCCCGCGAAGCGTTGCGGGGGCGCATGGGCTCGGAGAACTGGTGGCGCCTCGGCCAATCCCCCCTCTATCCGGATCTGTTGCTCGAAAGCTGCCGCGAGCTGATCACCGGGCGAGCCGTGGCCACCCATGCCGCCAGCATCGAAAAACTGAGCGGGCGGGTGCTGGTCGCCGATGATCATCTGGTCAATCGTGCCCTGCTGACCCGTCAGTTGGCGATTCTGGGGGTGGAGTGCGAGGTAGTGGAAGATGGCGAGAAGGCGCTTCGCGCCTGGCAAACCCGGGATTTCGCCCTGCTGATCACCGACTGCCACATGCCGCACATGGATGGCTACACCCTGACCCGCCGCCTGCGGGAACAAGGAGAGCAAGCCCCCATCATCGGCGTCACCGCCGATACCTCGGAGGAGGCGGCAGCCAATATGACGGCAGCCGGCATGAACGGCATGCTGTGCAAACCCTATTCGCTGGAGTCACTGCGCCAGATGCTGCTGCGGTGGTTGCCCGCGACTACGATCACAGAGAGAGTTCCCGCACGACAGATCATCAATCTCGACATGATCGGTCGCTGGCAAGATCTGTTTGGCGATGAAGGGATTGCCAAAAGCATGGCAAGGGAGTATCTGGCCTCCAACCGGAAAGATTGCCACGCTATGATGAGCGCGCTCTCCTCCGATGATAGCCAGGAGCTGGTGGAGATCGCCCACCGCATCAAGGGGGCAGCCAGAATGGTCGGGGAGCTCTCCCTGGCCGAGCAGGCGGCGCAACTGGAATCGGCGGCCCGCCTCAAGCAGTTGAGCGAGCTCGCGCTGCTGACACAAAGAGTGGAAGAACAGATGAACAATATAGAACGTGAAATGGGATTGTGGCTCGATGAGTAGAACGGCAGACGAGTTGGTCATCATGGTGGTCGAGGATCACGGGTTTCAACGCAAGACCCTGATGCACCAGATCCGGGCGCTCGGTTATCAGCAACTGCTCGAGGCCGCAGACGGCATCGAGGCTCTGGCGCTATGCCAGAGCCACACTGTCGACATTCTGTTCTGCGATCTGCGGATGCCCGGCATGGATGGCATGGCGCTGCTGCGCCGCCTCTCGCTGGGTGGCTTTCGGGGCGGCATCATCCTCTCCAGCGCGCTGGAAGATGACGTGGTGGAGGCCGTGCTGCGGATGAGCGCGGCCTATGGTCTCCATGTGCTGGGTCGCATCGAGAAACCCTCCAGCCCGCAGCGACTGCGCCAGCTGATCGACTCCTGGGCGCCAAAGTCGGCTCCCTCGGGCAAGGACGATGGCCTCGTCCTCTCAGTGGACGAGCTCAAACGAGCCCTCGACAACGACCAGCTACTGCCCTGGTATCAACCCAAGGTCGGCTTTGCATCCGGCCAGTGGGTGGGGATGGAGGCGCTGGCCCGCTGGCAGCATCCGGAATACGGGCTGATCTCTCCCGGCATGTTTATCCCGCTGGCGGAAAATAACGGCCTTATCGATCAGCTGACCGATGTCATCATCAACAAGTCGCTGCAGGATTGCCATCTGTGGGGGCAGACCGGCCTCTCCCTCAATCTGTCGATGAATCTCTCAACCACCTCGCTGATTGAGGGAGATCTCTGCCACTTCCTGATCAACCAGTGCCAGCGCTGGGGCGTCAATCCCGAGCTGATCACCCTGGAGGTGACAGAAAGCTCGTTTGTCGAGGATATCGGCAAGGCTCTGGAGGTGCTGACCCGGCTGCGGATGCACGGCTTTGGCCTCTCCATCGATGACTTCGGTACCGGCTACTCCTCGATGCAGCAGCTGGCGCTGCTGCCGTTTACCGAGCTCAAACTTGACCGTTCGTTTGTCGATCGCTGCTATGCCGATCCCTCCCGTCTGGCCATCATCGAATCGAGCATCGAGCTGGCCCGCAAGCTGGGGCTGAAATCAGTCGCCGAAGGGGTGGAAGATGTGCAGACCTGGCAACTGCTGGCCAAGCTGGGGTGCGATATCTGCCAGGGCTTCTTTACAGCCCGCCCTATGCCACGCAGCGAACTGCAGCACTGGCACCAGATCTGGCAAGCCCGGCTGCCCACCCTGATATCCGGCTGATCTTCCGCAACCAACCCTTTGGGCCAACAGCGCGCCGATCGGCAACGTGAATGGCCACCTTGGAAAAGGTGGCCATTTTCTTTATCTAGGGCTCACCACTCACTGCATGCCCTCCCCCTCTCCAGCCCCGTCTATCCAGTCGAGTGCCCCCCCCCTTTGCTCTGCATGCACCGCATGCCTTGAGTCACCACTTATGCAAAATAAGTTGCATAAAAATGGTACTACTGGCGGATCACACCTACCGCGAGCGAGAGCGGCCTCTCTTCTGCTAGATGCACAAACTGACAATAAGACAATGAATCTTCTGCTTTAACAGGAATAGCTCTCAAAGATGAGCCGTGCCGATGAGGTAGACAAGACAACCTGAAATCGTTTTCCCTTTTGAACAATAAGCTGTCTAAAATCAAATAAAGTTGTAAATAATCTTTGTTATGGTGAGCGTATAGCAAGCGACCTCCCTGTCGCTTCCCCTGCTGGCTCCGCCAGATGCAGCATTTTCTGCGCCTTGAAAGCGAGTTTATGACGCCATGATCACCATCACCCTCGATGGGGCTCAGTTGACGGTTAACCCGACCCAGACCCTGCTCCAGATAGCCAAACAGCACCAGATCGACATCCCCTCCCTGTGCGGTGACAACACCAGCGCCCCCAAGACGCCGTGCGATCTCTGCGTGGTCGAGATTGCCGGTCTCGGCATCCGGCGCGCCTGCGAGACGCGCCCCGAGGCAGGGATGATGATCACGACGCACAGCGATGCCCTGCGCGCGCACCGCCAGCAGGCGCTCGGTCGCATCCTCGCAGATCACTACGCCGATTGCGAAGCTCCCTGCCAACGCGCCTGCCCGGCCGGGGTGGACATTCAATCCTATCTGCACCATATCGCCATGGGGGAGCACGAAGCGGCGATGGCCGTCATCAATCAGACCCTGCCGATGCCCCTCTCCATCGGCCGGGTCTGCCCCGCATTCTGTGAGGCGGAGTGCCGCCGCGCGCTGGTGGATGAACCGCTGGCCATTCGCCAGCTCAAGCGCCATGCCGCCGATCTCGATCTGGCCGAGGTTGCCCCCTATCAACCGGCAAAGAAGCCCGCCAAGGGCAAGCGGGTTGCCATTATCGGCAGCGGCCCAGGCGGCCTCACCTGCGGTTACTATCTGGGCTACGAGGGATTCGAGGTCGATCTGTTCGAGGCGATGCCCGAAGCGGGTGGCTGGCTGCGCTACGGTATCCCCGAATACCGGCTGCCCAAGGCGATCCTCGATCAGGAGATCGCCCTGATGTGCCAAAGCGGCATGCGGATCCACACCAAGCAGCGACTGGGCCACCAGATCACCCTCTCGGCGCTGTGCCGTGACTATGATGCGGTCTGTCTGGCAGTCGGCGCTTCCAAAGCGGTGCCGATGGATTACCCGGGCAGCACCCTGGCCGGCTGCTATCTCGGGGTCGATTACCTCAAGGATCGGATGCTGGCCAAGCGGCTCACCACCGGCAAGAAAGTCGCGGTGATCGGCGGTGGTAATACCGCCATCGACTGCGCCCGCACAGCGGTACGCCTCGGCGCCGAGACCACCCTTATCTATCGCCGCACCCGTGCCGAGATGCCTGCCGAAGCGTACGAGATCGACGAGGCGGAGCAGGAAGGAGTACGTTTTTTGATGCTGACCAATCCGGTGGAGAATCTGCCGGACAGCCGTGGTCGCGTCTGTCAGGTGCGCCTCGAGAAGATGGCCCTCGGCGAGCCGGACGCCTCCGGCCGTCGCCGCCCCGAGCCTACTGGCGAGTTCTTCCTTGAAGAGTTTGATACCGTGATTGCGGCGGTGTCGCAGCAGCCGGATCTCAGCTTTATGGAAGGGGAGCCTCTCACCCTCCCCTTCACCCGCTGGCAGACGCTGGAATCCCATCCCGAGACCATGCACAGCGGCCACGGCAACCTGTTCGCCATCGGCGATCTGCGCCGCGGGCCCGCCACCGCCATCGAGGCGGTCGCCGATGGTCGCAAGGCCGCGCTGGCCATCGTTCAGTTCCTCCATGGTGACATGATCGACCCGGTTCGCCCCTTCAACGCCTGCAAGGCTCCCACCCTCAAGCAGGTCGATCCCGCCCAGTTTGCTCACCTGAAAAAAGTCGCTCGCACCATCATGCCCCATTTGGCAGAGCAGGATCGCGAGGGCAGCTTTGCCGAGGTGGAACGCGGTTTGAGTGATGCCGATGCCCGCAGCGAAGCCAGCCGCTGCCTCGAGTGCGGCTGTCAGGCCAACACCGATTGTGCACTGCGCGACTACGCCACCGAATACAAGGTCGAGCAGAGCGCTCTCGATACCAGCCAGTGCCAGAAATTTGCCGTGGACAACAGCAGCGAATTTATCGTCTTTGATGCCAACCGCTGCATCGGCTGCGGCCAGTGCGTGCAGACCTGTGGTGAGCAAGCAGTGCAGGGGGTGCTGCGCTTTGCCAAGAACAGCGATGGCACCCTCTCGAACCGGCCGCAGTTCGACACGGGGCTCTCGATGGGCGACTCCCACTGCGTGCAGTGCGGCGCCTGCGTACAGGTCTGCCCCACCGGCGCCCTGGTGGATGCCCGCGACAAGTCGCAGGGGCGCACCGAGCTGCTCACGCCGGTTAATACCATCTGCACCTACTGCGGAGTGGGCTGCGGCGTTACCCTCTACGTCGATGAGGCGCGCAACCGCATCCGCTATGTGGAGGGGAATCGCAACTCGCCGGTCAATCAGGGGCTGCTCTGCGTCAAGGGACGCTTCGGCTTTGACTTTATCCAGAGCGAGGAGCGCCTCACCACCCCGCTTGTCCGTAAAAATGGCAAGCTGGTGCCCGCCAGCTGGCAAGAGGCCATAGCGCTGGTGGCCGAGCGTTTCACCGCCCTGCGCCAGCGCTATGGCAGCGATGCGCTGGCAGGTTTCTCATCGGCCAAAACAACCAACGAAGAGAACTACCTGTTCCAGAAGTTCATGCGCCGGGAGCTGGGCACCAACAACGTGGATCACTGCGCACGGCTCTGCCACGCCTCCACCGTCACCGGGCTGGAGGCGTCGCTCGGCAGCGGCGCCATGACCAACGACATCCCGAGCATCGACCACTCGGATCTCATCTTCATCATCGGCTCCGACACCTCGGCGGCCCACCCCATCATCGGTTCCCATATCAAGCGGGCCGTCACCATGGGCAAGGCGCGGCTGGTGGTGGCCGATCCGAAACGGATCGAGATGGCGGACCATGCCAGCCTCTATCTGGCCCATCGCCCCGGCACCGACGTGATGCTGCTCAACGGCCTGATGCAGCAGATCATCCAGCACGACTGGCACGACAAGGCCTATATCGCCGCACGAGTAGAAGGGTTCGAGGCGCTGCAAGCGGAGGTGCTCTCCCCCGCCTATGCACCGGACAAGGTGGCCCTTGTCACCGGCGTACCGGCCGAGCAGGTGATCGAGCTCGCGCGCCTTATCGGCACCGCCGAACGCACTGCCATCTACTACTCCATGGGGATCACCCAGCACACCACCGGCCACGACAACGTGCGGGCCATCGCCAACCTGCAACTGCTGTGCGGCAACATCGGCATCGAAGGGGGCGGCATCAACCCGCTGCGGGGCCAATCCAACGTGCAGGGTGCCTGTGACATGGGGGCGCTGCCCAACTGCCTGCCCGGCTATCAGAAGGTGGCCAACCCCGAGGTGCATGCCCGCTTCGCGGCCGCCTGGCAGCAGCCGGACTTGCCGCGCACGCCCGGCCTCACCCTTACCGAGACCATCGATGCCGCCTGCGCGGGCAGCATCAAGGGGCTCTATGTGATGGGCGAGAACCCGGTGCTGAGCGATCCGGACCAGCATCACGTCATCGAGGGGCTCAAGCAGCTGGAGTTTCTGGTGGTGCAGGATATCTTCCTCTCCGAAACCGCCCAGCTGGCCGATGTGGTGCTCCCCTCCTGCTCCTTTGCCGAGAAGAGCGGCCACTTCACCAACACCGAGCGGCGGGTGCAGCGCATCTCCCCCGCCCTCAAGGCACCGGGTGAGGCGCGGGAGGATTGGTGGATCATCCAGCAGATCGCCAACGCCATGGGCGGCGACTGGCGCTATCAACACCCACAGGAGATCACCGCCGAGATCTGCCAGGTTACCCCGCAATACGCCAGCATCCAGTGGGACAAGGTGGGGCCGGAGGGATTGCAGTGGCCCTGCAACGACGCGGCGCCCGAAGGTACTCGCCTGCTCCACGGCAAGCAGTTCACCCGTGGCAAGGGGGAGATGATCGCCACCCCGTTCCGCTATGCCGCCGAACTGCCCGACGAGACCTATCCCATCGTGCTCACCACCGGCCGCCTGCTGGAGCAGTTCCACACCGGCACCATGACCCGCAAGACCAGGGGGCTCGACAAGCTGGCTGGCCCGCGGGTGATGATGAGCGTGGCGGATGCGCAGCGGATGGGCATCAGCAACAGTGAGCGGGTGAAGGTCACCAGCCGCCGCGGCCATATCGAGCTGCCCGCCTTCGTCACCAAGCGGATGCAACCGGGCGTGGTCTTTATCCCGTTCCACTTCGCCGAAGCCCCCGCCAACCGGCTCACCATCAATGCCACCGACCCCCACGCCAAGATCCCCGAATTCAAGGTGGCGGCGGTGCGCATCGACAAGCTGGAGTGCCCGAGGCAAGGAGGGCAACACACCATGCAGGCGGAACCGGCCAAGCCAGAACCCGAGGTGACCTGAGGGGAATAGCGAGTGCCGCTTGGTTACCACCTGAGTGGCCACCTACCGGGTGTCTGGCCTGCCGACCCTTCCCCCTTGGCTTTGCGAGCGCATAAAGAGGGGTATGAGAAGGGGCCACCAACCAAAAAGCACAAAGAGTTAGCTTCGCTGAGAAGCTAACCCTTTGTTTTGTATGGTGCCGATAAGGGGAATCGAACTCCTGACCTTCGCATTACGAATGCGCTGCTCTACCAACTGAGCTATACCGGCTTGTTGCTCTCCACATTCATAAAAAATGGCCGGCAAGTCAATTGAGGCAGCTCGATTTTATGAGTTGGCTCATGGTGTTAGAGTCCGATTTACAGATCGGAAAACTCGGGGATATGGGCCCGGCCGCGGCTTTCGAGAAATTCGAGCAGGGCGCGGGGGGAGCGCACCAGGATCCGCTCTTGCGGGAAGCCCGCTTCGGTCACCAGACGGTGGCAGTGGTCAAAATCGCCAAGAGTAAATGCCACGTGGGAATCGGAGCCGAAGGTGAGATAGGCCCCCAGATCTCGCGCGGCTTCGACTATGGCACGGCAGTTGCCTTCGCTCCCCGGGCGGGAATGAATGAAGGAGGAATTGTTGATCTCCAGCGCTACCCGATAGTCAGCGGCCGCCTTGACCACCGCCTGAATGTCGATGGGAAATGCGGGGTTGCCCGGGTGGCTGATCATGTCGACCCGGCCGCTCTTGATGGCGTTGATCATCGCCTGGGTGTGGGTAGCCTGATCGCAGGGAGGGAATACCTGCTCATGAAAACCCGCCATGATCATGTCGAGGCGCGACTCATAGCGCTCGGGAAAATCGATCTCCCCCTCCAGGTTTTTGATGTTGGCCTCGATACCCCGCAGGATCCCTACCCCATCCACCACTCTTGGCAATATCGGCAAGTTGGCGAAATGCCAGACATGAGGGGCATCGGCCATCTCGGGGCCATGATCCGTGGTGGCGAACAGCTTGATCCCCTTGGCCCTGGCTATCGGCAGATAGTCGTGGATGGTGCTGTAGGCATGGGTGCTGGCAATGGTGTGAGTGTGGGTATCGACCGGGTACTTCATCTTCTCTCCCCTCATATTTTGAAAGGGCAGCATAACAAAGAGCGGCAGCTTGGGCCACGCCAGTGCTTGCCACACTTTGTCACAAAATACCGCGAAGCTGACATAGTCTGAGGGGCTCTGGCTGGCATACTGCCCCCGTCGATACATGCCTGAACTCGCATCGACAGTTTGCTGTCAGGATGACGCGAACTCACTTTCCCCACCGTCGCGCCCTGCGGCGGTTTTTTTTGCCTGCAAACCGCAAACTGGTAACAAACGCGCAAAAAAAGGCCCAACTAGCATGGAGCAGGTTGGGCGAGACTTAATGTTTAATTGCAGTGGCATAGATATAGAGTCCTGCTTTTTGACTAAGTTCCGCCCACTTTGCTTTTTTCATCGAAAAACATTCCGCTAACACTCATTCACATTCTCTTGACACTTCACGTTATGAAACGTACTTTTTAAACATTCGTTTAAGTGAGGTGTCCAGTGAGTAAAATCGATACCAAAAACCGTATTCTCGACGCCGCTGAAGTGCTGTTTGCCGAGCGGGGATTCGCCGATACCTCTTTGCGTCTGATCACTAGTGAAGCCGACGTCAATCTGGCGTCGGTGAATTATCACTTCGGCTCCAAGAAGGAGCTGATCCAGGCAGTGCTCGACCGCTATCTGAGCCTGTTTATGCCCGATCTCGATGCTCGCCTGCGGGTACTGATGGAGCAGGAGCAGCTGACCTTGCTGCAACTGTTTGAAAGTTTTGTCGAGCCGCTGATGAAGCTATCAGCGGTGCGGGCCAACGGCCCGGCCATCTTCATGCAGCTGCTGGGGCGCGGCTATATTGACAGCCAGGGCCACCTGCGCCGCTTTATCACCGCCCACTATGGCCCCATTTTGCAGCGGATCACCCAGGCCATCTCCAAGGCCAATCCGGCCCTGTCGCCAGCGGATCTCTTCTGGCGCCTGCACTTCACCCTGGGCACCGTCGTATTCACCATGGCCTCTGCCGATGCGCTGCGCGACATCGCCCTGGCCGACTTTGGCCAGCAGCTCGATGTGGAAGGGCTGGTGCGCAACGTTATTCCTTATCTGGCGTCCGGAGTCGGGGCGCCCGTGGAGTCGACCAGGCTCTCCCTGGCCGTGTAACAACCAACAATAAATCAACGGAAACAGTGAAATAGAAGGAACTTCGGTATGATCACATTGCTTGTCCTGCTGGTGCTGGCGATAGCCGTTGTGCTCGGCGTACCCTCCATCCGTAAAAAGGTGGTAACCCGTCCGGTGTTCGGCATCTTCAAAAAAATATTGCCGCCCTTGTCGGCCACCGAGCGGGAGGCCATGGAAGCCGGCTCCGTCTGGTGGGATGGCGAGTTGTTTCGCGGCAACCCCGACTGGAAAAAGCTGCACGGCTACGGCAAGGCCGAGCTGACCGCAGAGGAGCAGGCCTTTATCGACAATCAGGTCGAAACCCTGCTCGCCATGGTTGATGACTTCAAGATCGTCAACGAAACCAAAGACCTGCCGGAGCCGGTGTGGGACTATCTGAAGAAGGAAGGCTTCTTCTCCCTGATCATCCCGAAATCCTATGGCGGCCGCGAGTTCTCGGCGATTGCCAACTCCACCATCGTCACCCGCATTGCCACCAAGAGCCTGAGCGTGGCGGTCACCGTCATGGTACCGAACTCTCTCGGCCCGGGTGAGCTGCTGATGCACTACGGCACCCAGGCCCAGAAAGATTTCTGGCTGCCGGGGCTGGCCAATGGCAAAGAGGTGCCCTGCTTCGCCCTGACCGGGCCGGAAGCGGGCTCCGATGCAGGCGCCATTCCTGACAAGGGGATTGTCTGCAAGGGGATGCACAAGGGAGAAGAGGTGCTGGGTATTCGCCTCAACTGGAACAAGCGCTACATCACCCTGGCGCCGCGCGCCACCGTGCTGGGGCTGGCGTTCAAACTCTATGACCCGGAAAAACTGTTGGGTGACAAGGAAGAGCTCGGCATCACCTGCGCGCTTATCCCCACCAGCCACCCCGGCGTGCGTGTCGGCGATCGCCACTACCCCATGGGTCTGGCGTTCCTGAACGGCCCGACTTTCGGCAAGGATGTGTTCATTCCGCTCGACTGGATCATCGGAGGCCCGGATTACGCCGGTCGCGGCTGGCGCATGCTGGTGGAGTGCCTCTCCGCCGGTCGCGGCATCTCGCTGCCTGCGCTGGGCACCGCTTGCGGTCACATGGCGAGCCGCACCGTGGGCGCCTACTCCTATGTGCGCAAGCAGTTCGGCATGTCCATCGGCAAGTTTGAAGGTGTGCAGGAAGCACTGGCCCGTATCGGCGGCCTCACCTATCAGCTGGAAGGGGCCCGTCGCATGACCGCCGGTTCCCTGGACTTGGGTCAGGCACCGGCCATCGTCACCGCGATTTCCAAGTACCACATGACCGAAATGGCGCGCCAGATCATGGATGACTCCATGGACATCCACGCCGGTCGAGCCATCCAGCTGGGCCCGAAAAACTACACCGGCTACGCCTACATGGGCATTCCGGTGGCCATCACGGTGGAAGGGGCCAACATCCTGACCCGCAACCTGATGATCTTCGGGCAGGGTGCCACCCGCTGCCACCCGTACGTCTTTGCCGAGCTGGAAGCTGCAGCAGATAGCGACGTGGAACGCGGTCTCGAGAAGTTTGACGCCCTGCTGATGAAGCACATCGCCTTCGGCGCCGGCAACTTCTTCGGTTCCCTGTTCCAGGGGCTGACTCTGGGTCAGTTCAACAGCGCGCCGGTGGCCGGTGAAACCGCCCGCTACTACAAACAGCTCTCCCGTATGAGTAAAGGGCTGGCCCTGTGCGCCGACGTCTCCATGCTGATGCTGGGTGGCGATCTCAAGCGCAAGGAGATGATCTCCTCCCGTCTGGGTGACGTGCTGAGCCACCTCTATCTGGCCTCCGCCACCCTCAAGCATTACGAGGATCAGGGCCGTATGGTCTCCGACCTGCCGTTCGTGCAGTACGCGGTGGAGCGCAACCTCTACCTGATTGGCAAGGCGTTCGAGGGCTTCTTCCAGAACTTCCCGAACAAGGTGGTGGGTGCCGTACTCAAGCGCGTGGTGTTCCCGTTCGGCATCGGTTACAAGATGCCGGCCGACGATCGCTGCCACGCCATCTGTCTGGCCATGATGAAGCCGGGCGAGTTCCGCGACCGTCTGACCGCCCTCTGCTATGTGGGCAAAGACGAGGCGGATCCGGTCGGCCTGATGGAGCGCGCCTTCCAGGCCATGGTCGCTGTGCAGCCCTACGAGAAGAAGCTGGGGCAGGCCCAGAAAGAGGGCAAACTGCCCCGCAAACTGGCGCTGCCGGAGCTGGTTGCCGCCGCGCTGGCCGGTTCCATCCTGAGCAAGGACGAAGCGGACAAACTGCTGGCCGCAGATGCCCTGCGCTACGAAGCGATTCAGGTAGACAACTTCGCCCCGGGCGAGCTGGAAGGCTTCTCCCAGCAAGCAAACAAACAGCCAAACAAGGTCGAGCACGCCGCCTGATCCCTTGGCAACCCTCTACCAAACCGGCCCTCGTGGCCGGTTTTTTTGTTTGTTAACCATGCATTTACAAGCTAGGAGAATTCCAGTTAAATGCTTGAGTCCCTGTTGCAGGGGCTTTGGAAGCAAGGCCAGCGGAATGGCCGATAACAACAACTCAGGAAGAGTGAATGAACCTCGCCAAAACGGCGATCGAACGCCCCATCTGGGTGGCGGTCTCGATCGTGCTGATTTTCCTGCTGGGCCTGCTCAGCATCCGGGGACTGCCGATCCAGCTGTTCCCCGACATCGACCGTCCACACCTCAACATCTCGGTGAGCTGGCGTTCAGCCTCGCCCCAAGAGATGGAGTCGGAGATCACCGACCCCATCGAACAGGAGATGCAGGGGGTGCAGGGGCTCAAGAGCCTTGTCAGCAACAGCTATCCCGGCTTTACCGAAATCGACATGGAGTTTGCCCTCGGCACCGACATGCAACGGGCCCAACTCGATGTGATCTCGCGGCTGAACCGGGTCTCGGGATTGCCGGACAAGATCGGCGGCCCCTACGTCAACAACTACAGCAGCAACGATACCCTCACCTTCTTCTTCATCCAGCAGCTGCCCGGCGCCAAAGGGGTGATCGATGACCATCAGGCGCTTATCGAGGCGCGGGTCAAACCCGAGCTGGAACGCATCGAAGGGGTCTCGACAGTCGCAGTCGAGGGGATCAACGAGCGCCAGATCCAGATCCGTTTCGACCCCTACCGCGCCGCCGAGCTGGGGGTGGAGATCCCGGTGCTGGCCAGCCGGGCCACCACCGGCTGGGACGTGTCGGCCGGTACCCTCGACATCGGTCGCTGGGAGTACAAGCTGCGCTTCGCCGGTCGCTACGATGTCGAGACGCTGGGGGACAAGGTGGTGGACTGGCGCGATGGCCTGCCCATCTATCTGCGGGATGTGGCGGAGGTAAGGGTCGCACGGGAGGAGAACCCGGTGCTGCGGATCCAGAACGGCAATACCGCCATCGCCGCCCAGATCTTCAAGGAGAGCGGCGCCAATGCCCTGGCCTCCCTTGAGGCGATCAAGGCCCGGGTGAACGAGCTCAACCGCGAGGTGCTGGAGCCGGTCGGGCTGCACATGGAGCAGTCGTTCGATGCCTCCCTCTACATCAATCGCGCCGTCAGCATGGTCACCGCCAACCTGGGGCTCGGAGTGCTGCTCTCCTGCGCCATCCTCTGGCTCTTCCTGCGCCAGCTCAAGGCGACCCTGATGATTGCCCTCGCCATCCCCATCAGCATCATGCTCACCTTCTGCCTGCTCAAGGTGATGGATCGCACCCTCAACATCATCTCGCTGGCGGGCATCGCCTTTGCCGTCGGCATGGTGCTCGATGCCGCCATCGTGGTGCTGGAGAGCATCTACCGGCGCCACGAGCGGGGGGATTTGAGCAAGGCGGAGGCGGCGCTCGAAGGTACCCGTCAGGTGTGGACGGCGCTGGTCGCCTCCACCCTCACCACGGTCGCCATCTTCCTGCCGGTGCTGCTGCTCAACGATGTGGAGGGTCAGCTGTTTGCCGATCTGGCGCTCACCATCGCCTGCGCCGTGACTGTCTCCATGCTGGTCGCCGTCATCGTGCTGCCTGCGGTGGCGGCGCGCTGGATGGGGCGTGAAACGCTGACCGATCCCTATGAGTCGCTGTGGCAGCGCACTACCCGTCATGTGATCCGCTGGACCTCGACCTCACGCCAGCGCTGGACGGTCATCACCCTGATGATGAGTCTGCCGGCACTGGCCACCTGGGCGCTGCTGCCCAAGATGGACTATCTGCCGGACGTGAAACGGGACGCGGTGGATGTCTGGATGAACTTCACCCCCGGGGTCAACCTCAAGGCCCAGCGCGAAGAGGTGATCGATACCCTGATCGCCCGCCTCGCCCCCTACATGAAGGGGGAGAAAGAGCCTGCCCTCAAGAACTACTACATCTTGCGCTACCCGGGGGGCGCCCAGATTGGCGTACGCCCCAAGGACGAGACCCGCATCAAGGAGCTGGAGAGCCTGTTGATGAAACAGCTGCTGGTGGGTATTCCCGACACCCGGGTGTTCGGCGGTCAGGGGTCGCTGTTTGGCGGCTTTGACAGCGAGAACGGCGTCTCCCTGCTGCTGCAGGGGGGCAACCTGCCCGAGCTCTATCAGGCGGCCCGTGCCAGCATGGGGATCCTCAGCAAGGACCTGCCGGGAGCACAGGTCCGGCCCGAACCGAGTCTCGACTTCACCGCCCCCGAGCTCAAACTGGTGCCGCAAGATCGGCGTCTCGCCGAAGTGGGTTGGGATCGCACGCCCCTGCCCACCATCATCCAGACCTTTGGCGACGGCTTGCGGGTTGGCGAGTATTTCGATGGCGAGGATAGGCTCGACATCATGCTGATGGGGCAGAGCTCCGCCAATCCGGACGAGCTGAAGGCAGTGCCGCTGGCCACCCCCTCCGGGCGCATCGTTCCCCTTGGCGAGCTGTTGCGGGTGGAGCACGACATGGGCCCGGCCAGCATCTTCCGGGCCGATGGGCGGCGCAGCATCAGCCTGCAGATAGCGCCCCCGGCAGGCATGACCATGGAGCAGGTGATCGACACCCTGAAAAAACGCAGTTTTGCCGCCATCCGCCCCCTGCTGCCCGCTGGTGGCGAGCTGCGCATTGCCGGCAATGCCGACAGCCTGCAACAGGCGCTCGACAATCTGGGGACCATCTTCCTGTTCGCCGTGGTGATCCTGCTGGTGCTGCTGTGGGGGGTGTTTGCCTCCCTCAAGGATGCGCTACTGGTGCTGCTCACCCTGCCCCTAGCCTCGGTTGGCGGCGTGCTGGCGCTGCAACTGAGCGGGCTGCTGGTGCCGCTGCCGATGGATCTGCTCACTATCATCGGCTTTGTCATCCTGCTGGGACTGGTGGTCAACAACGCCATCCTGCTGGTGCATCAGACCCGCACCGCCGAGCGTGACGGCATGAGCCGTCAGCTGGCGGTGGCCGATGCCCTGCAAAGCCGGATGCGCCCCATCGCCATGACCAGCCTCACCAGCATCTTCGGCATGCTGCCGCTGATGTTGAGCCCGAGCGAGGGGAGCGAAATTTACCGCGGGCTCGCCACCGTCATTGTCGGCGGCATGAGTTGCAGCACCCTGTTTACCCTGATCCTGTTGCCTGCCTTCCTGCGTCTCGGGGAGCAGGTGGCGATCCCACACCCCCTGCGCCAGCGGGCCTGAGCAAGGAGCTCATCAATGACACATATGATTACCCGAATGTTGGCTGGCGCTGCGCTGATTGCAGGCAGTGCGCTACCGGTATTGGCCGATCAGGGCAAGATGGTGACCCTGGCGGATGTGACCCAAGGGGATGCGGCCGCCAATATCTGGGTCAGCGGCACGGTGGCGAGTCGCCAGCAAGCGGCGCTCAGCGCCGAAGTGAGCGGCCGGGTGGAGTGGATCGCCGAATTTGGCAGCCGGGTCAAAAAAGGGGATGAGCTGCTGCGCCTCGACAGTGCGGCGCTGCGCCTCTCGCTGGAGCAGGCCCGCGCCGAGCAGGCGAAATGGCAGAGCAACTTGCGCTTCGCTCGCGCCGAATCCCAGCGGATCACCCGACTGCACCAGCAAAAGAGCGCCTCCCAGAGCCAGTACGACAAGGCCAGCTACGATGTGGAGCAGGCCGCGCTGGCCGAGCGACTGGCCGCCATACAGGTAAACCAGATTGAAGAACAGCTGCGCCGCAGCCACATCTATGCCCCGTTCGACGGAGTGGTGAACAACCACTTCATCCAGCCCGGCGAGCATGTGGACGCGGGCGAGCAGGCGCTGGAACTGGTCAATCCGGATCAGCCGGATATCCGCCTGCAAGCCCCCATTCTCTGGGCCCAGCAGCTGGCGCCGCAAACCCGGCTACGGGTGGAGGGGGAGCAACTGAGCGGTCACGGCGTCTATTACCAGCGAGCCGCCAGCGCCGATCCCAAGTCGCGCCTCATCGAGTTGCGCCTCAAACCGGAAGCGGGCACCTTTATCATCGGCTCGCCGGTACGGGTTGCCCTGCCACTGGGGGATCAGCAGAGCATGCTGCTGCCCCGAGATGCCCTGGTGCTCGGCACCGATGGCAGCGTGGTCTATCAGGTGGCGCGAAGCGGCAAGGCGCTCAAGGTGAATCGGGTGCCGGTCACCGTGCTGTTTGGCGACAGCCAGCAAGTTGCGGTGAGCGGCGCCCTCAAGCAGGGGGATCGGGTGGTGGTGCGTGGCGCAGGCAGCCTGCAGGATGGCGACACCATAGCGCTGTTCAAGGGCTAACCAGGCCCGACGCAGGCTGGCCAATCTTTGCCCGCTTGACCCGGGACATACAGCCAAACGGGCCACAGTTTGCTATCTTGGCGGCCATCACTCGCGTTTAGAGCAATCAACACCCATGAGCATTATTTTGGGCATCGATCCGGGTTCGCGGATCACCGGATACGGGGTTATCCGGGTCGTGGGCGGCAAGGCCGAATACTTGGGCTCTGGATGCATCCGCACCGATTGCGGCGAGCTGCCGGAGCGCCTCAAGCAGGTTTATGACGGGGTATGCGAGATCATCACCCAGTTCAAACCCACCGAGTTTGCCATCGAGCGGGTCTTTATGGCCCGCAACGCCGACTCGGCCCTGAAACTGGGGCAGGCCCGGGGCAGCGCCATCGTCGCCGCGGTCAACGCCTATCTGCCGGTGAGCGAATACTCCGCTACCCAGATCAAGCAGGCAGTGGTCGGCACTGGCGGCGCCGCCAAGGAGCAGGTGCAGCATATGGTGACCCATCTGCTGAAACTCTCCGCCACCCCGCAGGCGGATGCAGCAGATGCCCTTGGCGTGGCGCTCTGCCACCTGCACACCCGCCAGAGCCTGATCAAGATGGCCGGCCGCGCCAGCAGCTCGGTACGTGGCCGCTATCGCTGAGCCCTTGTATCCCCCCACGGCTCATCCCGGTATCGCTAAATAAAAAAACCGCCCCGGATCTCCGGGGCGGTTTTGTTTGGCCGTTTTGTTTGACCGCTTAGCGGGCCGAGACGGTGATGCTGGCGAGATCGATCAGATTGACCGCTCCCTTTTGACCGCCTGCATCGTTGTAGGTGTCGTTCGCCTTCAGATAGCTCATGTTGTAAAAATCGCTCACCCGAATGTCATACTCTCCGGCGGGCAGATCCACCACGAACGACGTCGAGTCACGCAGCGGTTTGAGGTCACCCTCTTTCATCACATGGGGCATCTGCACCACGCCGCTGGCGACCACCTGGCCACCACGTACCACCGAGATCCGTTTCACCCCGTTGGTCACCCCCAGATTGATGGCATGCTGGGCATTGCTGTATTGCAGGCGAATGGTGCGCTTGCCATCGAGCTTGACCCCCTGTACCAGCAAGCTGTCGTCTGGGCGCCCCCAATCCTTGAGGTAAGGAACGGGAATGGCACCATCGGCGGCGCTCACGCTGCCGGTATGGGAGACGTTGGCCGCATAAATGGCGATATGTTGCAGCGCAGGCTGATAGCAAACCGGCTTGGTATGATGGGAGCGGTTGCCGGACTCCGGATAGACCGCCTCGGCACTGTAGCAATAGGCCTGGCCCGGCTGTAACACCATGTCGTCGACCCAGCTGGTCGCACGATCCAGCCCGGAGGCCACCAGTTTGCCATCCCGATAGATGTTGTAGCTGAGCGCCCCCTTGTTGACATTGTCCTGCAGGGCAACAACCAGCTTGCCACTCTGCTCGCTAACCCCGAGCAGGGTCGGCTCGGTCGGTGCAAACACCTGACGATTCTCGACATCCAGCGGCGCCACATCCTTGATCAGGCGGATCCCCTGATCGTCAGCCAAGGCGGCACCGAGCGTCACTTCGATCCGGTTGCTGGCGGCCAGCATGCCTTCACTGATCTGCTCCCCCACCGGGGCGCCATTGAGGGTAATGCTGCGTACCGGATAGTAACTGCCCTCCCCGCCCAGTTCCGGCAGTTGCAACACGATATCGATCTGCTTGCCACGGTAGTTCAACCCCTTGAGCGCGGCCTCGGGCTTGGCCCCCATCAGCTTGTGCAAGTGAGTGGTGACAAACGGTTTGATCCGGATCCCACCCTCTTCCACTTTGTAGCCGAAGGTGGTGTCGGTCACCATGCCAAGGTAACCCCCGACAGACCAGAGCTGGCGCTGGGAGTTGATCACCGGCCCCGTCAAATCGGGATGGGTCAGATCCATCAGGGAGGGTTGGCCGGAGAGCCACTCGAGGTTCTCCATGTTGGAGAGGTTCAGCGCGGCGCCGCGCATCAGGGAGTCGATATGGTGATCGACTACGGCAACGTTTTGCACCAGGGCCGCCGCCTTCAGCCCGTAAGCGGAGACAAAGGGCCAGATGGCACGGTTATGGTAAACCGGCATATCGGGTTGCTGCGGGAAGTAGACCGGCGCGCCATAAGGGCCCATGGGATAGCGACTGATGATCTCTTTGGCCTGCGCCTCATCGGCAACACCGGCCAGAATGGCGAGGGATTCCCCCAATAGATCGAACTTGTAGGCCGGGCTCTGATCGGTACTGGTGTTGATCAGGCTGGCATACATCTTCTCGTCAGCCAGCCAGAAAGCACGATTGATAGCAAGTTTCAGCTCGCCCGCCCACTGATTATAGCGGCTCGCCAGCTCATCGTGACCCAGTTCGCCCGCCACCCGCGCGGCCAGCAGCAACCCCTGATAGTGGGTCACGTTGGTGGAGAGGGATTTGCTCATGCCGATGTGGGCGATATCGGCGGTGATCCACTTGGCATAGGTCTGGTCGCGCCAATCGAGGAAGGATTGCTCGCCGACATAGAGACCATCTGCGCTATCGAAGGCGGCCAGACGATCACTCTCAATGGTGTTGCTCAACCCTTCAAAGACCTCGGGCAAGAACGCGCTGCGTTCGGCATCCGGCAGGGCGGCCAGCACCCGCTCGGCCCCCAGGGCCCAGCTCATGCGATCGGTACTGATGGGCCAGCTGCCCCCGGTACCGGTATCCTGAATGATCTGGCGTCCTTGCGGGATCAAATTGTCCAGATCGCTTTTCAGCTCGGCTCTGAAATCCGAGAGCTTGAATCGCAGGGAGTTGCGCGCGCGCAGCGGATCCAGCGCCCCCAATCCCAGATCGGTGGCATAGGAGAGATCCCGCGTCCAGACGTAATGCCACTTGGCGCCGGTTTCAAAACAGTCACACGGGATCGCCTGACCCCCGTTGTAACTGCCATCTTTGACCTGCGCCACGCTGTTCTGGCGCATCTCGTGAGCTGCCAGCGCAAACAGGGCATCAAAGACCATGTTGCCAGAGCGCAGGCGGGGCAGATCCGCTTGCTCCTGATAGGTAGTAAAGCTATCACCCGGATCACGCAACTCCTGAGTGGTCGACTGCGCATAGCTACGATACTCGTCACTGGCCCGCTTGACCGAGAAGGTGGCCGTTTCCGTCACTCCGGGCTTATAGGTCTCATACTCACGCTTCTCGATCAGCTCATGCCCTTCATGGGGATTGATCATGCCCAAATCACTATCGCCTGCAACGCTGACCTGCAACAGAGGAGCATTCTCATCCTGGCTGGCATCCAGCAGGAACTTGTAATACCCCTCCTGCTCTACCCGCACGGTTGCCAGCTGGCACTGAGCATCACAGCGCTGCATCTTGACCAGGTTGTTCAATGCAATAACGCCATTGAGCCCAAAGCCGATCCCCTCCTGAGCGGAGGCAATCTTTATCTTGTGCTCACCCGCCACCAGCTTGGCCACCATCACATACTGCTTGTCCCCCTGATAGACCATCTGCAGGACGGGCTCTAGGTTGCCATCAATCCCTTTCAGATAAAGACTCTCGCTGTAATTGGGGTCATCACGCTCCATGGAGAACTCGATGGCCGGTGCAGCCAGATCGGCATTGGTCACCTTGACCTGAATGTCGAGCAGCCCCTTTTCCGTCACCACCAGACGGTTGTTCTGCCCGTTGTTCTGGTAGTACATGGGGTAGACCTGACCGGGGAAGATGCTGGTCTCCTTGCGGGAATCTGCAGAAAAATCGGGATACTTGGTCCATTCGGGGCCGGCCACTTTGAACGGGGACATACCCGAGTTCATTTTCAGGTTGTCCAGACGATAGACGCTCTCCTTGAAGGTCAGTTTGAACTGCTCATCACGACCCCAGCCGCTGAATTCACCGACCAGATAGAGATCAAAATTCCAGGGCGCTTTCACCTCGGGTTTGACCCCGTTATCGTTCCCGCTGGATGAGCTTTCGTTACAACCAGACAAAAGAACCCCGCCGCAGCATAACGCCACGGATAAAGCCAATGGACGAATTTTCATATATTCCCTTCGTTACTTTTTTGTTTTGTTATTGATACAGCATTGAGTAAAATTGTTTTTGTCAGTTTACGCGGTCAGAATTCGCCAGAAAAATAGACCATGTCACCATCGACATAGATAACATCTATAACCAGATGAAATTACGTGATCCCCAGCACCAAACCGGCTATCAGGCGGCAAAAATGTATTGAAAACAACGTGAAGGGAGCCACATAAAATAGCCTGTCAGTGAAGAGGATTATTTGACAGCCCATGGTGATTACACTAGCTTGGCGCACCACCCGCCCATGACCGGACGCCATATTCGTGGACAAGCATCTAAGACAATTTATTGCAGTAGCCACCCACAAAAATGTCAGTCTGGCCGCCAGGCAAATGGGACTCAGCCAGCCGACGCTGACACACAACATGAAAAAACTTGAGGAGAGTCTGGGAACGACCTTGCTGGTCAGGCACGCGGGCGGCGTGACGCTCACCGCTGCCGGAGAGCTGCTGCTGGAGCAGGCGCGCATGATGCAGCGGATCTACGATGATACCCTCAGGCAGCTGGCCACCCTGCGTGAGCGCACCGCACGACCACTAAACGTGGGCACCGGACATGCATGGTGGCAACCGGTATTGCAACCTGTCACCGCCCGCTATCAGCAGGCCAACCCATCCTGCGCCATCAATATTGAAGTCGGCAACCATCTGCGTCTGCTCGATCTGCTGTTGGGCAATCATATCGATCTGTTTCTCGGACATGAAATTCACGGACTGGCCAAAAATTACAGTCTGATATTTATCCCGCTATTTATTTCTCACGATGGGGTATTTGTCAGAGCGGGCCATCCCCTCACAGGGAAAATATGCAGCAAGCAGGACCTGGTCGATTATCCCAGCCTGCTGGTGACGCCGGATGAGGATAAATATCTGCATCTGGTCGATGATTTGGCGAGAAAAAAGCAGGAACGCGCCGCCATGAAGTTAAATGACAAAATCATTTATAGCAGCAACTCCCTGCTCACCAGCATTGATATTGTCAATAACAGCAATGCTGTCATGCCTTATCCGGTGAGCATGGCTGGTTATTTTTCCCGATTCGGTATTGGCCAGCTGAATATGGGCGAAGAGTACAACAAGGGGACTATCGGTATTTATATCCCTCGCGAGAAGATCGATGAGCCCCACATTCAGATGTTGTGCCAAGACATTCAGGCTCAGGTCACTTGCAATAGCCCCTTGATCGCCACCTTCTGAGCCCGCAATAACCGAGCCGAACGCCTCTATCAAGGTCACCGGCTGGATGAATCAACAGCTTATCCAGCCAGATATCCCAACCCTTACCCCACCTCCCCCAGCGCACCGATCAGGGCGTCGAGTCCTTGATCGACCTTTGAACGCGGGCAGCCGACGTTGAGGCGGATATAGCCTGTGCCTTCCGGGCCGTAGGTATCGCCGCGCATGATGGCGACCCGGTATTTCTCCACCAGCAAGGCTTGCAGCGCATCCATCCGCTCGGGGGAGTCGATGCCAAGGCTGCTCAAGTCAATCCAGGCGAGATAGGTCCCTTCGGGCACCCGATAGTCGATGGCGGGGAAAGCGGCATTGAGCCGCGCCGCCACATGGGCGAGATTGCCGTGCAGATAGCTTTTCAGCACATCGAGCCAGGCACCGCCGTCCCGATAGGCGCTGATATGGGCCAGCACCCCAAGAATGGGCGGCGATGAGAGGCCATGAGCCGCCTTGAGCCGCTGCAGATAGGCGGCCCGCGCCGCTGCGTTGGCGATAAAGGCGTAGGCGCCGCCAAGGGCGGGAATATTGAAGGATTTGGAGCCCGAGCTCACCAGCGCCCAGTGATCGTCCGGCGCCACCTCGCTCCACGGCAGGTAGCGGGCAAAGCTCACATCCATATGGATGTCGTCCGAGATCACCTTGACCCCGTGACGCTGGCAGATGGTGGCCATCCGGCCGAGTTCATCCCGCGTCCAGACCCGACCGGTGGGGTTGTGGGGGCTGCAGAGCAGCAAAATCCGGCAATCAGGGCGAGCGGCTTGCTGCTCGAAGCAGGCCCAGTCGATCTGGTAACTCCCCTCTGCTTTTTTGAGCGGGCATGGCAACAGCACCCGATCGTTGGCAGCCAGCATATTGCCGAAGGCATCGTAGGCGGGGGTGTGCACCAGTACCCCCTCACCCGGCGCCGACCAGAGGCTCACCAGCTGGGCAATCACATAGATGACCGAGGGGCCGTAAACCAGCGTCTCGGGGTCGAGGCTCGCGCCGTAGCGGTGGGCAAACCAGTCGCTCACCGCCCCCTTGAAGTCGTCGTGATTCCAGCGGCTGTAGCCAAATACCCCGTGCTCAAGGCGGGTTGCCAACGTCTGGCGAATGCAGGGGGCGGTCTCGAAATCCATGTCGGAGATGGTAAAGGGGAGCAGGTCGGCATGGCCAAAACGGTCGGCTACGTAGTCCCACTGGGTGCAGTAGGTGCCGTGGCGGTCGACCACACGGTCGAAGTCATAAATATCGTGCATGAAGTTTCTCCCTCCATAAACAGGAGACATATTGGGAGAGGCAAACAAGGGGGGCTTGCGCCCCCCGTTCGGATCTTATTGGCCGGTTCAGGCCCCCATCAGGCTCTGTAGCTGGTTTTTCACCAGATGCACCTGCGGGCCGATCACCACCTGCAGGTTGTGCTCGTCGAGCTTGATCACCCCGATGGCGCCGTTCGCTTTCAATACCTTGTCATCGACCCGGCTCATGTCCTGCACCGACATCCGCAGGCGGGTGATGCAGTTATCGAGCGCCAGAATGTTATCGGCACCGCCCAGGGCGTTGAGGATGATTTCACCGTTGTAACCGCTGTTGCCGGCCTTCTTGCCTGCAGGCTGGGCAGCTTCGCTGGTTTCAATCTCGCGGCCAGGGGTTTTCAGGTTAAAGCGCACGATGGCGAAGCGGAACACGCTGTAGTAGATGGCAAACCAGATGGCGGCCGTGACCGGCACCAGATACCACTTGGTTGCGGTACCTTGCAGCACGCCGAACACCAGAAAATCGATGAGGTTGCCGTCGGTGTTGCCAATGGTGACGCCGAGCAGCCCCATGGTCATAAAGCCCAGACCGGTCAGGATGGCGTGAATGACGTAGAGCACCGGTGCCACGAACAGGAACAGGAACTCCAGCGGCTCTGTGATACCGCCGATGACGCAGGCCACCACGCCGGAGACCAGCAGCGCCTTGATCTTGCCGCGATTCTCAGGACGGGCGCAGTGATACATGGCGAGCGCCGCACCCGGCAAGCCGCCAAGGAAGGCTGGCATCTTGCCCTGAGAGAGGAAGGAGGTGGCAGAGACCGAGAAGCCGTTGGTGTCGGCGCAGGAGAGCTCCGCGTAGAAGATATTGAGGGCGCCGCTCACCTCGTGACCGCATACCAGCTGGGTGCCGCCCGCTTCGGTAAAGCGGATCAGCGCCACCAGAATGTGGTGCAGGCCGAGCGGCAGCAGCAGACGCTCACCGGTACCGAACAGGAAGGGGCCGAAGGGACCGGCGTGGGAGATGAGCGCCCCGATGCCGTTGATGCCGGCAGCAAACCAGGGCCAGACGAACGGCACGACCAGACCGACCACACCCAGCACCAGCGCGGTGATGATGGGCACAAAGCGGGCACCGCCGAAGAAGGCGAGCGCATCGGGCATCTTGTAGGTGTAGAAACGGGCGTGGAGCTTCGCGACGATAACCCCGACGATGATGGCCCCCAAAATACCAGTGTCGATGGAGCTGATGCCGAGGATCGATTTCACCCCGTAGGCCTTCTCCGCCGCCGCGTCACCGATGACGTTGGCCACGGTCAGGTAGAAGTTGATGGAGAGGTTGAGCGCCGCATAGCCGACGAAACCGGCAAAGGCCGCGACCCCCTTCTCTTCCCGCGCCAGTCCGAGCGGAATGGCCACCGCAAACATCACCGGCAGGTAGATAAAGGCCACCAGCCCCACCTTGGTCATCCAGAGGAACAGCAGTTGCAGCACGGTATTGTCGAGGAAGGGCATGCTCTGCTTGACCGCATCGCTGGTGAGCGAGCTGCCGACACCGAGCAGGATGCCCGAGAAGGCCAGCAGGGCGACCGGCAACATAAAGGTCTTGCCGAGGCTCTGCAGGAACTCCCAGATGGTGGATTTGGCTTGAGGCTTGGCCATGAAACGGCTCCTTGTGAATAGACAGCAATATCTGCGGCTGCCCTCCCCCGCTCGAGGCAATCTCGAAGCAAAAGGCGCGGGTCAGCATCAGGTTTTGCTGGATGATAAAACGTTTTATCAATTTACAAGTGCCGACAGGATCACAGAATAAGGGGGCTGGCTGGCAGCAGGATCCAAATTTGTGAGCCGGATCGGCCAGATGGTGATGTAACGTTTCACTTGGCAACCCAAGCAGGTATGCTGGGGCCTCGCTCTCAACTGTCCGTCGTCCGTTCGCCCTATGTCGCCCAAATCCCTCTCTGCCAAAGCCACCAAGATCACCGATGTCGCCCAGCGGGCGGGAGTGTCGGTCACCACCGTCTCCATGGTGCTCAACGGCAAGGGGCGCATCTCCCCGGCCACCGCCGAGCGGGTGCAGC
The DNA here is from genome assembly GCF_001728955.1 of Aeromonas sp. DNP9. NCBI lineage: Bacteria > Pseudomonadati > Pseudomonadota > Gammaproteobacteria > Aeromonadales > Aeromonadaceae > Aeromonas > Aeromonas sp. DNP9. The sequence continues at coordinate 84,729 of NZ_LYSQ01000019.1, read as the reverse complement.
AGGCGATAAAAGAGCTCGACTACGTGCCCAACAGCGCCGCCGCCAACCTGCGCAGCCAGCAATCCAATCTGGTGGGGCTGATCCTGCGCGACATCACCGACCCCTTCTATACCGAGGTGACCGCCGGGGTGAGCGAGGTGCTGGAGCAGCAGGGCTATCTGCTGTTTCTGACCCAGTGCGGCCACAGCCCGGAGCGGCTGCAGCAGAGCATCCACTCCCTGTCACGGCAAGGGGTGGCGGGCATCATCTTCAATCCGGTGCGCGGCGCGGCAGCCAAAACCCTGGAGACCCTGCTCGACTCCGAACTGCCGGTGGTGTGCGCCGCCCGCTCCTACTATCGCGATGACGTCGATTTTATCGGCCCCGACAACACCCACGCCGCCAAGCAGGCTACCACTTACCTTATCGAGCAGGGCCACCGCCATATCGCCTACGTCGGCGGGCGGGCCGACTCCCTCACCCGCGCCGAGCGCATCGGCGGCTACTGCGCCAGCCTGCTGCAATATGGCCTGCCCTTCAAACCTGAGTGGGTACTGGAGTGCGAGCGCACCCAGCGCAGCGCCGCAGACACCATCGCCCAGCTGCTGCACCAGCACCCCAAGGTGACCGCCGTGCTCTGCCACTACCCCGAAGTGGCCCTCGGCGCCATCTATGGCGTCGAGGCGAGCGGCCGCACCGTGGGCAAGGACAACTACATCGGACAGCAGGTGGCCCTGCTCGGTTTTGACGACGTGGCGGAGGCCGAACTCACCTCCCCCGCCCTCACCTTCGTCAGCTCACCAGCCCGCGAAATCGGCCGTCAGGCGGCAAGACGACTGCTGACCCGGATGCAGCAACCCGAGCTCGCTCCCAACCGCCATATCATCACCCCCAACCTGCAAAAACGGGAGTCGGCCTGAGCTGACTGGACAAGCCCGAGCTCACCCCACCCGCCATATCATCACCGCTCACCAGCAAACCGCAGAAGCGGGCATCGGCCTAAGCAGGCCTGGCTGGCTCGCCTGAACCACCCTCTCTTCATTTTTCCTGCGCCTTGATCCAGCGACGATAACGGGCGTTGCCAAGCAGGGTTTGCCACTGCTGGCAAGCCAGCGCCAGCGATGGTGCAACCTTGGGGTGGCTCGGCTGACCTCGGCCCAGCCGCCGCAGCTGGTATTTCACCATCGCCATATAACCTACCGAAGCCAGCACCTTGTTGCGCCAGGGGATGGGTCTGAGCTCGGCGCTTGCAGCCTGCTCACGGCGCCATCTGGCAGGCAGATCCGGGGCGATGGCAAGCGCGGTGGCCATGCCAACGACCGCCACTCCGCTACCGAGCACTTGTTCCACCACCGGATAACGGCGGATTCCACCGGTCACCATCACGGGCATATGAGCGGCACTCACTATCTCTTCGGCAAACGTCAGAAAATAGGCTTCCCGCGCCAGGGTGCGGCCATCGCGGGCCTGACCGTGCATGGCGGGTGCCTCGTAACTGCCACCGGAGAGCTCCACCAGATCCACCCCGAGCGGGTTGAGCATGTCGACCACAGCTCTGGCATCTTCGGTACTGAAGCCGCCACGCTGAAAGTCGGCGGAGTTGAGTTTGACCGACAGTGAGAAGCGCTCCCCCACCTGCTCACGGATCCCCTGCACTATCTCCAGCAGCAAGCGGGCACGATTCTCAAGGCTGCCGCCCCAACGATCGCGGCGCTGGTTGGTGAGCGGCGAGAGGAACTGGCTCAGCAGATAGCCGTGCGCAGCGTGGATCTGCACTCCGTCAAAACCGAGACGCTGTGCCAACAGCGCCGTATTGATAAAGCGTGCTTTCACCTCGGCAATGTCGGCTTCGCTCATGGCCCTGGGCGGAGAGAACTGTTTGGAGAAACTGCCGAGCGCCATGGGCACGGCGGAAGGTGCCAGGGTAGGTTGCCCCAGCGCCGCTGGCATCTGGCGACCGGGGTGGTTGATCTGCATCCAGATCTGGGCGCCCCCGCTTTTGGCCGCTTCGGCCCAGGCCCTGAAACGCCCGGCCAGCTGTGGGGATAGCACCGGGGTGTCGAGCACCACACCCCCCGCTCCCGTCATGGCATGCCCATCCACCATCACATTGCCAGTGATGATAAGGCCTGCGCCACCCTCTGCCCAGGTGCGATAGAGGCGGATCAGCGCCTCGGAGGGGGCATGGTCACGGTCAGCCATGTTCTCTTCCATGGCTGCCTTGGCGAGACGGTTGATAAGCTGGCTGCCATTTGGCAGGGTCAGGGGAGTAAATGGGTTCATGGCGATCTCCTCGGTAGTGAGGGCCCCACCATAAGTTTGAAGCTGACTTGAAGGTCAAGCCCTTTGTCGAGATGCCGCTACGACCAAGGAAAGGCTATCCACCCACCCCTTGCTTGCTCAGGGCCGTTGACATTCAAGCGGGCTTTAACCCTAGAATCTCCCGGCACCCGCCCCTCAGCCTTAACGTCAGGGGCCATCAACCCGTAGCCCAGGAGGCAAGATGAAGATCGGTGAACTGGCCAAACAGACCGGCATGGCGGCTTCGGCTATCCGTTTTTACGAAGCCAGGGGCCTGCTCAACAAGGTGCAACGGGGGGCCAACGGCTATCGCGACTACCCGCCCGAGACAGTGCCGTTGCTGACCATCATTAGCCAGGCGCAGCAGGCAGGCTTCTCCCTCGACGAGATCAAGCAGCTGGTACCGGCAGATATCAGCACCTGGCAACACGCCCCGCTGCTGGCGGCACTCAAGGCCAAGGTGAGCGACATAGAGGCGCTGGAGGCAAGGCTTGCCCACAGCAAGCAGCAGTTGCAGACCCTGATCCGGCTGGTGGAGTCCAAACCCGACGAGATGCCATGTGAAGAGAACGCCGCCCGGGTATTGGCCAGCATGGGCATCCCCTCCCACAAGCTCGTCGCAAAGGCTGCCACCACGGCCAAGTCTGCGTCACGCCACAAAAGGTGATCTTGTTCACAACCGGCACACGCCCTCGACCAGAGAGGTTGAGAGCCAAGTGGAGAGGAATATGATGGGTGCCTCCCTCTCTTCACGAGCCCATTTATGAGCAGCCCGCACGACCAGAATCCGCCAACTGAAATCCACCGCTGTGACAAATGCGGCGAGCGTACCCGCCATATCGTGGTGCTGGTCGCCCGCGATCACAGCCAGGACATCATGCCCAAGGATCCGCGCAAAGCCTTCTGGCAAGCCTTTACTTCCAGCAGCATCACCAACTGGGCGTTTGGTGAAACACTGGCCTACCAGACCACCCATGTAAAACATCTAATTTGCGAACGCTGCGGGGAGAAGTTTCTGGAGTATTGAGTGGCGATAGTACCCGGCAAAAAGTGACGCTCAGCTTGCGGTCACTTTACCAAGCGGTCAGATAACAGCCACTTATTAAGCAATTTATTGATCTTTGGCAGGTTTTTGCCCGACTGCGGTTTTACCCTGCCCCTCTCTCGATTAATATGCTCCACTTGGCAACCACTCTTGCAGAGATAACACTGTGCGGCCGTTTCGCCATCCACCACATCGCCGGATGACCGCAGCAGGCTGGAGGCTGTAATCCACGGGCGGTAGCGTGGGGTTTGGCCTCTATCTCTGTCTTGGAATTGCTAAAGATATTGGTGCAAAACCCCCTCGCTAATCTTCTCCAACCCAATTGTGGGCGGCTTTAATAACGAAGATGTTTACCGCTATTTTCAAGGACGGTTAGAATCCACATAAGCAGTTGAGAAATCAATTAACATTTCTGGTTGGGAACAAGATATATCCTCATTTATTAATTATCTAGCGAACTTCAGATTACGTTCGGCAAATCGAAGTCGCAACTCAAATACAACCGAAATTATTACCATGGAACACTTTTAAAAACTTTGTAAGGAAACCACGTGAAATTAGAGTTTTTAGTACTTATCACAAATAATGACTCATTTTGTAACAGTAAGAAAGCATTTATAGATTTTTTAAAGGTTGACTCTCTCATATCCATTTCCGGTCAAAAGATAACATATAAAAAAACATCAAAATCAAAACCACTAATCACAGTAAAGTTTCGGGTTGAAACAGATAACATCCCATCTAACAAAGAGCGATACTTCATTGTTGCACTAGAAAACACAAATGATCAGCTAGTTGATGAGTTCTCAGAGGTTGGCGATAAAATAAAGCAGATATGTAAGAGAATAAATCCCGAGTCTACTGTAATAAATGTTTTATGGGATGATGTTGGCAGACACTATGCCTATAAAGCATATCCTTTGATAAATGATATAGAGAACGTAATGCGGAAGTTAATCAGCAAATTCATGCTGATTAATGTTGGGATTAATTGGTCGAAAGAAACTATCCATCCTGACTTAGCAAAAAAAATTGAAAAATTTGACGAGGATGACATACATTTAAATGATCTTTATAAACTTGATTTTATCAATTTATCTCAAGTCCTGTTTCAAAAAAAGAGAGACATTACACTAGAAGAATTGGATAGAGTCCTTGCAAAAACTGCTTTCGATGAATCAGACAAATCAAAAATCCTAAAATATGTTCCAAAATCAAATTGGGAAAAATACTTCTCGTCACTTTTAGGCATAGACTCTCAAAGTCTAGAGAAAAAATGGGATCTTCTTTATAAACTAAGAAATAAAGTCGCACATAATAGATTCTTAACAAGAGAGGATTTTGAGAAAGTTAATGAATTAACTTCTGAGGTGAAAGAAAAACTGACTGCAGCAATGAGTAAATTAGGTGAAATAGATCTTGATGAGGAAGATAGAGAACTAATAATTCATTCCTACAAATCTGAATCTCTACATGCATTTTTCTATTTAGCTGAAAAATCAGTTGCAGAATTCTACCTAAAAAAAGGTGCAAATATTGAGCCCCCCGAACGTTCACACCATCTACGCCCAATAGATTTTTTAGTTAAAACTCAAAATCAAACAACCGCTATTGAAATAAAGTGCTATTACTCAAGATTTTTCTCATCCGCCCTAGCAATGAGATTAGGTACAACTATAAGTCATGTTGAAAGATATATTGAGCAGGAAAATATAGACTTCGGTGAAGTTGTTATCGTGCTAAGGGATGATCCAAGTGAAATATTAAACCGTTCAAATCTTGAACGACTTGCATCATTTAAAAACAAAATAAACCCCAAAATTAATATAATGTTTGGGACTATTAATGAGAGAAACGAGTTTGAACCAGTTAACATACCAGTAAGCAACAAAGATTTATAGCTAGCTCGTAGATTATAATAGTGAAGCGTATTCGGACACTCGCGTCATCACCTAGGGCTTCTAGCCATCACTCTTTCTGTGACCAAATAAGAGATGCAATTCACTTCTTTCATTGCATCCTACGGCACTTGATACGCACCTCTTAGATTAACAAGGAAGTTATGTTCAAGCTTGAAACCCAACGTCTTATCTTGCGCGATATGCAGCCTGCGGATGCAGAAGCTTTTGTCGCCATCTCGCAAGAGAGCAAATATCAGCGATTTTACAGCGAGTCAGATTGTGCCCCGGATAAATATCGACAGCTCACCCGACTATTTATCGTGCAGGCGAGCGAACAGCCTCGCACCGCCTATCAACTGGCCATCGAGTACAAGACAACCGGGGAATTTATTGGCACGGTTGGCCTGCGTCTGGAAGCGGATAGTCAGGCATCGATGGGATGTGGCATGGCCCGCGAATATCAGGGGAATGGACTCATACATGAAGCCGCATACGCCTTGATGAACGTTGGTTTTCGCGAATTAGGCGTACACCGGATCTATGCAGAAACCATCAGCCAGAATCGCGCGGCGATTCGGTTATGCAAGGCGTTGGGTATGAGACAAGAGGGATATTTTCGCGAACACCGTTTCTTCAAAGATCAGTGGTGGGATACCGTGGTGTTGGCCATCCTCCAGAGCGAGTGGAAGCAGAGATAGTCACCAGCCAATTGGGTATTTAAAGAGCACTCATAGATGAAACAAATTCTGATTATTGGTAACTCGGGATCGGGCAAGAGCTGGTTGGCGGCTCGATTGGCTGAGGGGTTAACTATCCGCGAGGTCAATCTGGACACCATTGTCTGGCAGCCGGGCGGCTTTAACCAAAAACGGCCCCAGCATGAGATTGACCATGCCATTCAAACTCTTGCTCAAGCGCCCTCATGGGTGGTCGAAGGGGTATTTGGTGCCCTGATCGAGCAACTGCTTGATGCCGCCGATACCCTGCTTTTTCTGGATCTCGACTGGTCGGTCTGCCGTGATTCACTGCTATCGCGCGGATCACAAAGCGCTAGGCAAGGGGATGCTGTGGCAGCGGAAAAGAACTTTCAACAACTGCTGGTGTGGGCATCGGAATATGGGCAGCGAGCCGGTAAAAGCTCCCGCCACTTCCATCGCGAGCTGTTTGATCTATTCCCAAACGACAAGCACCATTTCACGACTCGTGAAACGGTAAATAGCTATCTCACTCAACTGACCGTTAACAGCTAACAAGAAACTTGATGGACCAATACAAACCGACTCCAAAACCTGACCATATGTTTTTCAGAAAATTTATATCCTATCTGGCTATTACCTTGCCTATCGGCCTGATCCCGGAATTTATTCGGCAGGACTTTCATCTGGATTTGCTCTCATGGCAGGAGGGCGGCCGCCTCACTCTGATCATGATTGGCGTCGCGGCGGCAATGGCGGGAATTGACTGGCTCGTGCATCACTATCGAACCAAACGACAGCAGCCAAAGGGCTCGGTTGGACCGAACCGTTAAGGGAAAATCGGGCTGCCACAGAATATGGCAGCCCCGTGCCATCAAGAGAGCATGCTTCTTAGCATCCAGGCGGTTTTTTCATGAATATCGATGCGCTGGGTCAGTACATCGGCGGTGGGCTGGTCATTGACGGCATCGACCAGATCGAACAGTTTTCTGGCGGTTCTCGCCGTGGCTTCTTGCGCCAACACCAGATGTTTGAGCATTTCACTGGCACAGGGCACCCCTTCGACCTCCTCAATGGAGGAGAGACGGACAAACTCCTTATATGTGCCGGGAGCGGGGAAGCCCAATGCGCGGATCCGCTCGGCAATAACATCCAGCGCATTCCACTGCTCGGTGTATTGATCCATAAACATATTGTGCAGGCTGTTGAACTGCGGGCCGGTTACGTTCCAGTGAAAATTGTGGGTCATCAAATAAAGGGTGTAACTATCGGCAAGCAGTGCCGACAATCCATCTGCAATTTTTTTGCGATCGGCGGCTGAAATACCGATATCCATTTCAGGTAAAACCACACTCTCTTTTTTCATCACGCTAACTCCTGTTATTGGCTTTCGGCTTGATAAATTTGGCCGATGCTTTTGCAACAATCATCCCGCCAACCGACGCTACGGCATTCAGGCGATAGATACCGTGACGCTGGTCGACTATTCTGGCCGAGAGCGCTACTTTGCTGCCGATATCGATGGGAGCAATAAAACGAACGGTCAACTCTGCTGTTAATCCTCTTATTCCCCGTTGCAGCAACGCATGTGTCATCACCGCATCGAGCAGGGTGCTGGTCATGCCGCCATGCAAAATATCGCTGTAACCCTGATGGCGCTGGTTGGCAATAAACAGCCCTTCCGTCGTCCCTTCCTCCCCCTGATAAAAGCGAATTCCCAGTGAATCCGGGTTATGAGTGCCACACACCATGCAACGGGCGTGGGACATCATGGTCTGTTGATAGTTCTCTGATTGATATTCATCCACTTGATCTATTCACTCGCTATTTGGCCACTCGCATGTTGAGAACAGAGTGCTAGGAGAGCAGCTCTTCGATGGCGGCATGTGCCTGGGTGCCATAGATGATGGAGGGGCCGCCTCCCATCAATACCGCGACATCCACGGTGGCAATCAGCTCCGCTCGCGAAGCACCGGCCTTCACGGCTCCGGCAACATGGGCGGCAATGCAGCCATCGCAGCGGGAAGCGATACCAATACCGAGGGCGATCATTTCCCGATATTTCAATGCCAGCGCCTCGTCCTCTTTCATAACGGCTTTGTGCAGCGCAATAAACGCATTCATGGTATCCGGGCTGCTCTTGCGATAAGCAGAGCCAAGCTGGTGTTGTTCTTTATTGATATCTCGGTAATTTTTCATCACGTTATTTCTCCGGTGTGAAAATCTCACCTTTATAGAATGACTGCACTGTCATGCTGATTAGCCAGATGATCAATACAATCAGAGCACACACCACTGTTTTGGCCAGATAATATGGAATGATATTCCCGGTTGCGTCGGCAAACATGGCCGAGGCTGCGGAAAATGCCGCCAGTGGAAATGAATACGCCCACGAAGAGAGAAAGAATTTCAGTTTCAAAAAAATGAGGGTGTTGTACATCAGCAAGATAAATACAAACAGCGCAAAATAATAAATGACATGGGCAAACAGATCGCCGGAGCTGGCTATTTCGCTATACGAGATAAATCCGATGGAGGGCGGTGCCAGCAGAATAAACATGGTGGGCATCAGCTTCTCGGGCAGGCTCTCATGAAAGAACAGCCGATAGAGCACTATGGTCAGCAGAGAGAACCAGAAAATAAGGCCAATGCTGAAGAAGAACAGGCTGATCTCGTGAAAACCAAGCGGCACGCCCCCCAGGGGCACCACAATATTGCCGACAATCGGAATAAACCATGCCGGATTGGTGTGGGTAATTGTGAAATGGTCGCGATGGATCCAGTTGCTCATGATGTAGAGGGTGAAGAGCAGCTGCAAACTGGCGCCCACCGACCAGAGGGCCAGCGCTGCATCATGCCAGCTGGCCCAGTAGGCGGATTGCAGCAGCAAGCTGATTGAGATGGTCGGGAAGAAATTGATCCTGACCGGGTGTTTCAGCTCATGCCGGAACTCGTCATTGTGTCTGAGGATTTTCCAGCCATACATCACCAGAAACGTCGCCAGTAGCAGGGATGACAAGACCCCGAACAAAAAACCTGCCGACTGCAACAGCAGCAGATCCGGAAATGCCTTGCGACAGGCAATCGCCGCCCCCGTCAGCCCCATGATGATTGAAAATAGTGTGACAGGCATATGTGCAATCTTGGTTATGGAGGGGATTTGCTTACCCTCTTGATTCAGGTTTTCCATCAACGTTCCCCTCCAGTTCGGCCTAACGGTTGTGCTTACTCTTCACAACATTTCTTGTGGTTGCGCTGACGGTTACCCTGACAACCCTGCTGTTGTCCGGAGGCTGACTTGCAGCAACCCCCTTTGCCAAGGCGGCCACGGGGAGCGCATTGACGGCTTCCCTTGCCGTGATGGCCAGCCCCCTCGGCGCAGCGCGATGCACTGCCCTGTTCAGCGGATGTCAGCTCGGTCAGATGGCCCGACTCATTGCTCAGCATGTCGGCCATAGCGAGACGCCCCTGACTGGCCTGATAGACGGCAAGCCCGCTGCCCAGCAGCTTGCCAAGCATCTTGCTACCGATATTTTTCAGCACGATACGACGGGCTCCCTGCGCCTGGAGCAGCTCCGCCAACACACTTTTACACTCGTTGCCTGCCACCGGGTTGGCGATCTCTGCCAGGGTGCTCCCCTGTTCATCTACGAATACAAAGCGCTCTGCCTTGGCAAAATGTCCTGCGATATGGTCGTCATTCATCGGAATGGCTGTGATGATGGTCATTTGACCTCCTGCTATCACTGTTGATATTCCGGCCCTGCCCCTTGCCAATCTGCATTCGTCCCCTTGTTCAGGGTCTTCCCGCAGGCTTGCCGGTTGGCATGGCCATGTTCCCAGCCTCTTGCAGCAACCAGATGAAGAGCCGTACGCATCAACTTTTACTGGTTTAGTCACGCATCATTCGGCTCGATAAGCGTCTGATCATGATGCCGCCGTAATTGGCATATGCCATGTATACGCTCAGTTTATGGCATATGCAACAAACTATTTTTTCCAACGAAGAGGTTTGGGGACTCATTAAAGCTCGCCCTAGCATCATTCCAGTGCGCGCCAATCCTCTATCAGCGAGGGCAAAAGGCAGGGGGAGAAATGGCGCATAAAAATCCTAATCCGCCCGGCGAAATGGCGACTTTTTGTGAGAAGGGTCACATCAGACGGCCCCGTTTAACCACATATAAATCCAGACCCTGCTGATGATTAATTTATTGATATGGCGCATTACAAACCTGACGGCGAGCCTGACATCAATACATTTATCTGTTTTTAAAGAAGAAATGGATGGTTGACTGAAAATGGCGAGTCCTGCCTGAAAACGGGATCTTCATCACATCGCGTTTTACTGCGCACAAAAATCCAGTGATTAGCACATTTGTCCGATAGGGAGGGGGCGAGCGAGCCACGATAATGAACAGGTCATTTTTATCCAGTACGTCGATACGTACTCACGCATAGCTTCCGTCACCGGAAGCGGGGAGAGCGCCATGATCACCACCTTGATCAATGAACATCTGATCAACCTCGATTTGAAAGCGACGCGTAAGGAAGAGGTCTTCACCGAAATGGCCCGCCTGCTGGCGTCGCAAGGCAAAGTCAGCGACGAGCAGGCCTTTATCAAGGATCTGTGGGCCCGCGAAGAGCTGGGTAACACCGGCTTTGAAGAGGGCGTGGCCCTGCCCCACGCCAAGAGTGCGGCGGTGTGCAATCCGGCGGTCGCCATCGGCATCAGCCGCAATGGCATCGAGTACGGCGCCGAAGATGGCAAGCCGTCCCACATTTTCTTTATGATCGCCTCCCCCGATGGCGGCGCCAACCACCATATCGAAGTGCTGGCCGAGCTCTCCGGCAAGCTGATCGAAGAGGGCTTTATCGCCAAACTGCTGGCGGCAAAAACCCCGGCCGATGCGCTGGCGCTGCTGCTGACCAAGAAAGAGGAGCAGAGCGCGGCCCCGACCACCAGCAAGGGCTTTATCATCGGTGTCACCGGCTGCCCGGCTGGTATCGCCCACACCTATCTGGCGGCCGAGTCGCTGGAGCGCGCCGCCAAGGAGCTGGGTTATGAGGTGAAGGTGGAGACCAACGGCTCCATCGGCGTCAAGAACAGCCCGACCGCAGACGAGATTGCCCGCGCCACCGCCATCGTGGTCGCCTGTGACAAGCAGGTGGACATGGCCCGCTTCGCTGGCAAGCCGCTGATCAAGACCGGCGTGAAAGCCCCCATCAAGGATGGCAAGGGTCTGATCGAGCAAGCACTGAAAGCCCCCGCCTATGTGGCTGGCAAAGAAGATAAAAAAGGTGAAGAGAAGAGCGCGGGTGGCAGTTCCGATCTCTATCGCTACCTGATGAACGGCGTATCGCACATGATCCCGTTCGTGGTGACCGGCGGTCTGTTGATTGCGCTGGCACTGGCCATCGGCGGCAACCCGACCCCGAGCGGCATGCAGATCCCGGAAGGGAGCATGTGGAACCAGATCCTCAACGTGGGCGTGGCCGCCTTCACCCTGATGATCCCCATTCTGGCGGGCTATATCGCCTATGCCATCGGTGATCGTCCGGCACTGGCACCGGGCTTTATCGGCGGCTGGATCGCCAACAACGGCAGCTTCTACGGCGCGGATGCCGGTACCGGCTTTATCGGCGCCATCATCGCGGGCCTCCTGGTCGGCTATCTGGTGCGCTGGATTGCCACTCGCCAGTACCACAAGATGGTGCAGCCGCTGGTGCCGATCCTGATCGCCCCCATCGTCGGGTCGCTCTTTATCGCTGCGGTATTCATCTTCATCATCGGCGCCCCGATTGCCGACATGATGACTGGCCTGAACGGCATGCTGCTCTCCATGAGTGGTGGCAGTCTGGTGCTGCTGGGTATCGTGCTGGGTGGTATGGCTGGCTTTGATATGGGTGGCCCGGTCAACAAGGTGGCCTTCCTGTTCTCGGTCGGCATGATCGCCTCCGGTCAGACCCAGTTTATGGGTGCCATGGCCTGCGCCATCCCGGCTGCGCCCCTTGGCATGTCGCTGGCGACCGTGCTCGGTCGCAAGCTCGGAATCTTCGATGCTTCTGAAATCGAAGCGGGCAAAGCCGCCGGAGCCATGGGTCTGGTGGGTATCTCCGAAGGGGCGATTCCGTTCGCCGCCCGTGACCCGCTGGCCGTTATCCCGGCCAACATTCTGGGCAGCATGACCGCCGCCGTAATGGCCTTCCTGTTCGGCATCACCAACAGCGTTGCCCACGGTGGCCCCATCGTGGCCCTGCTGGGTGCGGTCAACAAGCCGCTGCTGGCCCTGCTCTGCATGATCTGCGGTGCCATCGTCACCGGCGTGGTGGCGGTTGCCCTGAAAAAACTGCGGGTCAAGAAGAGTGACGAGGTGACCCTGGCCAAGGCGGCCTGAGTGCCCCCTCGCCATCGCGGCTCGTAAAACATGACAAGAGGCCACCCCACGGGGTGGCCTCTTGTTTTTGGGATGGCTGGCGGGCCTTTCCCCAATATCGCCACCTGAGAATTGGTGGTCAATCAGCCCTCTCCCTTCACTTGTCCCTTAACTTCTCCCCTTACCTTTCCCTGGATCCCTTCTGGCCAATCCATCCCACCTCCCCAGCCCAGACCAGCACTCGTACAGAGCGCCAAACTGGCTGAAATGGCAGCAATTCGGCATCAGCGGTGTGATGTTTCTCACGCTTTGTCCGCGAAAGCGCAAAAACTAGGAAAATTTCCTAGCCCCACTAGGGATGGCTCTCAAGCCATTTTTTGCCCCTCTTATTAGAGTCACCTCACCTGATGTCGTGACCCGCACCGCGACGGGCAATGTGCCCCGTCATCCCGTGCCGGGCCCGGGTTTATATGGATGGAGCGTCGAGCGCAGCAACGGCTGACAGCCCCGACGTTCCGTTCCCCCTTCCGTGGCGTGACCTCGAACAACCTATCTACAAATGAGGGGCGTGGCGGAAATACCGTCTATCTCGCAGAGGATGAACGAAGATGTTGAAATTGCTCCAACAGGTCCGGGTCCCCACCCTCGACCTGCCGGTCGAAGCCCGGCGCAAGCTCTGGTTCAAGCCGTTTATGCAATCTTATCTGGTTGTATTTATTGGCTATTTGACCATGTATCTGATCCGCAAGAACTTCAACATTGCGCAAAATGACATGATCCAGGAGTACGGTCTCTCCATGACCGAGCTTGGCATGATCGGCCTTGGCTTCTCCATCACCTACGGGGTGGGCAAGACCATCGTCTCCTACTATGCCGACGGCAAGAACACCAAGCAGTTTCTGCCACTGATGCTGATCCTCTCCGCGCTGTGCATGCTGGGCTTCAGTGCCAGCATGGGCGGCACCGGTTTCAGCCTCTACTTCATGATCTTCTTCTACGCCCTGAGCGGTTTCTTCCAGAGCTGTGGCGGTTCCTGCAGTTACTCCACCATCACCAAGTGGACCCCTCGCAACAAGCGCGGCACCTATCTGGGTATGTGGAACCTCTCTCACAACGTGGGCGGTGCCGGTGCGGCCGGTGTGGCGCTGTTCGGTGCCAACTACCTGTTCGATGGCAACGTGCTCGGCATGTTTATCTTCCCCTCCATCATCGCGCTGATCGTCGGTTTTATCGGCCTGCGCTTTGGTAGCGATTCGCCGGAAGCCTATGGCCTTGGCAAGGTGGAAGAGCTGTTTGACGAAGTGGCGAGCGAAGAGGATATCGCCACCGAAGAGCAGCAGCTGACCAAGTGGCAGATCTTCGTGAAGTATGTGCTGCTCAACAAGGTGATCTGGCTGCTCTGCTTTGCCAACATCTTCCTCTACGTGGTGCGTATCGGTATCGACCAGTGGTCCACCGTCTATGCCCACCAGGAGCTGGGCTTCTCCAAAGACGTCGCTATTCAGGGCTTTACCTTCTTCGAGGTGGGCGCTCTGGTCGGCACCCTGATGTGGGGTTACCTCTCCGATCTGGCCAATGGCCGTCGAGGTCTGGTGGCCTGCGTGGCACTGGCGCTGATCATCGCCACCCTGGGTCTCTACCAGCATGCAACTACCCAGTTTATGTTCCTGGGCTCCCTGTTCACCCTGGGCTTCCTGGTGTTTGGTCCGCAGTTGCTGATCGGCGTTGCCGCCGTGGGCTTCGTACCCAAGCAGGGCATCAGCGTGGCCGATGGCGTCAAGGGCACCTTTGCCTACCTCATCGGTGACAGCTTCGCCAAACTGGGTCTGGGCATGATCGCCGATGGCACCCCCATCTTCGGTCTGACCGGCTGGACCGGCACCTTCGCCGCGCTGGATATCGCAGCCGCCGCCTGTCTGGTGCTGATGGGCTGTGTCGCGGTCGCCGAAGAGCGCAAGATCCGCCGCATCAAGCGCGAGCTGAAAGCCGCCGAACTGGCCGCCCAGACCGCCTGATAGCCATAACAACAGACGCAGATTGTTCAGGGCCACCCACAGTGGTGGCCCTTGTTGTTTAGAGCAACCAGATACCCGACTGGCCCGGCATGAGCCTGCACTGCCGTTCAAGGGGCAGGCATATCCCCATCAAGATCCCACTTTTCATATGCGCTTTTGGTAAAAGCCCCCCGCTGGCGCTATCTTGTTGCTCCCCCTTGTCAGCATCACAGAGAGCAGATGAAGATCGTCGCCGTCACCGCTTGCCCGACCGGTATCGCCCATACCTATATGGCTGCCGATGCCCTGCAAAAAGCCGCCACAGGGCTGGGACTCAAGATCAAGGTCGAAACTCAGGGCGCCATGGGCATGGAGAACATGCTGACCGCCCGCGATATTGCCAGCGCCGACCTGGTGCTGATTGCCTCCGATATTGAGATTGAGCAGAAAGAGCGCTTCCTCGGCTGCACCATCCATCAGGTGAGACTGGAAACTGTGTTGCTGGATGCCAACGCCGTACTCAAGGCCCTGCCGATCCCGGCCTGATGCTGACCCGCGAAATCACCTTCTACTGCCAGCAGGGGTTGAGCATCACCCAGGCCAAGCAGTTGAACCGGCTGGCGGGGATGTTCAAATCCACCATCCGCTGCGCCAACCTCACCCGGCGCCAGACCGTTGCCGCCAGCAACCAGCTCTCCCTGTTGACCCTCGCCACCCAGCCCGGCGATCTCTGCCAGTTGCAGATCGAAGGGTGCGATGCCGAGCTCGCCCACATGGCCTTCACCTGCTGGTGCGGGGAACTGGGTCAACCGCTGGTGCGCTCGCGCACCGCCGCACTGGCGGAGTTGCGACTGGCAAATGCCCTGCCCGACTACCATTTTGCCCTGCGCCAGCTGGCCCACAGCCCCGAACCGCAGACAAAAGCCGAAGCACTCGAGCATCTGATCGATCTGCTGCCCGCCGAGCTGGTCAGCAACAGAGCCGCGCTGGAGGAGGCGATCAGTCGGCGCGAGCAGGTCTCGGCCACCATCATCCGCCCCGGCCTTGCCATGCCTCATGTATTGAACGAAGGGATCAGCCAGCCAGCGCTGACCCTGCTCAATTGCAAGGAGCCCATTGAGTGGGGCTCTCAAATCGGGCCGGTGCAGACCATTATTCTGCTGGCGGTGCCGGTTGGTAGCGGACGGGAGACCCTGCGCCCCCTCACCCGACTGGCGCAGGCGATGATCGACGATGTGGTCAGCCACGCCCTGCTGTTGGCGGGCTCGGCCCCCGCCCGTCAGGCTATCGTCATCGAGAGCCTGCTGAGCTAGGCGAATTGGCTCTGGGCGCTACTTGTTGTAACGCCAGCCATTCATCCAGCCCTCAGCACCCTGTGGTACACTCGCTGCCATCGTCTGTTTGAAGTGTGTATCCGATGAAATCTCCCCGCTCCCGTCTCTCTGTCAGCCGTGCGCCGCGCGATAACGCCCCGCGCACGGCGGCCAAACCAACCGCACCCCGCCATGCATCCCCCCGCAAACCGGAGCTGGCCCCGGCGGATCGCAAATTGCTCCTGCTGAACAAGCCCTATATGGTGCTCTGCCAGTTCACCGACGAGGCGGGCCGCGAGACCCTCAAGGATTACATCAAAGAGCCCGGCATCTACGCCGCAGGGCGGCTCGATCGCGACAGCGAGGGGCTGCTGCTGCTCACCAACGATGGCAAGCTGCAGGCACGCCTCACCCAGCCGGGGGAGAAGACCCCCAAGACCTACTGGGTGCAGGTGGAAGGGATCCCCAGCGAGGAGCAACTGGCTGCCCTGCGCGCCGGAGTCGAGCTCAACGACGGCATGACTCTGCCCGCCGGGGCGCGCATCATGGATGAGCCTGCGGTGTGGCCGCGCAATCCCCCCATTCGCGAGCGCAAGGAGATCCCCACCTGCTGGCTGGAGATCAAGATAGTGGAGGGGCGCAACAGGCAGGTGCGGCGAATGACCGCCCATATCGGCCACCCCACCCTGCGCCTTATTCGCTATGCCATCGGTGACTGGACGTTAGATGGATTGGCCCCCGGCGAGAGCCGCGCCCTGCCCGCCCCCGAGCTGGCGCCGAGCTCCAGCAGCCGCCCGCGTCCCTCCTCATCCCATTCAGGCGCTCATACCGCCAAACCGGCAGGGGATGTGCCACGGCGGGCCAGCCAGCCGGGACGTGACGAGCCCCCCCGCAGCACTCACCCAACCGAGCGAGCAGCCACGAACCCGACCAGCGGCAAACCCCGCAGCAGCGGGCGCGGTACGGCCCGTAGACCAGCCCGCGCAGTCAATCCCAATAGCAGCGACAAGGAGTCATGATGAGCAATCAGGCAGAGCAATCGACCACCAGCTATGCCCGCATGGAGGCGCGCCTGACGGTCGCTGCAGTGGTGCAGTGGCAAGGCCGTTTTCTGGTGGTAGAAGAGGAGATAAAAGGCCAGCGCCGTTTCAACCAGCCCGCTGGCCATGTGGAGCCGGGAGAAAACCTGCTGGAAGCGGCCTGCCGCGAGCTGAAAGAGGAGACGGGTCTGACCGCCACGCCGACCGCCTGGCTTGGTACCTATCTGTTCAAACCGGCCGACAGCGAAGCCACCTATGTACGCACCGCCATCATCTTCGACCTTGAAAAAGCGCCCGGTCAGCACCATCCAGAGGATCCTGACGGCGATGTGCTGGCTTGCCACTGGCTTACGCTGGAAGAAATAGCGGAATGCAAACCGGCCCTGAGAAGCCCGCTGGTGTGGCAGTGCATTCAGGATTATCTGGCGGGTACCCGCCTGCCGCTGTCGGCGCTCAAGGCCTTTATCTAAGGCCATTTGACACTCTTTTTCGGTGACAAAGGCCAACAACAGAAAAACGATTTCCTGCTATCAGGCTCCTGATAGGAACTGCGGCATGGATATGTGACCGGGGGCGCAAAACTCTGGTAGAATACGCCCCGTTTAAACGAACTGGTAACTTCGACTAATGACAGACAACAGCCAAATCAAGGTGATCGTCGGCATGTCCGGCGGCGTGGATTCTTCCGTCTCGGCCTACCTGCTCCAGCAGCAGGGCTATCAGGTCGAAGGCTTGTTCATGAAGAACTGGGAAGAAGACGACACGGACGAGTACTGCTCTGCCGCCCAGGATTTGGCTGATGCCAAGGCCGTCTGCGACAAGCTGGGGATGAAACTCCACACCATCAACTTCGCGGCCGAGTACTGGGACAACGTGTTCGAGCACTTCCTCGAAGAGTACAAGGCTGGCCGCACGCCGAACCCGGATATCCTTTGCAACAAGGAGATCAAGTTCAAGGCGTTCCTCGAATTTGCCGCCGAAGAGCTGGGTGCCACCTACATCGCCACCGGCCACTATGTGCGCCGTGACGACAGCACCGGCCGCCCGCGCCTGCTGCGCGGTCTCGATACCAACAAGGATCAGAGCTACTTCCTCTACACCCTGAGCGAGAAGCAAGTGGGTCAGAGCCTGTTCCCGGTTGGCGATCTGGAGAAGCCGGAGGTGCGCCGCATCGCCGAACAGCTGGATCTCATCACCGCCAAGAAGAAAGACTCCACCGGCATCTGCTTTATCGGCGAGCGCAAGTTCAAGGACTTCCTGGCCAAGTTCCTGCCCGCCCAGCCCGGCAAAATCGAGACCGTGGATGGCAAGGTGATCGGCGAGCATCAGGGGCTGATGTATCACACCCTAGGCCAGCGCAAGGGGCTCGGCATCGGTGGTCGCAAAGATGCCACCGAAGAGGCCTGGTATGTGGTCGACAAAGAGGTCGAGCGCAACGTGCTGGTGGTGGCGCAGGGCGAACATCCTCGCCTCTACTCCGATGGCCTGATTGCCAGCCAATTGCACTGGGTGGATCGCACCCCCATTCGCGAGC
Source organism: Aeromonas sp. DNP9 (assembly GCF_001728955.1). NCBI lineage: Bacteria > Pseudomonadati > Pseudomonadota > Gammaproteobacteria > Aeromonadales > Aeromonadaceae > Aeromonas > Aeromonas sp. DNP9. The sequence continues at coordinate 66,553 of NZ_LYSQ01000019.1, read as the reverse complement.
CGCGTCGCTGCACCGTCAAGACCCGCTACCGTCAGCAGGATATCCCCTGCCTGATCCAGCCCATCGACGATGAGACCATCCGGGTCATCTTCGACGAAAAACAGGCTGCGGTGACCCCGGGCCAGTCCGCCGTCTTCTACGACGGGGAAGTGTGTCTGGGCGGCGGCATCATCGAACAACGTTTCAGCCATCCGGTCTAAGGGCTGGGCGCTCAAGAGCGTCCGCGCTGTACTCCCTTCTCCCCTCGCGGGAGAAGGGTTGGGGATGAGGGGGTAACCACCCTCACTCTGACCCTCTCCCTGAGGGAGAGGGGACAAAGAAAAAACAGCACAAGGCAGCGATACATGATTGGCAACGTCCAGGCCGGATCATGGCATCGGCCGGTGAATGAACAGAACAGGGCTGTGAAGATATGAGCGATAAATTCCAAGACAGAACCATGGCCTTTGCCGGCATCTGCCAGGCCGCGTATCTGGTGCAGAAGGTGGCCCGAGACGGCAGCTGTGACGAGGCCGCCCTGCGCGAGAGCCTCTCCAGCATTCTGGTGACCAATCCGAGCCAGCCGCTCGAGGTGTTCAACAACACCCATCTGGCCATTCGCGACGGCTACCGTGCGCTGGTCGAACAGCTGGGTGCCGACGGCAGCCAGAAGAATGCCGAGCTGACCCGCTATGTGGTGAGCCTGATTGCACTTGAGCGCAAGCTGGCCAAGCGCAAGGACATTCTCAATATGCTGGGTGAGCGGATCAGCCAGATTGGTCGCCAGCAACAGCACTTCGATCTGCTCGACGAGCAGATCCTGGCCAACATGGCGAGCATCTACAGCGATCTTATCAGCCCCATCGGGCCGCGCATTCAGGTGGCAGGCACCCCGCTGTTCCTGCAGCAGCCGCTGGTGCAGCACAAGGTGCGCGCCCTGCTGCTGGCAGGCATCCGCGCCGTGGTGCTGTGGCGCCAGCTCGGTGGCAGCCGCACCCAGATCATCTTCGCTCGCAAGAAGATGGTGGAACTGGCCAAACGTTACTAATCATCGGCTTGCGCGCAGGCAGAGGAGGACAAGGTGAACAGCCGCACATCAGCCTTGATACACCCCGACCGGCGCGCAAGTGAATACGGATCCCCCACACCAATCATCAGGAGTTCACCCCATGGAGCTGTCCGCGCTGACTGCTGTTTCCCCGATTGACGGTCGTTATGGCGACAAGGCCGATGCCCTGCGCCCTATCTTCTCCGAATTCGGCCTGCTGCGTTTTCGCGTCGAAGTCGAGGTGCGCTGGTTGCAAAAACTGGCCAGCCACGCCGGGATCCCGGAAGTCCCTGCCCTGAGCGCGGCCGCCAACGCCCTGCTCGATGGCATCGTCAGCAACTTCAACGAGAGCGACGCCGCCCGCATCAAACAGATCGAGCGCACCACCAACCATGATGTGAAAGCGGTGGAGTACTTCCTCAAAGAGAAAGTCGAAGTGAACCCGGAGCTGGCGGCTGTCAGCGAGTTCATCCACTTCGCCTGCACCTCGGAAGACATCAACAACAACTCCCACGGTCTGATGCTGAAAACTGCCCGCGAAGAGGTCATCAAGCCTTATTGCGAAAAGCTGATCAGCGAGCTCAAGCGTCTGGCTCACGAGTATCGTGACATGCCGCTGCTCTCCCGTACCCACGGCCAGCCGGCCACCCCGAGCACCATGGGCAAGGAGATGGCCAACGTCGCCTACCGTCTGGAGCGCCAGTTCAAGCAGATCATGGCGGTGGAGATCCTCGGCAAGATCAACGGTGCTGTCGGCAACTACAACGCCCACCTCAGCGCCTACCCGGATGTGGACTGGCACCAGTTCTCCGAGGAGTTTGTTACCTCCCTGGGTCTGACCTGGAACCCCTACACCACCCAGATCGAGCCGCACGACTACATCGCCGAGCTGTTCGACGCCATGGCCCGCTTCAACACCATCCTGATCGACTTCGACCGCGATGTGTGGGGTTACATTTCACTGGGCCACTTCAAGCAGCGCACCATCGCCGGTGAAATCGGCTCCTCCACCATGCCGCACAAGGTCAACCCCATCGACTTCGAGAACTCCGAAGGCAATCTGGGTCTGGCCAACGCCGTGTTCCAGCATCTGGCGAGCAAGCTGCCCATCTCCCGCTGGCAGCGAGATCTGACCGACTCGACCGTACTGCGCAATCTGGGTGTGGCTGTGGGTTACTCCCTGATTGCCTATCAGGCGACCCTGAAGGGCATCTCCAAGCTGGAAGCCAACGACGCAGCCATGGCTGCCGATCTGGATGCCAACTGGGAAGTGCTGGCCGAGCCGATCCAGACCGTGATGCGCCGCTACGGTATCGAGAAGCCTTACGAGAAGCTCAAGGAGCTGACCCGTGGTCGCCGCGTCGATGCCGAAGGGATGCGTACCTTTATCGACACCTTGGAGTTGCCGGAAGCGGTCAAGGTTGAGCTGAAGAAGCTGACCCCGGCCAACTACATCGGTGACGCCCAGCGTCTGGTTGATCTGCTGAAGTAAGCCAACCGCTACTGACGAAGGGGCCCTGTGCACGATACGCCACAGGGCCCCTGTTATTTTCCCTGCCACGGCAGGATCCCGAGTGGCTTTTCCCAAGCCCGCCTCGGGCAAAACCTCTTTGCGAGACACGAGAAACAGCATGTACGAACTCAATCTGGATATCGCTCACTTCCTCGAGCATTACTGGCAGAAGCGCCCGCTCCTTATCAAGGGCGGCTTCACCGACTTTCAGGATCCCATCAGCCCGGACGAGCTGGCAGGTCTGGCCATGGAAGAGGTGGTAGAGTCCCGCCTCGTCACCCGTTTCGACGGCAAGTGGGATGCCGCCCACGGCCCCTTCGAATCCTACGACCATCTGGGCGAAGAGAACTGGACCATTCTGGTACAGGCTTGCAACCACTGGGCTCCCGAAGTGAACGAGCTGGCGGTGCCGTTCCAGTTCATACCGGGCTGGCGCTTTGACGATGTGATGGTGAGCTTCTCCACCCCTCACGCGGGTGTCGGCCCCCACATCGACAACTACGACGTGTTCATCACCCAGGGTATCGGCAAGCGTCACTGGCGGGTTGGCGATGCCAAGCCGCTCAACGAGTTTGCCGCCCATGCCGCCCTGCTGCACTGCGAGCCGTTCGAGGCGATCATCGACGTCATCATGGAGCCGGGCGACATCCTCTACATTCCGCCCGGATTCCCCCACGAAGGCTACGCCATCGAGCCCTCCATGAACTTCTCGGTAGGCTTCCGCGCACCGGATGCCAAGGCGCTTATCTCCTCCTTTGCCGATCACCTGATCGACAACGAGGTGCGTACTGAGCGTTACGGCGATGCCGATCTCAAGCCCCGCGCCCGCCACGGCGAGATCCAGCCCCACGAGCTGCACCGTCTGCGCGAGCTGATGCAACAGGCCCTCGATGACGAGACCCTGTTCAAGGAGTGGTTCGGCACCATGATCTCCGAGGCCAAGCACGATCTGGACGTCAATCCGGTCGAGCCGGACTACAGTGCCGAGGAGGTAGCCGACCTGCTGACCCAGGGTGAGCCCGCCATCAAGGTGCCGGGCCTGCGCACCGTCTGGTTCAGCGGCGAAAGCCAGCAGTGCTATATCGATGGCGAAGCCTGGACTCTGCAGAGCGAAGATGCGGCCGCCATTTCCCTGCTGTGCGACAAGGACATCATCACTCAGGCCGACATGGTGGAGCTGGCCGATCAGGCCGGTTTCCTGCAACTGCTGACCCGACTGGTCAACCGCGGGTACTGGTTCTTCAACTGATCCTGCGATGACGGAACGATAAAAAGGCGCCTTATGGCGCCTTTTTTGTCACTCCGAGGCGGTTCAATTAACAATCGATGCGCGAAGCTGAACCCACTCTTGATGAACCGACAGGTGGTGATTTATTGAGCTAACATGGATGGGTATCATGCGTCCGTCCCTGTTCACAAGAGAAGCGCCACCATGCAAATCACCTCCCGGCCCATGCCGCTGCCTGATTACGGCAAATACCCCTCCTCTCCCGCTGTCACACCCGAGCAGGTCAGTCAGGCCCGTAACGAAGCACTGACCAAGAAGGATGAAGTGCAGGCACAGAGCGAAGAGAAAGCAACGGCTCGCAGAACCCTGGCGGTCTCTTATACGGCTAACCAGCAAGATAAAGCCGTGGTGGAGCGCTACCTGGAGGCTAGCGGTCAGGAGAGCGACAGCAAGTCGGGCCCGAGCACGGCTGATATGTATCAGGCTGCGAATCGCTACCAGCGCCAGCAGAATCTGAGCGACTACATGCAATTCCAGCAGAGCCCGCTCGCCCAGCAGATGGGTGACATGGTGGGCGAAGATAATCGCAAGGGCATCCAGCTCGATATCATTGCCTGAGCCTATTTGCTCGAATAAGCCCGGCAGGGACTGATATAAACTGAAAAAGCCCTCGATGAGGGCTCTTTCGTTATAGCTTGTCGCTGCAACGTCTCGCTAGAAATGGGACGCTTCTGCCTGCGCATCCGGCAGCTCGTCGGGAAGTTCATCAAACAGCGGGTGATAGAGCACCTCACCCTGCACACCCGCAAAACCGCGCTCCTGCAGCTCCATCGCCATAAAGCAGTCGGCAGGCACCTCATAGATGCAGTGCAGGCCAAACTCGCTAGCCGGGCGGAAACCGAAACGGCTGTAATAGGCCGGATCCCCGAGTACCACCACCCCTTTCCAGTCCATCTCAAGCGCCGTATCAAGCCCTTCACGGATGAGATCAGAGCCAATCCCCTGACCTTGCCAGTCGGGATGAACCGCGACCGGCGCCAGACCGAGCCAGGGCCCTTCCATGCCGTTAATGGTGATCGGGCTTAGCATCAGGTGCCCCATGAACTCGTACTCTTCCTCTTCGACCATGGTCACCACGGCAGCACCACATTCGCGCAGGCGGTTGACCAGTTCGGCCTCATCGGCACGACCGAAGGCAGCACTCAGCAGCTCATAAACCGGCAGCATGTCACCGGGGCGCTCGGTTCTCAACATCAGGTATTACTCCTCGTACAGCAGAGCGGGCATTATTCCACACAACGGCTGGTCATTCTGAGTACCTTTGTCCAAAAATGGGAGGGTGCACTCAGGAAAACGAGCGGCAAACTGCAGCTGCAAGGCGGTTAGTATCGCCGGGGTGACCCTGTTCATCGCCTCGCGGTAGGCCAGCCAGAGGGCGGGAGCCTCCCGCGCCAACCGCTCAAAGGTCAGTTCAGGCGTTTGATGCCAACAGCCATCCAGCTCGTCGACCAGCTCCGGCAGCTCCACCAGCAGCCGTAACTGCTGATAGCGTATCTGCGACGAGTCACCGTTGCCGCCCAGCGCCTGCGCCATCAATTGGTTGAACCAGTGGCGCCGTGATGCGCGCTCCTCGCGGCTGAGCAGATCGGGCCCCTGATGCTGCAGCGCGGCCAGTTGCAGCAACCACGCCAACCCCTGTTCATCCCTGTCTTTCAGCAAGACGCCGCCAAGATGGGACAACTGCTCCGGTTCGGCCTGCTCCAGCAGATCGACGGGGTAACAGTGCAGCGCCAGCAACCTCTCAAGATGCGGCGGCCAGAGCAGAGAGCAAGGCACCTCCCCCGCAACCCTCTCATCCACAAAGAGCGAGATGGCCAGCTTGCCGTTGGCACTCTGCCGATCCAACGTTACAGGATCGCGCAGGACCACCACGGCGATCCGCTCATCTGCCAGCCAGCGGGAAATTTCCTCGGGCAAGGGATCGGGTAAGGAGGGAGCTCGATCCAGCCGCCAGTAGCTCACCTCACACGGCTGGCGACCGCTGATATGGCGCCGCCCGCGATAGTGCATCCCCACTTTTGCCATCACCCGGCCGGAGGCTAAATTGTCTGGCATATGGCGAGCCGTCAGCGCAGGCAGTTGCAGTTGGTCAAAGGCGAACCCCTTGACCAAGCTGGCGGCCCAGGTCGCCAGACCGCGATTTTGCCAGGGCACGCCCACCCACCAGGCGAGCTCGCCATTCCAGTGCAGGGAGATCACCCCAAGCAACGCCGCACCTTGCTCCTCTGGCAAGGTGATGGCCCAGCTCCAGCCAAGGCCAAGCGCCGCCTTGCGCCAGCTGAGCGCCAGCCAGTCGCGGGCCCCCTCTGGCGGATAGGGGTGAGGAATATTGAGGGTGTAGCGGGCCAGCGCCTCGTCGCTGCAGTAGCGCACTATCTCGCGCTCATCGTCGGCCTGCAGTGGTCGCAATACGACACCTGATAGCGAATGCCCCTCAGCCAGGGTCGGCACCGTCACGCGGCGCGCCAGCAGGCGATTGAGCACGGCGCCCAAATCGGCCTCGGGGGTGAGCGGCAAATCGGCCCCCACAGGGCCAAGGGTGAGCAGTCCCTGCTCCCTGGCGAGGGTCAATAGGGAAGTAGAGGCGCTGATCAGAACCTGGCGGCTGGGATCAACATGAAAATCCGCCAGCAGATCCCCATCGAGCCAAGCAGCCAGCAGGGCCCCCGGGCAGAGCACCCCGTCAGGAGGGCTGCTCGCCCAGGGAGCATCGGTTTGATCGAGGGCGGCCGCCGCCTCTTTGCCGAGCAGCAGCTGCCAGCGATGACCCTGCTGCTGCCAGTGCAGCAACAGCGCAGCCCACTGCGGTTGCCACAGACTGGCCTCGATCAGCAATTCCATCAGCTGGCCTGACAGGCCGCTGGCAGCGTCAGATGGCGGGGATGGGCTTCGATACGGGCGATCCAGCTACGGATAGCGGGCCACCCCTGCAGAGAGAAGATCCCCTCCTCTGCCACATGGGTGTAGGCATAAAGGGCGATATCGGCGATGGTCGGCGCATCACCGCACAGGTAGGGGCTCTGTTTCAGCTGCTGCTCCATTACCGCCAGCGCCTTCTCGCCACCGGCTTTCAGCCCGTCGAGCCGCGCCTCCTGCGACTCGGGTCGGCCGAGATAGTGAACGATAAAGCGGGCCACCGCGATGTAGGGCTCATGGCTGTACTGCTCAAAGAACATCCATTTGAGCACCTCGGCCTGCTGGCGCAGATCGGTTGGCCACAAGGTACTGCCTTGCCCCAGATAGAAGAGGATGGCGTTGGATTCCGCCAGCGTCTCGCCCTGGCCAATCTCCAGCACCGGGATCTTGCCGTTGGGGTTTATGGCCAGAAATGCGGGGGTACGGGTATCCCCCGCCTGAATATCCACCTCAACCCACTCAAGGGGCAGCTTCAGCCAGCGGGCTAGCAGCCACACCTTGTAACAGTTGCCGGAACGCAGATCACCATACAGACGCATACACACTCCTTGTGAAAACAGATTCGAATAGCGCGCTCAGGGAGCCAGACGCTCGATATGCCAGCCATCCCCGTCGCGGGTGTAGTAGAAGCGGTCGTGCAGCCGGTGCTCGCCCCCCTGCCAGAACTCCACCGTCTCGATCACCACCCGGAATCCGCCCCAGAAGCTCGGCAGCGGCACTTCGCCATTGGCAAACTTCTGCTTGAGCTCGAGGAACTTGGCCTCCAGCACGCCGCGGGCCGAGATGCGGGTCGACTGTTTGGAGACCCAAGCAGCGATCTGGCTGTCCTTGGGACGGCTGTGGAAATACTTCATCACCTCGAAGGTGCTCATCTTCTCCACCCGACCGGTCACATGAACCTGTCTGTCCAGCGTGTGCCAGGGGAAGAGCAGGCTGATTCGAGGATTGCCTTCCAGCTGCTGCGCCTTGCGGCTACCCATGTTGGTGTAAAAGACCATCCCCAGGGCGTCGTAATGCTTGAGCAGCACAGTGCGCTGCCAGGGCTGACCATCGGCATCCACCGTCGCTACCACCATGGCGGTAGGATCGGTCAGTTTGGCCTCACAGGCCTGCGCCAACCACTTCTCGAACAGCGCCAGCGGCTCGGCCGGCAGATCGGCCCGGTGCAGCCCGCCACGGGTATACTCACGGCGCAGATCAGCAACATCCATCATCTTGATTTTCCTTCAAATAAATAATGGTTCCACGACCATCAAGAGAGTGACGCAGGCATTGTGCGCTCGATAAAGCGACCTTGTAAACCATACAAAAAAGCGAAGAGGCTCACGCCTCTTCGCTTGGTTAATCAATTTACCCAAGATAGGAAATCTCACCCTTGGGTTATCTGGTTTAGTAGCTCATGGTCTCACGACGACGCAGCAACGCAGCAATACCAAGGCCCAACAGCACGAACAGACCGGTCGAACCACCGCCACCGCCGCCATTGCTTTCAGGCTGGGGAGCCGGTGTATCATTGCTCTTGGTCGCCAGTTTTGGCGTAATGGCATAGAAGATATTGTCGCTACAGGCCAGCTTGAGGCGAACAACGCTGTCAACATTGGCCGGAATGGTTACCTCATGAGCGCCATTGTTGCTCACGCCATTGACCAGCGGCTGCCAACTCTTGCCTTCATCGTTGCTATAACTGATATCGACCCGCTGACAGTTGATGCGGCCACCGTCGGTTCCAGCTACTTGCCAGTTCACAGTGGTCGGGCTGCCAACCAGAATACGCTGATCAGGGGCTGGCAATATCTTGAAGGTTTGTGAACCTGTATCGACCACCTCGACCGAGGTCTCATCATAGGCACCACCGCCTTTGCCATCACGGGCGACCAGACGGAAGTTAAGGGTGCGCGGTACATTGACCCATGGATCGCCCTTCTCTTCATCTTTTATTAGCTCAGGCTGTTGCAACATAAATCGTTCATATCCCCTTAGCTGAGTAGCCAAAGAAGGAAAGTGACGTTCAGGAGACGTTGCAGGCGCCAAAAAACGATATAAGGGCCCATCGCTCAATTTCCCATAGTATATATCAGATGCACTCTCAGTCGCCCGACCAATATCAACCTGTTCCCAGGTAAAGGTCATTCCATCTTCACCGACACCAATCCCTGTGAGTGAAAATGCAGTTCTAACAGGAATAACTTTTGATTGCGATGCTGGCGAGATATTCACATCAATGTCTTGCTTGAACATAGGCTCAACAGCGCCACAATTATCTGGACGGTTGGCTAGCACAGCACGCATCTGATCAATTGACTTGCTATGAAAATAACCTGTCGTTTTAGATTGCAGACTTTGTGATCCCATGCCTGCTCTGCCCGGATAACCCATGATGGTTGTGCCACTACCGACCTCCCAAGCAGTACCAGCTACACGTCCACCAGTGTTGACATTAAAAATATGCTCTGCACCGAGCTGATGGCCCACTTCATGCGCAAAAGTATCGACAAACATCGCATCGATCTCTGCAATTCCAGCGCCCGAGCTACCATTACCGGCACCACTCATGGCATTGGAACGAAGATTTCGACCAAGGGACTTATTCCCGAAATAATCCAGATTTGGAGCTGCGCACAGCGTCCCCCATGCCAAGCCAGAATAATTGGTCGTCATCAGCACGTGACCAATATCAAACTCACCTAATTTTTTATCAGGATCGACTTCTCTTTGAGCCAGCTGTTGAACAAGCTCATTTCGATGGGCATCATCACGATCTATGTTTGGCGTGGCCGATGTACGGTCTTTATTATACCCGTTAAAAAACAGGTCTGTATCTGGATCCTCAAAAATGATATTATCATTGCCATCTGCCAATATAAACTTTATGCCAAGATCACGCTCATATATCTCATTGACACGAGCCAGCAATGTTACGATAGATGACAAAGCACCAACTTTACCATGAAATGAGGTGGTGTACTCTCCAGTAGTAGATATCGCAATCCGATATGTTTTTACTCCAGGAAAGTTATAATTTTGTGCAGCTTGCTTAGTTGCACTATCTAACAAGGAGCGCTTTTTTTCATTTTCATGCTCACTTGTATTATTCTGCATCAGCTCTTCATGATGCCCATTTTTCCGCGGTTTTACATTTTTCTTGTAATAAACAGAATAAAGACCACTACGTTGAACATCAATAAATACCTGCTCCCCTTGGTGCATAAACATGCCATTAAATCCACGGGGGGAAATATCAAAACTGCCGGTATTATTTTCATTACCCACTTCATGGCCTTTAAAGGTCATGATATCCGGATACTTGGCGGCCAATGCGGGTGGTAGCACCGACGAGGGCTGCACTTCAAATTGCACCATTCCACCATTGGGTAATGGCAAGGTAATCAGCGTATCGCCAGCACGCAGGTTTTGAATAAACTCTTCATCGACCTTAAAGCTGGTATAGGCACTAGTTGTGACGGTATCAGCCGCCTGCTTATTTTGTGCTTCGACCATATGCCATGGGGATGCCAGCGCGATATTGGCTGACATTGCGATGACAACTGAGATTGCATTTATTGTGAACTTCATCATTATTAATCACCTGACTGAACAGCCGGCGAGAATAACGTGACACAAATCACAATTCAACTTTTTCAACAAAAATTAAATGAATTTTATTTCATTTAAAATCATAAGGTTAGTGAGTTAAAGTTTATAAACAGCTCATTTTGTTAGCATTTTCAGCAGTTCTTTTTAATAGAGTTAAAACTCCAAAAAAGTATATGGGGGCTCATATGTGAGTCATCGGATCATTCCCATGAGGCTATCAGTATGTTTGGAATATTAGAGTTATAACTCCAATCATGTCGGTTTACATGCCGTTATTGAACAGCCACTATGGCCTTGAAATCGCCTCCGGCATGCACTTTGCCAGCATCCGCCGGTTATATCGGGTGGCATAGTCAATCCGTTGCTCGAACTCCGCCTCCTTGCCCATCTCAATCACATCACCGAACCCTTTCAGATAACGGACTCCGCACCGGGTTCTCGCTTCTGCTTGCAATGACTCCACAACCCCCGGAGCTATACCGCCGCGCCCGCCACGCACGATGAGCCGATAATCCTGGGCAGCAAGACTCTCATCTATTGCCTCTGTCAGCGATGCGGCCACAACAGGCGCTGCGCAGATATGCAGACACAGCAAACTGACAACTAACCGTAATACCTGCGCCATCCGGCTGCCCCTCCCATCAGGAGGATCACGATAAGACTCACAGCGCCACCACCACCGCCGCCCGCACTGTTACCAGTAATGACGGTTGCACTTTCTGTTGTGGCCGTAGTGGCAGACGCATTACCTCTTATCCCATTGATAGAGAAAAAAATATTATTGCTGCATGCCAGCTTCAGCCTGGCCGTGCTGGTCAACGGTGCAGGCAACACCACACTGGCCGACCCGTTATTGGCAAGCCCGCTTGCCAGCGTAGTCCAGCTAGAACCGCCATTCTGTGTCAGGGCTAAATCCACGCTGGGACAATTGATAGGAGGCTGATCGGTCCCTGCTACATTCCAGGTCACTAGCTGAGTGCTACCCGCCACCATGGTGCCGATCTGCGGAGCTGTGATGGCAAATGCCGCGCCAGTATTGATCACCTGAACCACCATTTCATCACTGCTCACCGCCCCCTGACCATCACGTACGGTAAGGCGAAACTGGAGATTGCGATTGGTCGCAGGCCACGCCTCTCCTTTGGCCAAGGCACCCGATATCAGAGAGCTCATGGCGGGCAAGGTTCTGCGAGGATCCGATGTAGGAGACACAAAGCGAAACAGCGGGCGGGTTCCATCATCCACCATGGTTGCCACGCTGTAAGATGCATTGCCAAGATCAACCTGCTCCCAGGTGTAACTCAGGGGATGACCATCCAGATCCAGCGCACTACCGACAAGAGTGAAAGGCGTATTGGCGGGGATCACCCTATCCCCCCCCGCATCCACAACCGGCGCGTTATTGGCAAGCGCCAGGTCGGTGCCGCAGGAGGGCAGAGAGGCCATCAGGGCCCGCATCTGCTCGATCGACTTGCTGTGGAAGAAAGGTGTGCTGTTAACCTGCAGATTCTCCTCACCACAGATCCCGGCATAGGCCATGATGGTCGAACCACTGCCCGGTTCCCAGGCTGAGCTAGCCTTGCGACCCGTGGCACAACTGTCGGCCATGCCATTGAAAGAGTGCTCGGCCCCCAACTGGTGCCCCAATTCGTGAGCCACATAATCAATAAAGAATGCATCGCCGATAGGCTGTGAGCCTCCGGTCATGCCCCGTGAACGGCTGAAAGGGTTGCACAGAGATCTCAGGGTCGCCACCCCGCCGCCTGATGTCGCCAGCAGATGGCCCAAATCAAAGGTTGGGTTTAACAGTAGCCCCTGCTGGGTCTGGTTGATGGCGATATCCTGGGTCGAGTTGGTGAAAGGATCCGTCGCAGGATCAGTGAAAATCACCTTGTCTGTATCGGCTGCAAGCTGAAACTCGGCCCCCACATCACGGCGATAGACTTCATTGACCCGATTAAGCAGTGTTGCAATGGCCGAGAGTGCTGCAACCTTGGTACCACCGTGATACTGGGTATATTCCCCGGTTGCCGAGATGGCGATGGTGTAGCGCTTGCGCAAATTGCCATCGACTAGCACAGCTCGCTCACGCTCGATACCATGAGGATCAATCACCTGATCCACATCCTGTCGCCGCCAGGCATCTTGCTGTTCATAAACGGCATAAGAGAAGCCGTCCTGAAGCGGATCGACATAAAAGGTACGCCCCTGATGGGTAAACATACCGTGAAAACCATGTATGGTGACATCAAATCGGCCTGTATCCGCCGCCCGATCGATAGCCTTCCCACTGTAAGTATTGATAGAAGGGTAGCGCTGGGCCAAAGGCTCCGGGAGCAAGGCATTGGAATGAACATCAAACTGCACCGTAGTGCCATCCGGCAATGGCAAGGTCAATACACTGGCGAGATGCCCGGGTTCAAAAGGCTTGTCAGGAACCACCACTCTGACCTTTTCAGCTCGCACATCATAGATCCCTCCCCTTTCCAAGTTTTCATCCATGAAGGTCCACTGTGGTTCTGCTGCAACCTGAACAGACAAACTGGTGATAATCACCGCAATGCCATGCTTCATAGAGCCTCCTTGCCCTACCTTGGTGACAACAAGTATGGTGCAGCGTCAATTGACGATCTGCGTGACAGACAGAAAAGAAAATTCGCACAAAACTTCTGTCACGCTGAAAAATCGTGCTACACCCGCGATCCCCATCTCAGGCAATACAGACTGGCCCCATTCAACAACGGAAAAAAGTGAAGGCGCCATTGGCGCCTTCACGGATAGATAGGGGGATGAGTATCCCCTCCATTTGGATTGGTTCGTTGGCGTATTACTGCTTGTCAGCGCCCGATGCTATTGGGCAATGAATCACCATGCGCTGGTTATACTCGCTGGCGTAAGCGCTCAGCTTGGCATGTATCTCTTGCTGACCGGGTCTTATCACATCGCCCAATCCCTCCAGATAACGCTTGCCACAGCGTGCCTTGGCCTCTGCCTGATGCTCGGCTGCAATACCGGGGGCGAACTCTCCCCGCCCGGCTATCACTATCAGGCGGTAATCCTGCCTGGCGAGGCTTGCACTCAGCTCCTGTTCCAGCGTGCTGGCATCGGCCTGACAGCCGCCGAGCACGGCAAGCAGCAACAGAGGGACTCCCTTCATTTGCGCCTCCGTTGCCAGCCGAGCAGCGCCAGAGCCAACGTCCACAATCCGATCGCCCCGCCACCACCGCCGCCACCTGAAGTCGAGCCACCTTGCACCAGAGGCAATTTGAGGGGACTGATGGCAAAGAAGATATTGTCGCTGCATGCCACTTTCAGCCTGACGCTACTGGTGAGATCGGCAGGCAACGTTACCGTTGCTGCGCCGTTATTGGGTTGTCCGGCGGCGAGCATTGTCCAGCTTACGCCCTCATCCTGGGTCACCGAGATGTCCACCTTGCTGCAACTGATCGGCGCCACCGTGGTGCCCGCCACATCCCATGCCACTGCCTGACTGGCCCCCGGAGTGAGAGTCACCCCGTAAAACGGGTTGGTGATGCGAAATGCCGCACCGGTATTGATCACTTGCACTTTCATGTCATCACTGGCAACGCCACCCTGACCATCACGCACCGTCAGTCTGAAATTGAGACCCCGGTTGGTAGTCGGCCAGGCCTCTCCTTTGGCGAGAGTACCGGAGAGCAACGATGGCAAGCTTGGCAAAATCCGCTCGGCAGAGCTGGTGGGAGAGACAAAACGAAACAGCGGCCGGGAGCCATCGTCAACCATGGTGGCGGCACTGCTCGATTCAGTACCCAGATCGATCTGCTCCCAGTTGTAGAGCAGAGAATCATTATCCAGATCTCCACCAGCCCCTTTTAACATAAAGGCCGTATTGGCAGGGATCACATAGTCCCCACCTGCTGCTGCCTGCGGGGCATTATTGCTCAACGAGAGCGTGGTTCCGCAAGTCGATACGGTCGCCATGTGCGCACGCATCTGCTCGATGGACTTGCTATGAAAATAGGGGTCGCTGTGAGTCTGGATATTCTCATCACCACAAATACCGGCATAGGCCATGATGGAGCTGCCACTACCTGGCTCATAGGCTTGATTCGCAACCCGGGTACCTGCACCGCAACTCCCGGTAGTGCCGTTGAAGGTATGATCGGCACCAAACTGGTGGCCAATTTCATGAGCCACATAGTCAACGAAGAAGGCATCTCCTACCGGTGTGGGTGAACCCGACATCCCGCCAGACTTCTGATTGGTGCAGAGCACAGCCAATCCGGCCAGACCGCCGCCATTGGTATTCAGGACATGGCCGATATCAAAATTACCGAGCTGCATATTGGTAAAGTAATAAGCCTGTACCCCGATATTGGTCTGCGCATCCGAATTATCATTGGCAAACAAGTCGCTGGCCGGATCGGTAAAGATCAGGTTGTCATTGCCACTGGCCAGCACGAATTCGGCGCCCACATCCCGTTGATAGACCTGATTGACGCGGTTGAGCAAGGTCGCAATCGCCGCCATGGTAAGCGCTTTGGAGCCACCATGGTATTGGGTAAATTCTCCTGTCGCCGAAATGGCAATGACGTAGCGCTTGCGAACATTGCCATCCACTTGCACCTTGCGCACCAGTTTGCTGAGCTTGGGCCCTATCACCTCATCTGCAGCCTCTTCCAATCGACTATGGGCATCCTGCTGGTAATAGACGGCGTAGCCTTCGGCATTGCTGAGCGGATCGACAAACACCATCCTGCCCTGATGGCTGAACATGGCGTGGAAACCTTGCGGCCCCAGATCGAAGCGCCCCGTCTCTATCGGATGCGCCGGGTTGTGACCCTTGAAGGTGCGGATCTGCGGATACTTGGCGGCAAGATCTGCAGGCAGCAAGTCGTAGGCTTCCAGAGCAAAGGTGACCTCCCCCCCATCGGGCAGCGGCAGGGTCAGCTCACTCGCCCCGGCTTGCAGCCCGGAAAAATAGTCGAGCGGCACCTTGGCAACCCTGAACTGATGGGCCCGCACCTCATAACCTTGCTCCGCAGTCGCTCTGGCGGCTACCGTGCTCCACTCGCTGGCCATCAGACTGGTTGACCCCAAAAAACTGGCCACCAACAGGGCCAACGAACACTTACTGGTCACATGCATCTTTGTCATCCTTGTAGTCATGCACTTTTTTGAACCATTACCGGCATCATTATCCCGCCGAATCAAGAAGCCCGGCGCCACTGTTTCAGCCACTCACCCATGGGGAGTGTTGCGCCAACCCCGTCTAACCCCTATCATTGCGCGGATTTGTCAATTTTAGAACTGCCCCTCTTCACAAAGGTGCGGTTCATCTTTATCTGGCCAAGGTTAATCTCATGCTCAAATCCCCACTGTTGCCCCGTTTCGGGGATCTGGTCGTTGCCATTGTTGACGATGTGCTCGGTCAGGGTCTCACCCTCGACCGCGCCTATGCCCGTCACTTCTCAGGCATCGAACTCAAACCGCAAGAACAGGCAAGGATTGCCCTGGTCACCGGCGACCTGCTGCGCCGTCTCAGCCTCTATTGTTTCCTCACCGGTATTCAGGTGCGTCAGGCCGAAAAGAATGTCTGGCCACTGCTGCACAGCTGGCACGCATTCCACAAAATTGCCCAGCCCAACCACCCGACCCTGGATCGCTTCAATGAAGAAGCATTCCGCCGCCGTCTGACCGAGGCGAAGAAGAACTCGGTATTGATGGATGGTTGCCCGAGCTGGCTGGAGAAACTGGGCAGCGAGCAACTGGGTGAAGCCTGGCCGGCCGAGCGTGCAGCCCTGGCCTGGATGCCCAAGCGCTACCTGCGGGTCAACACCCTCAAGTGCACCCGTGATGAGCTGCAAGCCATGCTGGCCAAAGAGCAGGTCACCACCATTCCGGTTGAAGGTGTGGAGACTGCCCTGCAGGTCACCTCTGACGCCGCCCTGTTCCGTACCAAGGCCTTTGCCGATGGTTGCTTCGAACAGCAGGACGCAGGCTCCCAGCTGGTTGCTGCTGCGCTGGAAGTTGCCCCAGGCATGCGCGTTATCGACGCCTGCGCCGGTGCCGGTGGCAAGACCCTGCATCTGGCCGCCATGATGCAGGGCAAAGGCCGTCTGCTGGCAATGGATGTGGAAGAGTGGAAGCTGGAGAACCTCAAGCAGCGCGCCCGTCGTGCCGGTGCCCACAACGTGGAAACCCGGGTCATCACCAGCAGCAAGACCGTCAAGCGCCTCAAAGAGAGCGCCGACCGCGTACTGCTGGACGTGCCCTGCTCCGGTCTGGGCGTACTCAAGCGCAATCCGGATGCCAAGTGGCGCGATACCGCCGAGCGTCTGCCGGTGCTGGTCGCACTGCAAGAAGAGATCCTGCAGCGTTACAGCCAGATGGTGAAGGTCGGTGGTCTGCTGGTCTATGCAACCTGTTCCATCCTGCCTCAGGAGAACCGCCAGCAGGTGGACAAGTTCCTCGCGGCCAACGAGCACTTCCGTCTGCGTGACGATCACACCGTGAGCCCGTCCGAGACCGGCTTCGACGGCTTCTACATGGCTCGTATCGAACGGATCGCCTGATCCACCCCGATGACCAGATAGAAAAAGCGGCTGCCTATGGCAGCCGCTTTGTTTTGGCTTGCTGACACACTCCCGATGGGGAACCGTGTGTACTGCTTGCGTCGCCAGCAAATAAAAAAGGGAGCCATGATGACTCCCTTTTCAGCGATATGAACATCCGCTTATTCAGCAGCAGCGTCATCCTGCTTGTACTTGGCAGCAGTCTCTTTGATCAGAGCCTGCAACTCGCCAGCCTGGAACATCTCGATCATGATGTCACAGCCGCCGATCAGCTCACCCTCAACCCACAGCTGGGGGAAAGTCGGCCAGTTGGCGAATTTTGGCAATTCGGCGCGGATATCCGGATTTTGCAGGATATCAACGTATGCAAACGGCTCGCCGCAGGACATCAGAGCCTGGGAGGCCTGGGCAGAGAAGCCACAGCTGGGTAGCTTGGGGGAGCCCTTCATGTAGATGATGATGGGGTTGTCAGCCAGCTGCTGCTTAATCTTTTCAATAGTTTCCATAGGTGCCTCACTAGAGCGATTTCGGCGGCCATTCTACTGCAATCTTGCCCGAGCACAAACTGACAAAGGGGTGACCCGGCTCGAATTGCGCAAAGAACCCACACAGGATTGATCGCGATCATGGCGCCAATCAAGAGTTGTTAGGCCATCTTTGATACTGCTACAATCCCTTGGCTTTGGGCTACCCAGCCCCATCATTTTAAAAACAACTCTTTTCACATATAGAAAAGAGTACGCAATGTCTTGCAACCGTCGCCTTCGCACGGTCCAGCCAATGGAGAGTAGAAAATGGCATTCGAACTTCCCGCTCTGCCCTATGCAATCAACGCTCTGGAACCGCACATCTCCCAGGAAACTCTGGAATATCACCACGGCAAGCACCACAACACCTACGTGGTCAACCTGAACAATCTAGTGCCGGGTACCGAGTTTGAAGGCAAGTCTCTGGAAGAGATCATCAAGACCTCCAACGGCGGCATCTTTAACAACGCCGCCCAGATCTGGAACCACACCTTCTACTGGCACTGCCTCTCCCCGAATGGCGGTGGCGAGCCGACTGGCGCCCTGGCTGATGCCATCAACAAAGCATTCGGCTCCTTCGCCGAGTTCAAAGATGCCTTCACCAAATCTGCCATCGGCAACTTCGGCTCCAGCTGGACTTGGCTGGTGAAGAAAGCTGACGGCACTCTGGCTATCGTCAACACCTCCAACGCTGGCTGCCCGCTGACTGAAGCCGGTACCACCCCACTGCTGACTGTTGACCTGTGGGAGCACGCCTACTACATCGACTTCCGCAACCTGCGTCCGAAGTACATGGAAACCTTCTGGGCTCTGGTTAACTGGGAATTCGTGGCCAAGAATCTGGCTGCCTAATCAGCCTCGCTTGCCAAAACGCCCCGCACTGCGGGGCGTTTTTTTATCTCGATATGGCTGCGAAAATGAATAAGGCGCCCGCAGGCGCCTTTTACATATCGAGATGACCCGCTTACTGGTCCAGCTCGTCCATATATTCATCCAGATTGGCATCGTCGGCCTGCTCTTGCTGAGACGCTTTCAGCTCGGTCTGCTTGCCCGTCACCTTGCCCTGGTTATATTGCAGGTAGAAATCCTTGGTCAGCGCATAAGGATCGAGGGAGTTGTCGATGATCCGCTCCTGATCGATCAGCTTGGCACGTGTGCCCAAGCCATCCAGCGCCCAGTGTGCAACCTTCATCGGGAAGGTTAACAGGGCATAGGGGAAATAGAAGCTGTCAATCGCATCGCCAACCAGCTCACGGGTGGTGGTCGGGCCGTAAACAGGCACCATGATGTAGGCACCATTACCGATATCGGCCCTGCCCAGCACTGTGTTCATCTCCAGCTTGTTGCGCTCGAGGCCGGCATGTTTGGCCACATCGAAGATACCCAGCAGACCGACCGTGGTGTTGAGGGTAAAGCGCCCCAGGTTGGTGCCCGCCCCCTTCAAATCGCCGGTGATCAGATGGTTCACCATGCTGCTTGGCTCATCAAAGTTGGCAACAAAGTTGGCAATGCCATCCTTCACCCCTACCGGAATGTAGCGGGCATAGGCATGTACCACAGGACGTGCCACATAGGGTTCCAGCACATCATAGTTGACCGCCCACATGGCCCGGTTGGCCCCCTGGAAGGGATCGCGGGGATCGGCCGCCGTACTGGTGGCACCCGGATTATTCATGCCGGGATTGAGATCCAGACTCTCTGGGCCAGGCTTGGGTGGGCCACCGGCACAGCCAGCCAGCAAGAGGGCTGCCAGTATGGACCCTGAACGAAGATACATATGATTGTCCTGACGTTTTATTTTGATTTATCAGAAGTATAGATAACCCGGCCCCTATCCAGGGGCCGGGTTATCCAAAGGCATATTAGAGGGCGTGATCGATGCGGATGTCAATCGGAGCAGCAGGGATCTCGGCCGTCTTGACCGACACGGATACCCCTTCGAAGGCTCCTTCCTTGTTCATCACATTGCCACCGCGCGAGAGACGCGCCTTGAACTGCAGCTCCGGATAGGCCGCCAGTTTGCTACCTTCCATCATGGCATCGCCATCCCCGAGTGACAGGGTAACAGGCAAGGTTGGCCCTGCGATACGCTTCACGGCGATGGGCATGGGCGGCCCGTTGGGCACCACGGCAAAGACGAAGAGATGGGCATCTTCCGGCATCTGAATGCCCGCCGCCAACGTGACGTGGATGGGGAATTCCCCCTCCTTCACCGCCAGCGGTTGTCCCTCAACTGCGCCCGCTTTGGCTGCGCCTGAATTCGTCACCTCGATGCCGCG
This sequence comes from Aeromonas sp. DNP9, assembly GCF_001728955.1. NCBI lineage: Bacteria > Pseudomonadati > Pseudomonadota > Gammaproteobacteria > Aeromonadales > Aeromonadaceae > Aeromonas > Aeromonas sp. DNP9. The sequence goes on along the minus strand of NZ_LYSQ01000019.1, from coordinate 46,852 downwards.
CTGCTTGAGCTGCGCGCGAGCATACTCCATGGAGCGCTCGACCATCACGTAACGGGGGGTACCTTTCTCCATCAGTGGCAACATCGCCTGCCAGCGAGCCAGCGCGGTCTGGAAGTCCTCTTTTTGCAGCGCCATAAAGGCATAGACGGAGCGCGCCTCGATATTGTCCGGATCCTGCGCGATAGCAGCCTGCAACAGGGCATCCGCTTGCGCCTCATCCCCCGTCATCATCAGCGCCTGCGCATAGGGCACCGCCACCAGCGATTTCTGGGGGGCAAGCGTGTAGGCCCGCTCCAGCGCCTCGCTGGCCATCTCGGGATCATTGCCATCCAGCGCCAAGCGTCCCAGCAGCAGCCAGCCGCGGTAGTCGTTCGGTTCATCCTTGAGGCGGGTACGCAGTGCCAGCGTGAAATCCAGCAGATCCTGCTCGGTCACCTTGGCATCCCGCTCCACCAGAATACGGTTGCTCAGCTCGCCAAGACGGCTGCTGGCATCTTGCCAGCGACTCACCTCTTGCCAGGAGCCCAACTTGTAGTAGAGCCCCAGACTCACCACCAACAGCACCAGCACACCCGGGATCCAGATCAGACTCTTGCCACTGCGGGCAGTCTGCTCCACATCGGGGATATCATCCAAGAGACTTCGTTGCAGCTCGACCAGCGAGTCGGACTCCTCAGCCAGGACACCCTGCTCGCGCTCTTCGCCAATCTCCAGCAGCCGCTGGCGATAGAGCTGTTTGTTGAGCGCCGAGCGACTGATGCTCTGTTTGCCTTCACCACACCACAGCGGCACGACGAGCGCCAGACTCACCAGCACCAGCAAGCCCGCAATCACTATCCAAAAAGCGGTCATTGTTTCTCTTCCTCTTTGAGCAGCTCGGCCAGTCGGCGCTGCTCCTCCTCGCTCAGGGCGTTATCCAGTTGTTTTTTCACCGCAGGGGGCCGGCGGCTGCGCATCACGACCACGGCGCCACCGATCAGGATCACCAGCAGCGGGCCGAGCCAGAGGATCAGGGTGGAGGCCATCAGGGGCGGGTTATAGAGGATAAAGTTGCCGTAGCGGGCCACCATATAATCCACAATCTCCTCTTTATCCTTGCCCTCGCGCACCATCTGGTAGGTCTTGTCGCGCAAGTCCTTGGCCAGCCCCGCATTGGAGTCGGCGATATCCTGGTTCTGACACTTGGGGCAACGCAGCTCCTTGGTCAGTTCGCGAAAGACCTGCTCCTGATTGTCGTTGTCGAAGCTGTAGACATCGATAGCGGCCATGGCGGGTGCTTGCACTACCCATCCCAGCAACAGCAGCAGGGAAGCAATAAATACTCTCATCAGGACTCCCCTCACTTCATGGCATCAAAGATGGGTTTGAGGGTCGACGCCCAGTTCTCGGGGTTTATGTCCCCCACGTGGCGATAACGGATGATCCCCTTGCTGTCGATAAAGAAGGTCTCCGGCGCGCCGTATACCCCGAGATCCAGCCCCAGCATGCCGTCCGGATCATAGAGGTTGACCTGATAGGGGTTACCCAGCTCCGCCAGCCACTTGATCGCCTTGTCGCGCTCATCCTTGTAGTTCATGCCGATGATGGGAATACCCTGCCCCGCCAGCTGTTTGAGGTAGGTATGCTCGCCATAGCAGGTCGGGCACCAGGTGGCCCAGACGTTGAGCAGCATGGGGCGACCGGTCAGGATACTGCGATCGTGCTGTTTGTTCAGATCGTAAATGTCCTGCAGAGTGAACACCGGCACCTCTTTGCCCACCATCACGGACTCAAGCTTGGTGGGATCGGAGTAGAGCCCTTTGAACAGGAACACCGCCCCCAGCAAAAAGACGATAAAGGGGATTAAAAACAACCAGGTCTTTTTGTTCATGCCTTGGCCTCCTCCTCACGACTGCCGAAACGGTAACGCTTGTCCAGCATCGCCAGCACGCCACCAATGGCCATAAAGACGCCGCCGAACCAGATCCAGCGCACGAACGGCTTGTAGTAGATCCGCACCGCCCAAGCACCGTTGTCGAGCTGTTCCCCCAGCGCCGCATAGAGATCGCGGGTGATACCGGCATCGATGGCCGCTTCGGTCATCGGCATCCGGCTCACCTTGTACATCCGCTTCTCGGGCTTGAGCAGGGCGACCTGCTTGCCATTGCGGTGCACTTCCAGCACGCCCTTGAAGCCATCGTAGTTGGGGCCGTTCTTCTCCTTGATCCCGGCAAAGACGAACTCGTAATCGGCAAAGTGCACCCGATCACCCGCCTGCATCCGCAGATCCTTCTCGATGCTGTAATTCTGGGTGCAAGCGATACCTATGATGCTGACTGCCAGCCCCACATGGCCGAGGATCATGGCCCAGTGGCTGTTGCCAAGCTTGCGCACACCGACTGCAAAGCTGTGCTTGTGGGTCGCTCGCGCCCAGGTCTCCTGCACGCTGGTGACGATGATCCAGGCCCCCAGACCAATCCCTACCGCCGCCCACGGCTTGAAGGTTTCGGCAAAGAGCAGCGGCAACAGCAAGGCTGCGGCCAGACTCAGCACCAGTGCCACAACCACCTTGCTTTTGAGTTCCCCCAGCTCCTGACGACGCCAGCGAAACAGCGGGCCAATCCCCAGCAGCAGGGCAAACGGGATGATCAGCCAGCTGTAGATGTGGTTGAAGAAGGGAGTACCGATGGAAATGCTCCCCAGCCCCAGCTCCTTGTGCACCAGCGGCAGCAAGGTACCGAGCAGCACGGTCAGCAGACCCGCCACCAGCATGATGTTGTTGCAAAGCAGCAGGGTCTCGCGACTCCACAGCTCGTGTTTGCCGTGGCTCTTCACCTGCGAGCCTTTGAAGGCAAACAGCAGCAAGGATGAGCCGATCACCGCCAGCAGGAAGCCGAGAATAAACAGACCGCGGGTCGGATCGGAGGCAAACGCATGCACCGACACCAACACGCCGGAGCGTACCAGGAAGGTACCCAGCAGGCTCAGCGAGAAAGCTGAGAGGGCCAGCAGCACGGTCCACGCCTTGAAGGTGGAGCGCTTCTCGCTCACCGCCAGCGAGTGCAGCAGAGCGGTGCCCGCGAGCCAGGGCATGAAGGAGGCGTTTTCTACCGGATCCCAGAACCACCAGCCGCCCCAACCGAGCTCGTAGTAGGCCCACCAGGAGCCGAGCACGATGCCTAGGGTCAGGAATACCCAGGCCGCCATGGTCCAGGGGCGCGACCAGCGAGCCCAGGTCGCATCGAGACGGCCGGTCATCAGCGAAGCAATGGCAAAGGCAAACGCCACCGAGAAGCCCACATAACCCATGTAGAGCATCGGCGGATGGAAGATAAGACCCGGATCCTGCAGCAGCGGATTGAGGTCACGACCATCTACCGGGAAATAGGGCAAGGTGCGGGTGAAGGGATCGGAGGTGAACAGCACGAATGCAGTGAAGCCGACCGAGATCAGCCCCAGTACACCGAGTACCCGCGCGACAGCATCTAGCGGCAGACGGCGGCTGAACATGGCCACCGCCGCAGTCCAGCCCCCTAAGGTCAGAACCCACAGCAGCAGGGAACCTTCGTGGGCCCCCCACACCGCCGAGATACGATAGGCGAGCGGCAGCAGGCTATTGGAGTTAGTGGCCACATACTGCACGGTGAAGTCGTTGTCGATAAAGGCCCAGGTCAGGCAGAGAAACGACAGCAGCAGCAACAAAAACTGGGCATAGGCGAGCGGACGGGCCGCCGACATCATGCCAAGACGCCCCCAACTAGCGCCCAGCAGTGGGTAGCTACCCAGCAGCAGGGCAGTGGCAAAGGCCAGGATCAGCGCAAACTGACCTAATTCCGGGATCATGAAGGCATTCCTTTCAATTGAACGGTGACAACAGCCGCACCACGCACGGCAGGCAAAGCGGAAAATGCAAACACCAGAGGGATCACTGTTTGGCTCCCTTCAACTGCGCCTCGGTATACTCCGGCTTGAAGTGCATGCCGTTGGTGGCGTCGGCCACTTCCGGCGGCATGTAGTTCTCATCGTGTTTGGCCAGCACCTCGAACGCCTCTACGGTCGTGGCATCCTTGAGGGTGCCCTGGGCAACAATCCCCTGCCCTTCACGGAAGAGATCCGGCAGGATGCCGTCAAACTCGACCTTCACCAGATGACCGCCGTTATCCACCAGCTTGAAGGCAACCTTGAGGCTCTGGGGATCCCGCTGCACCGACCCCGGCACGACCAACCCACCGATGCGCAGGCGCTGCCCCTCTTCCGGCTTGATCTTGTCCGGCCCCTTCCCCTCCACCAGCTCGCTCGGGGTATAGAAGAGGTCGATATTCTGACTGAGGGCGTAGAGCACCAGCCCGCTTACGGTCGCCAGACCCAGGGTGATGGCAAGAATGATGGTGAGGCGTTTTTTGCGTCTCGGGTTCATAGGGTGTTCTCCATCTGCTGGGCCGCCTTGCGACGGGCCTCACGCGCCTGTTTGCTGCGCAACTCGGCGAGCAGGCTGCGGGTTTTCATGCGAGTAGAAATGATGATGCCGACCAGACACACCAGCGTCAGGCCAAATGAGAGCCAGACATAGAAGGCGTAACCGCCCATCGCCATAAAATCACTGAAAGAGGCAAAGTGCATGCTTACTTCTCCTGCTCTGCAATCTCTTTGACCCAGGGGCGATGCCACTCCCGCATCAGGAGTTCATTGCGAAAACGCATCAGGGTCAGGGCCCCGAGAAATGCGGCAAACGCCAGGATCATGATCAGCAGCGGCCAGAGCATCTCGGGTGAAATGGAGGGTTTGTCAAATTTGGTGATGGTGGCCCCCTGATGCAGGGTGTTCCACCACTCCACCGAGTAGTGGATGATCGGCAGGTTGATCACCCCAACCAGTGCCAGAATGCCGGCCGCACGGCCAGCGACCACCTTGTCGCTGAAGGCGTTGTAGAGGGCTATCACGCCGAGGTAGAGAAACAGAAGTATCAGCTCAGAGGTGAGCCGCGCATCCCACACCCACCAGGTTCCCCACATCGGCTTGCCCCAGGCGGCACCAGTAAAGAGGGCAATAAAGGTAAATACGGCGCCGACCGGCGCAATGGCTGCAACCGTCATGTCCGCCATCCGCAGTTGCCACACCAGGCCGATAAAGGCGGCCACCGCCATGGTGGAGTAGGCCCCCATGGAGAGAATGGCGGAAGGCACGTGGATATAGATGATCCGGAACGAATCTCCCTGCTGGTAATCCGCTGGCGCAAACGCGAGGCCCCAGACAGTGCCGATCACAAACGAGAGCAGACTAATCACCGCAAACCAGGGCAACAGTGTGCCTGCCAGCTGATAGGCACGCTCCGGTTTGGCATAAGGGTGCAACCATTTCCACATAGCTCACAAAACCTTTTTGTTATTAATCATTTGGCGAGGCCTACCATACCGACCACGGGGCAGCATCAAATACCCCGAAAGCAATAAGCGGCACTCTCCTTGATCCATCGCAACATTATTTTTTGCAAAAAGACCCCATTCGGAGCCAAATTCGGTTCAGCTCACGGCCATCAGTTGAGGCTGACCCGCAACGCCGCCGACACAGCCAGCGGCGTCAGTGTCAAAGCCCCCACCAGCATGGCGGCCAGAATGGCAAGCTGCCCGCCATAGGGCAAGCTCATCCCCGCGGCATCGATGGCTGAGGTGGCAAAAATCAGTACCGGAATATAGAGCGGCAGGATCAGCAGACTAAGCAGCACCCCGCCTTTGCGCAGTCCCACCGTCAACGCGACCCCGACCGCGCCGAGCAGACTCAATACCGGAGTGCCAAGTGCCAGCGTCGCGACGACAGCCAGATAGGTGTTCATATCCAGCGACAGCAAAATCGCCAGCAAGGGAGAAATCAGCAGCAGCGGCAAGCCGGTCAGCAGCCAGTGAGCAACCACTTTCGCCAGCGCCAGCAAGCCCAGCGGGTGAGGCATCAGCATCATCTGCTCCAGCGCACCATCGGCAAAGTCGTCGCGAAACAGTCGCTCCAGCGACAACATGGCCGCCAATAGCGCCGCCACCCAGATAATTCCCGGGGCAATACGGGCCAGCAGTTTGGGCTCCGGGCCAATGCCTAACGGAAACAGGGTGATGACGATGAGGAAAAACCAGAGCGGGTTGAGAATATCGGAACGCTGGCGCAGAGCCATCAGCAGTTCACGGTGAATAAGGTGCATAACAGCGCGCAACATAGCGTTACTCCTGCAATGTCGAGGCGAAGGGGGTCAACGAGATAGTCTTCAGCCGTCCCTGCATCAGGGTCAGATCCTGATGGGTGGTGAGGATCACCATGCCGCCCCGCTCGGCGTGGGCCAGAAAGAGCTGCTCGAGCACCTTGACCCCTTGCTTGTCGATGGCGGTAAAGGGCTCATCGAGGATCCAGAGCGCCGGTTTCTGTGACAGCCAGAGTCTGGCCAGAGCCACCCGGCGTTGCTGACCGGCAGAGAGTTGTCCGGTCGGGTTCTCTTCAAACCCGGCAAGCCCTACCCGGGCTAATATCTGCCACAAGTCAGTCTCTGTCTGCTGCGGGTGATGCAACTGCTGGTAGAACTTCAGGTTTTCAAAAGGGGTCAGCGCCGCTTTGACACCGGGCTGGTGGCCAAGATAGAGCAGATTGGCATGATACTCATCGCGACAGTGACGAATATTCTCCCCGTTCCAGCACACCTCACCGGCAAACGGCTGCGACAGCCCAGTTAACAACCGCAACAGGCTGGTCTTGCCGACCCCGTTGGGCCCTTCGATTTGCACCAGATCGCCGGGCGCAACAGAGAAAGAGAGGTGTTCAAACAGAGTGCGATCTTCGCGCACGCAGCTCAGATTGTTAACTTGAAGCAGCATGGGGATTTTTTCAGAGAAAATGAAGCGGTCTGCATCTTAACACAGTATTGGAATACGTCTTTTCAAAGATGCAACAATTGAACTGACTGGCGACCGGGATCACAAAGAAAATGCAGTAGAAACCATCCGCTCAACGCAGCAGGGGGACAAGCTGCTGCACGCCATAAAATTCAGGAAGGCAAATGCCTTCCTGAATCATCAAGAGCGACCTTTTCGCAACGATATCAAGAGCTCGGCCTCTGCCTTTGGCAACTCGCACTCACTCATGACTTCATCAAGATCGGCGCCCAGTTCGACCATCTTGGCCGCTCGGCTGTAGAGCCTGCGTTCGGGATCCTGCAGGGTCAGCTCTTGCTGGCGATCATTGACCTGCTGCATCGCCCCTTCCACCGACTGCAGACGCTGCCCCATGCCAATGGCACCGGTATGGAGCTCCATCATCTGCTTGCGCAAGCTTTCCAGCTGACCTTGCAGCGTTGCCACACTGGCCTCGAACTCCTGCTTGCTGTGCTTGCTCTTGAACCAGATATAAGAGGCAAACGCCAAGGCAATCAGGGACAACCCCAAGGCAACCATCTCGATTATCAAAACATCACCTTACTTATCAGAGGGAACCGATATCTTCCCACTCTTCATCAGAGAGCAGCTTGTTCAAGTCAACCAGGATCAGCAGTTGCCCATCGCGGTTGCTTACCCCCTGAATAAACTTGGCGCTCTCTTCAGTACCGACCGCTGGTGCCGCATCGATTTCGGAAGAGCGCAGATAAACCACTTCAGCCACGCTGTCGACCATGATGCCGATCACCTGCTTCTCGGCCTCAATGATCACAATCCGGGAGTTTTCACTCACATCACCGGAAGGCAGACCGAAGCGGGAACGGGTATCGATGACAGTCACCACATTGCCACGCAGGTTGATGATCCCCAGTACGTACTCAGGCGCACCCGGCACCGGTGCAATTTCGGTGTAGCGCAACACCTCCTGAACCTGCATCACATTGATGCCGTAGGTTTCGTTTTCCAGTTGGAAGGTTACCCATTGCAGCACTTCATCTTCGGCCAGATTCTGTGCAATATTGCGCTTTTCTGTCATGTTTTTATTCCTTTTATGAAAACGTCTACTGCTAAAACTAGCAATAAAACAGCTCGATTGCAGAAGTTATCAACGACCTTCTATGTTAACCCCACGCTCCAGCAACAGGAGCAGTTCGCGGACGTGTAACAGGGCACACATTTTTTCTTTGACCATGCCAGCCAACCAGGGGCGCTTGCCCTCCTGATGGCGCCATTTCACCTGGTCACGGTGTAACAATTCAGTCCCTTTGAGATGATGGCAGGCTAATCCCCACGGCGATTCACCAAGCATAATCAGATACTTGTAATCATCCATCTCGAGATGCTGACCCGGCATGACCCACTGGGCAGTATCGACCACATTCATCTTCTGCTCGCGAGAGGTCATGATCCCCTTGTACCAGCCAGGCTGGCCAAACAGGGAGGTGATCTCGCCCAGCTGATGAATACCACCCAGCTCGGTCAACGGCACCGCAAACGTCACGCCCGCGACTTCAAAGAAAAGGGCCTGAAACTCTTTACCGATATCGATATTTTCCCAGGCAACCGGTTCACTGGCCTCTACCGGAGCAACCTCCAGCGCCGTCTCGGTCAGGATAGTAGTATGGGGTTCCGCAACCTCGGGGAGCAGTACCTCCGCAGGCCACTCAGGCTCCACCGGCAGCAGTGAATCCTCCGCCACAATCTCCAGCGGAGTGGTGAGAGTCGCTTCCTGGGTGAAGGCGTCATTCTCAAACTGGACTTGTCCCACCTGAGCCAATAGCTCACCGAGCTGGGCAAGCCGTGGATCGCTTTCAAGGTAAGGTGCGGCAACTACCTCGGGGACGCTTTGGGGCTGACGTTGCAACTGTAAAACAGGGGCAGATTGAACCTCTTCCACCTCATCCAGCGCCAGTGGCTCATCGAGCAGCAGGGAGTGGAAATAGTCATCCATCGCCCGAACTTGAATGGTATCTCTCATACCGTCACCTCATGAACCCGTTGCCGCTCAAGGGCATCAAGATGGTTGAGCAGCGTTTCATATGCATAGGTTCCACGACTCCCGGGAGAATAGATAGACGGGGGGATATGCAGCAAGCTGGCATCCCGAAACTTGGTATCAATAGGGATCACCGCATTCCACACCGAATCCCCATATTGATCCTTGATCGACTTCAAGGTCATCAGAGAGGCACGGGTGCGCTTGTCGAACATGGTCGGGATCACGGTATAACGGAACTTGTCACGCTTGGAACGCTGCATGATCTCGAATGTTTTCATCATCCGCTCCAACCCCTTGAGGGCCAGAAACTCGGTCTGGACAGGCACCAGAATGCGATCGCAGGCAGCCAGCGCGTTGACCATCATAACCCCCAGTACTGGCGGGCAATCGATCAGCACGTAATCATATTGATCCTGAATGCGCAGCAGTGCCCGCTTCAGTACCAGTCCCATCCCCTCACGATTGCCCATCACCCGATCAAGGGTCGCAAGGGTAATAGATGCGGGTAGTAAATTGATATTTTCGAACTTGGTCTTGAGCGTCAGTTTATTGACAAGCTCGGCTGTCGGTTTGACAGCTTGAAACAACTCATAGAGGGTTCCATCCAGGCGATCTGAATCAAAATCAAGGTATGCAGTCAGCGAAGCATGGGGATCGGTATCAATCAACAGCACCCGCTGGCCACGCTGGGCCAGGATCCCCGCAAGCGAGACCACTGTGGTGGTTTTACCCACACCACCTTTCTGGTTGGCAACCGTCCAAACAATCACTGTATCAATCCTGCCTTGTTGTTATGCGTATGCCACCACCGGGCAAGGTGATCACCTTTATCTCTCCTGCATCCACCGCCTGCTGTACAGCTGGAACCGGTTCAGCAACTACCGTCGGTGTTGCAACCACAGGTGCCGGCGGCACCCAGGCAAATTTGGAGATAGCGACCACAACCTTGCGATTCTGCAGTCTGCCCTGCTCGCTGCCGTTGTCAGCAAAGGGGGAAAACTCACCATATGCCTCGAACGCCAGACGCTGAGGGGCGATCCCATCAGCAATCAAACCATTAAGTACCGCTTCGGCCCGAGCAGCAGAAAGCGCCCAGTTAGAACGATAAATTTCATTATTTATCTGTTGGTTATCGGTATAACCCCGAACCCTTACATAGTTATCGACCGGTTTGAGAATACTTGAAAGAGTATTAATGACCGGTGCAGCGTTTGGTCCCAAAAAGGCACTGCCGCTGCCAAACAACAAGCCGGAACTAAGTTCAACCGTCAGCCAGTTCTCGTCTTGTGTCAGTTTGACGATACCGGCATCCACCAGCGAGCCCATGCTCTGTTGCAACTGCATATCGAGTTTTGCAAGTGTCGCGCCATCTTGCAGCACTGGCACACCAGAAATGGGAGCAAGTGAAGGAGAGGGGGATGCTGGGCTTTCCAGCAACGATGGAGAGGCAGATACCGCGTTATCCAGCAGGGAATTACCCTGCCCTTCAAGCAAGCCATTGCCGCCAGACTGCATGACACTGAACGCCTGGCTCATACCATCAATCACGGCGCGATACTTGTCCTTGTTCACCAGCGCAACAGAGTAGAGCACCACGAACAAGGCAAAGATCAGCGTCATATAATCGGCATAGGAGACCAACCAGCGGTCAAGATGCTCGCGACCCTGCAAGTGCAACCGATAGCGCTTGCGCATGGCTACTCTCCTTTCAAATAGGCCCTGAGCCGGCGTTCAACCTGCAAGCCGTTTTCACCATGAGCGATAGCCAGCAGCCCTTCCAGGGTCATCTCCTGAAAGAGTGCATAGTGGTAGTGAAATGCGCGTAGCCGATTGGCGATAGGCAGGTAGATGAGGTTGGCAAACCCCACTCCATATATGGTCGCCACAAATGCCACTGCGATACCCGCCCCCAGCGCTGACGGGTCTTCGAGATGAAACATGGCCTGGATCAGGCCCAGCACGGCACCGATGATCCCGATGGTCGGACTGTACCCCCCCATGGCTTCAAATACCCTGGCGGCATGTTCATTGCGTTCCTGCTCGATATCGATGTCCGCTTCCAGCAGCATACGGATATCCTCTGTGGATACCCCATCGACAATCATGCCGAGCCCTTGACGGGTAAAGTTGTCCTCCTCCTGCTCGGCCTGATTTTCAAGGGCCAGCAGCCCTTGCTGGCGCGCAAAGACGGCCCATGACTGCAATCGTTCGGCCTGCGTCGCAAGATCTTGGCGGGGAGGGGTAAAAATCCATAACAGCTGGCGCAACGCCAGCAGGATGTACTTGGCTGGAGTCTGCAACGTGACTGCACCAACGGTACCACCCAGCACGATCAAAAAAGCAGGGCCGTCCACCAACGTCAACAGAGAGCCGCCATGCCACATTTGGGCAATGGCAATAGCCCCCAATGCCAGGAGCAGACCGAGCAAGCCCATGATTAGCGCCCCAACTCAACCAGAATACGCTGGGCCACCTTGTCCAGAGGGAGTGATTCGCTGGCAATCCCCGCTTTGGCTACCGCTTGGGGCATACCATATACCACGCAGGAAGCCTCATCCTGAGCCCAGATGGTTGATCCCTGCTCTTTCAGCAGTCTGGCGCCATCACGGCCATCAGCCCCCATACCGGTCAGCACAATCGCCAATACCTTGTCGGCATAGGTTTTGGCCGCAGAGGCAAAGGTGATGTCCACACAAGGCTTGTAATTTACCTTGTCGTTGCCATCCACGATGCGAATGCGGGCCCCTGCACCACGACCTTCCAGCAGCATCTGCTTACCACCGGGAGCAAGATAGGCATGCCCGGGTTTAAGCACATCGCCATCTTCCGCTTCCTTGACGCCAATCTGGCATAACCCGTTGAGACGGGCAGCAAACGCGGCGGTAAAAGTGGCTGGCATATGCTGGATAAGCAGGATGGGATGGGGAAAATCCCCCGGCAACTTGGTCAGCACATTTTGCAAAGCAACAGGTCCGCCGGTAGAAGTGCCGATCGCCACCAACTGATAACTCTTGCCACTGCGCTTGAATGAAGCACTTGGCACAGTACGTTGCAGGTCAGGCTGACGATCTGAAGTTCTGGGCGCTGTGCTGCCCAGCGGAGCACGAGCAACCGGTTCAGTTGCTTTGGGGCGAGCAGCTGATGTCATCAGGAAGCGCTTGCGGGAGATCTCCTTCACCCGCTGTTGCAACAGTCTGACCGCTTCATCTTTGTCTCTGGCAATGTCCTCAAACTTCTTGGGCAAGAAGTCGAGTGCACCGGCGTCCAGCGCATCCAGCGTAGCCTTGGCCCCTTCATGGGTCAGGGAGGAGAACATCAGAATGGGGGTTGGGCACTTGACCATGATCTCCCGCACCGCACTGATGCCATCCATCACGGGCATCTCGATGTCCATGGTGATCACATCAGGGCGCAGCGACATCGCCTTGTCCACAGCCTCACGTCCATTCTGGGCCGTATCAATCACCGTCAGCATGGGATCCTGATTGATGATCTCGCTCACCCGACGGCGAAAGAAGCTCGAATCGTCGACAACTAATACCTTGACTGCCATTGTTGTTTTTCTAACTCCTTGGGCCTGAGCTATTAATGTCTACGCGCATATGCTTTGAGCAGACTCGGCACATCCAAAATAAGAGCAATTCCACCATCACTGGTAATGGTCGCCCCGGCCATGCCAGGGGTGCCTTGCAGCAAGTTATCAAGTGGCTTGATCACCACCTCTTCCTGACCAATCAAGCTGTCTACCACAAACCCGATTTGCTGAGTACCAATCTGCACGATCACCACATGTCCGGTATCCTGACGTGAACGTTTATTGGCGCCACGAATCAACCACTTGTGCAGATAGAAGAGTGGTATCGCCTTCTCGCGTACAATGATGGTGAGCTGGCCATCAACCATGTTGGCCTTTTTGAGATCCAGATGGAAAATCTCGTTCACACAACCAAGGGGAAGTGCGAAGGTTTGCTCACCCACTTCCACCATCAGCGTCGGCAGAATGGCAAGCGTCAACGGAACCTTGATTTCGAGACGAGTACCTTTCCCCCAGGTGGAATCGATGTGTACCGAGCCATTAAGGCTGACAATGCTGGTTTTAACCACATCCATCCCGACACCACGGCCAGAGATATCGGAAATCTCGGCCTTGGTTGAAAAGCCCGGAGCAAAGATCAGGTTATAGGCATCGTTGTCGCTCATGCGAGCGGCAGTATCTGCATCCAGAACACCGCGACTGATTGCGATTGACTTGAGTTTCTCAGGGTCCATCCCTGCCCCATCATCCTCAATGCAAAGCAGAATATGGTCACCTTGCTGGGAGGCGCTAAGGGTGATCGTCCCTTGCCGCGGTTTGCCCGCTTTCTCCCGCACATCAGGCATTTCGACCCCGTGATCGCAGGAGTTGCGAACAAGGTGAACCAGAGGATCGGCGAGCGCCTCTACCAGGTTTTTATCCAGATCTGTCTCTTCGCCCACCATCACCAGCTCAATCTCTTTCTTGAGGGTTCTGGCCAGATCACGCACCACGCGCGGGAAACGACCAAATACCTTCTTGATTGGCTGCATGCGGGTTTTCATCACCGCACCTTGCAGGTCAGCCGTTACCACATCCAGATTGGCAACCGCCTTTGACATCTCTTCATCATTGCTGGCAATACCCAGGCTCACCAGCCGGTTACGGACCAATACCAACTCACCTACCATGTTCATGATGACATCGAGAGTCTTGGTATCCACCCGCACCGTCGTATCGCTTTGCACGGCACTGTTTTCTGCTGGCGCAGGCGCCGCCTTGGCAACAGGCGCTGGCGCCTTGGCTGCTTCAGCGGGTTTTGCGGGGGCAGCCGGTGCTGGTTTGGCTACAGGAGTGACCGGTTTGGGCGGAGTCACCGCGGTAGGTGCGGCAGGTGCGGCAGGTGCGGCAGGTGCGGCAGGTGCGGCAGGTGCGGCAGGTGCGGCAGGTGCCAGAGTACTCTGAGGCCCTTGACCACGACCATGCAATTCATCAAGCAGACGCTCAAACTCATCATCATCGATAAGCTCGTCCACCTCTTTTTGCACCGACTTCAGAGGATTCACCTCTGGCGCCCCCATGTGCTGTCCCTGGCCATGGAGCTGATCCAGCAAGGCCTCAAACTCATCATCGGTGATATCGCCAGAGCCACCCGCTATCGGGGCTGCTGCAGCCGTCTTGGTCGGTGCCCCACCCACGCCGTGGAGTTCGTCCAGCAGACGTTCAAATTCGTCTGCAGAAATTTCATCGATCGAGCCGCCGCCATTGACAGGAGCAGGCTCGCTGCTGATGGCTGCGGGTTCAACAACTTCTGAAGCAACTTCTTCAACAACTACCGGTGCTGCAGGTTCAGATTCTACAGCCGCAGCCGCACTGGTAGCCGTGCGCAGTTGCTCTTCCCCTTCCGGCTTGCACAACTCATGGAGGTCATGAAGCAAATCATCTGACGCAGGGCTGGGTGCTTCGCGATTTTGAACCTGGGCGAACATGACATTGATGGCATCCAGCGCTTGCAGGATCACATCCATCAGCTCCGCAGTAACGGTTCGCTTGCCATTACGCAAGATATCGAACACGTTTTCCGCACCGTGGCATACATCAACCAGTTCACCGAGCGACAGAAAACCTGCCCCCCCTTTCACGGTATGGAAACCACGAAAGATGGCATTCAACAGGTTCTTGTCATCGGGCCGCTTTTCCAAGTCGACCAGTTGTTCAGACAACTGTTCCAATATTTCGGATGCTTCGACCAGAAAGTCTTGCAGTATGTCTTCATCAACTTCGAAGGCCATGCGTCACTCCATTAGAATCCCAAGCTAGACAGCAGATCGTCCACATCATCCTGACCATTGACCACGTCGGCACGAGCCTCGGGGTTCATGATAGGGCCCTCTGCTTCAATCCCGTTGACAGGAATACTACGAGTTGAATGCTCAGCAGAAGCCTCACCAAACATGGTCAGCATTTCTATTAATTTTGTTTCAACTTCCTGAACAAGCTTGATGACCTTGCGGATCATCTGACCTGTCAAATCCTGAAAATCTTGTGCCATCAGAATTTCTGTCAGCAGTTGCCGTAATTTATCGGCATCAGACTCTGAAGCCTTAATAAAATCATCAAGTTGGTGACATAAGGATTTGAACTGCCCCACGCTCATGTCACGAGACATCAGGGCATTCCAGTTCGGCATCACCAGCTGGATATTGTCATTCAGGCGATCCGCTATCGGCAAACTGGCTTCCACCGCATCCATTGTACGATTGGCCGCTTTGTCGGTCATATCGATAACGTAGCTCAAGCGCTCCCGAGCATCGGGAATATCATGAGTAGCCAAATCGGGAATACGGGGATCGAGGCGAAATTCTTGAAGTGAATCATGCAGTTGTCGGGTCAGCTGACCTACTTTTTCAAACAGATCGGCTGCGTTGGGGGCACATACTTCGGCAAGCAGTTCATCGGCCAGCTCAAATTCGCCTTGCTCCAGATGAGCAACAAGCATCCTTGCCTGGTCGAGCGAAATCATTGCTCTCGTTTTGGCCATCATCCCTGCAGCTCCTTAGCCAATTCGTTCGAAAATTTTGTCGAGTTTTTCTTTGAGCGTGGCTGCGGTGAAGGGCTTGACGATGTAACCGTTGACGCCAGCTTGGGCGGCTTCAATGATCTGCTCACGTTTGGCTTCAGCGGTTACCATCAGTACCGGCAGATGCTTGAGCTTCTCATCGACTCGGATGGCTTTAAGCAGGTCAATACCTTGCATGCCAGGCATGTTCCAGTCGGTAACTACAAACTGAAAATCACCATTTTTCAGCATCGGCAGCGCTGTATTGCCGTCATCCGCCTCATGGGTATTGTTGAATCCCAAGTCGCGCAGCAAGTTCTTGATAATCCGGCGCATCGTTGAAAAATCGTCAACAATGAGGATTTTCATGTTCTTGTCCAAAATTCCCTCCTAAATAGCCACCAGAGTGGCTCACTTACATGATGCTAAAAACGGGTTGTGTCGTGCGGATTATGCCTTAGAGTTTCATCTCAGTGTAGCCAGTACAAACACTTATAGATGCCAATCTCTCAAACGAGCACGCAATCTGTGCATTGCCTGACTGTGGATCTGGCTCACACGCGACTCGCTGACATTCAAAACCTCGCCAATTTCACGCAAATTCAGCTCTTCATCGTAGTAAAGAGAGAGAACCAAAGCTTCTCTCTCTGGTAGACGACCAATTTGCTCGGATAATTGAATCTGAAATCGCTCGGCAGCCAATTCATCGAATCCCGAGCCTGAAGGGGCATCATCGGGGTTGCCGATCACATCCTCGCTGACCCCCAAATCTTCGATGCCGATAATTTTGCCGCAGGAGACGTCTTGCAGCATCGCATGGTAATCAGCGATGGAGACCCCCATCTCGGCAGCAACTTCGGTATCTCGCGCGTCACGCCCGTGAGTCTGCTCGACATTCTCGATCGCCTCTGCAATAGCGCGACTGTTGCGATGCACGGAGCGGGGTACCCAGTCACCACGCCGGATCTCATCCAGCATGGCGCCACGGATGCGGATCCCGGCATACGTCTCGAAGCTGGCCCCCTTGCTACCGTCAAAATTGCGAGAGGCTTCAAGCAGCCCAATCATACCTGCCTGGATCAGGTCATCCAGCAAGACACTGCTGGGCAGGCGAGCCAACAAATGCTGGGCAATTCGCTTGACCAGGGGAGCATGACGCTCCACCAGCACATAGGAATCCTGATGACGCAAGTACGCTTGGGCTTTATTCACGGGAACCTTCCTGTGTTGTGGCCGGTTTCTGCAACAAATTTTCCAGGAAAAACTCCAGATGGCCGCCCGGCTGGTTGGGAACCGGCCAGCTCGCCGCCTTGTTGGCAAGGGCCCGAAACGCCAGTGCGGCCGGCGACTTGGGAAACGCCTCGACAATCAGCTTCTGCTTGCGCACGGCGGCACGCAGATTGGTGTCATAAGGTACACAGGCGACCAGCTCCAGGGAGGTGTCGAGGAAACGATCCGTGACCCGGGTCAGTTTGGCAAAGAGCTCCTGCCCTTCACGCAGACTGCGCACCATATTGGCCACTACCTTGAAACGAAACACGCCATGATCCTTGGAGAGGATCTTGATGAGGGCGTAGGCATCGGTGATGGAGGTCGGCTCATCGCAGACCACCACCATGATGTCTTGAGCTGCTCGGGTGAAGCTCAGCACCATGTCGGAGATCCCCGCAGCCGTATCCACCAGCAGGATGTCGACCTGGGTTTTCATCTCGCTGAAGGCACGGATAAGCTCGGCATGCTGCACCGGAGAAAGCTCGACCATGGACTGGGTGCCCGAGGTCGCAGGCACGATCATCATGCCGTATGGACCTTCGACGATGATATCGTCGATGGTGCATTCACCCGCCAAGACATGAGAGAGGTTGCGATGAACCCGCAGCCCCAGCATGACGTCGACGTTGGCCAGACCCAGGTCGGCATCCAGCACCATCACCCGCTTGCCTTGGGCGGCCATGGCTCCGGCCACGTTCAGGGTCACGTTGGTCTTGCCCACGCCACCTTTACCACCGGAAACGGCGATTACCTTTACTCGATTGTTTTGACGCATTTTGCGCAGACCACTCGCCTGATCCATATACATGTTACTCATAAAACTCCGAATCTTCGGCCTCGCCAAAGCCTGCGCCCCAGAAATAGGGCTCCTCTGTTTCTCGCTCCAGCGAGCCCATGGCAGCCCCGACGAGCTGCGCCGCATTGGCAACCTGAATATCTTCCGGAACCCTTTGTCCGTCAGTGATATAGCTGATGGGCAATGAATTCTGGATACACACGTTAATCACTTCGCCCAGATTCAGACTTTCATCCAATTTGGTAAGTATGCAGCCGCTTAATGGAATACGCCGGAAATGGTCAACCGCTTCCTGCATCACCCGACGCTGGGAAGTTGCCGACATCACCAGATAACTGCGGATCCGCACCTTGGCATTCTTGACCAAGGTATCGAGCTGCTCGGTCAGCCGGATATCCCGTTGGCCAACCCCAGCCGTATCGATAAGTACCAGCCGACGGTGGCGGAACTGATAAAGGGCATTGGCCAGCTCTTCTGCATCACGCACCTGCCGCACCGGACACCCCATGATGCGACCATAGGTCTGCAGTTGTTCATGGGCACCAATCCGGTAGTTGTCGGTGGTGATCAGCGCCACCTGCTCAGCGCCATACTTCATGGCGAAACGGGCCGCCAGCTTGGCAATAGTGGTGGTTTTGCCCACCCCGGTCGGGCCAAGCAGCGCCACCGCGCCGCCCTGACGCATGATCTCGTCCTCGCTGATCTTGAGCTGGGCCGTCAACACCTCGGCCAACTGGGCCATCGCCTGATGGATGGACATATCTTCGGGGATCAGTCCCGCCAGTTGATCGGCAAAGGCATCATCAAAGCCCAGTTTCTTGAGCTCCTTGATCAACAGGGCCCGCATCGGTTCGCGGCGCTCCACCTCTTGCCACATCAGCCCGGAGATCTGGTGCTCCAGCAATTTGCGGATGCTGGCCATCTCCTTGCGCATCCCTTCCATCTCCTGATCCCGCTGGGCAGGTTGAGGGGGGCGCTGGCCAGACGCAACCCGGGCCTTGGGCTTGGCAGGTTCGGGGGTTGCGCCCCACTGCCCCTGCTCGGCCAATGTTCTGGGCGCTGCATTGGCAGCGGCCAGCCCGGCCGATTGGGTATTGCCCATTGGCGCCCCATTGCCCGGCTTGAGCTTCTGCTGGCGCGCCAGCAAGGCGGCCAGGGTATCGGCATAATGTTCGTTCTGCTCCTTCGCCGGCGACGGCTCGGGGCGGATCATCTGCCGTGCAGCAGACGAAATATTGACGCTCTCATCGTTCAGCTGACGGCGAACCGGCGCATCTTTGGGCCCCGGGACCTGGGATTGATAATCGACTGCGGCGACTATCTCTACCCCTCCGGTGACCTTCTTGTTGGACATGATGACGGCGTCAGGCCCGAGAGTCTCCTTGACCTCGGCCAGAGCCGTTCGCATATCCTTGGCAAAAAACCGCTTAATCTTCACCCGTCGTCTCCGCTAACTAGTTCTGCCCTACCGCACTGACGATGCGGATCTGCTTGTCGTCGGGCACTTCCTGATAAGACAGAACGCGCAATCCAGGAATGGCATTCTTGACAAATTTCGCCAGGGTATTGCGCAAGATCCCCGATGTCAGAAGCACGGCCGGTTGGCCTTCCAATTCTTGTCGTTGAGTGGCTTCCACCAGCGAACGCTGCATCCGCTCAGCCAGACCCGGTTCAATACCGGCACCATCACCGCCACCAGCCTGCAGGGATTGATGCAATATACGTTCCAATTCCGGCGCCAAGGTAATCACCGGCAGCTCGGGATCGGGACCTGCAATCTCCTGCACAATCAGGCGACGCAGGGCAATCCGGCAAGCGGCCGTGAGCACTTCTGGATCAGGACTGCGCGGCGCGTATTCAACCAGGGTCTGCAGGATAGTGCGCATATCGCGGATTGGCACGCCTTCATTGAGCAAATTCTGCAATACCTTCACAAGGTTACCCATGCTGATCACTTCCGGCACCAACCCTTCGACCAGCTTGCTCTGATGTTTGCCAATCATGTCGAGCAGTTGTTGTACCTCGTCATGGCCCAGCAGCAGAGCCGCATGGTTGGTCAGGATCTGGCTCAGATGGGTAGCCACCACGGTCGCGGTATCTACCACCGTATACCCCAGCGTCTGTGCCTGAGAGACCATCTCCTTGGCAACCCAGACCGCTTCCAGTCCGAAGGCGGGATCCCGGGTCGCAATCCCATGGATCTGACCGAACACCTGCCCCGGATTGATGGCCATCTCCTTATCATGGTAGACATTGGCCTCGCCGGTACTGACCCCCATCAAGGTGATGCGGTATTGATTGGGCGCCAGATCCAGGTTGTCGCGAATGTGGACGGCCGGGACCAGAAAGCCCAGCTCTTGCGAGAGTTTCTTGCGCACCCCTTTGATCCGGTTGAGCAGTTCGCCACCCTGATTGCGATCCACCAGCGGGATCAGCTGATAACCCACTTCCAGCCCGATGATGTCCACCGGCATCACATCGTCCCAGCTCAGCTCTTTCTGCTCATGGGGTTGTTCGGCAGTGGCAGGCAGCAGCTCACCCTTGGCCGCTTTGGCGGCCGCCAGTTTCTCGCGGCGCAGCAACCACCAGGCGCCAGCGGCGGCAAGAGCCCCCAGACTCAGGAAGGCGAAATGCGGCATCCCCGGCACCAGTCCCATCATCAGCAGAATACCGGCGGAGATGATCAGGGCTTTGGGATTGTCAAACAGCTGACCCAGCACTGCAGTTCCCATGTCCTGATCGGTATTCTGACGGGTCACTATGATGGCGGCGGCGATGGAGAGCAGCAGGGAGGGGATCTGCGCCACCAGACCGTCACCGATGGCCAACAGGGTATAGATCTCGGCCGATTCGCTGAAGGTCAGCTGGTGCTGCATCATCCCGATGATGAAGCCGCCGATGATGTTGATAAAGAGGATCATGATGCCCGCAATGGCATCCCCTTTGACAAACTTGGAAGCACCATCCATGGAGCCGTAGAAGTCAGCTTCCTGGGTTACATCCTGACGACGCTTCTTCGCCTCTTCCTGATTGATGAGACCGGCGTTCAAATCGGCATCGATGGCCATCTGTTTGCCCGGCATCGCATCAAGGGTAAAACGGGCACTCACTTCCGCGATCCGCCCGGCACCCTTGGTGATCACCACAAAGTTGATGATCATCAGGATGGTGAAAACGATGATGCCGACCGCATAGTTGCCGCCGATCACCACGTTACCGAACGCCTCGATCACATGGCCGGCCGCCGCACTGCCATTATGACCTTCCAGTAACACCACTCGGGTCGAGGCGACGTTCAACGCCAACCGCAACAAGGTAGCGAGCAGCAGTACGGTCGGGAAGGCAGCAAATTCGAGGGGGCGGCGGGTATAGACGGATACCAGCAGCACCACGATGGAGAGTGCAATGTTGAAGGAGAAGAGCACATCCAGCATCAACGGCGGGATGGGCAACACCACCATGCCGAGCGCAGCCAATACAAGCAGAGGAGTACCAAGGCCTTTGCCCAATACTCCCCGGTACTCTTTGAACTGGCCCAATACTGCCTTGAATTCCATCGCGCTTCTCAATTTCAACCTGCTGGTGCCAGATTAAAGCAAACATCAAGCCAACAATACAAGACTTTGAAATTCAATGGATTTATTTTGACTACGTCAGAACTTTGTCATTTGCGATATTCAGTCGGAATGGGCAGATCTTTAGCCAGCGGCTGGGGACGGCGACCCTGACCACGGCGGAATTTCTTGAGCTGGAAGACATAGGCGAGCACCTGGGCAACCGCCGCAAACAGCCCTTCCGGGATCTCGTGGCCCAGCTCGGTTGAGTGGTAAATAGCCCGGGTCAAAGCCGGTGACGGCATGATGAGGATCTCGTACTCTCTGGCGATCTCCCTGATCTTCATTGCAATTTCATCTATTCCTTTGGCCACGACCTTGGGCGCGGCACCGGGTTTGCCCGCATCATACTTGAGCGCTACCGAGTAGTGGGTCGGGTTGGTGATCACCACATCGGCCTTGGGCACATCCCCCATCATCCGGCGCATCGCCATCTGCATCTGCAACTGACGGATCTTGCCCTTTACCTCGGGCTTGCCTTCGCTGTCCTTGAACTCGTCCTTGACCTCCTGTTTGGTCATCTTGAGCTGACGCATGTGGTTCCACTTCTGGAACGGCACGTCGATGGCAACGATGGGAAGAAGAGCGCAGCAGAGGATAATCAGCATCCAGAGAAACAGCTCCAACGCATCGATAATGCCGCCGGGAAATCCCTCCATGGAGAGGTTGAGCAGGTGATTGAACTGACTGGATAGCATCCACCAGGCAAACAGGGTGATGAACACCACCTTGGCGATGGATTTGACCAGCTCAATCAGCGACTGCACCCCGAACATTCGCTTGAGGCCACTGAGCGGACTCAACTTGCTCATCTTGGGCATCATGGCTTCGGTGGAGAAGTTCATCCCCCCCATCAGGGTGTTGCCAATAAAGGCGGCAATCGCCACCAGCGCGAACAACAGCCCCAGCGGAAGAACCAGTTCCCCCAGCAGCGCCGGCAGCATGGCGATCATGGCATTGGGATCGAAAGCCTGCTCCCTGTCCAGAGTAAAGCCCATGGTGACAACCTTGATCATGGCAGTCGCCAGCGAGCCCTTGAGCATCAACAGGCCAAAGACCGCCGAGAGCAGAACGCTGGCGGTCCCCAACTCTTTTGAACGTGCAATCTGCCCTTTTTCACGGGCCTGTTGCAGTCGTTTGCCCGTGGGTTGTTCGGTACGTTCCTGGTCGGTATCAGCCATGAGCGCCTCCGAAGCACTGGGTGTTGATCAGCTCGCAGCTGACCTCCTGCACCCGCTCCCACATGATGTCGAAGTGACCGAGGAACCCGCCGATAGTGAGCCAGAGGATCAGCAGACCCGACATCATGCTGACCGCAAAACCGATACTGAAAATGTTGAGTTGCGGCGCCGCCCGGGTCATGACACCAAAGGCAAAGTTGATTAAGAGCAAGGCGACGATGGCTGAGAGCGACATCACCAAAGCAGCCTGATACATCACACCCAGAAACGCACTCAGGGTTTTCATGGATGAAACCGAGAGGCCGTGCTCGGAGACAGGCAGTGTCTCGAAACTAAGAATGACCAGCCGCAGCATCACCAGATGACCATCCAGCGCCAGAAACACCAGGGTCGCCAGCATCAGATAAAACTGACCCACTACGGGGGCCGACTGGCCATTCATCGGGTCCACCAGGGTGGCAAAGCCGAGGCTGGTTTGCATGGCGATGACCTGACCGGCCATCACGAAGCTCTCCATCAGAAACTGGGTCATCAGACCAAGGGCAATACCGATCAGCAATTGCTGGCCCAATACCAGAAAGCTGCCGGCAGAGAAGAGTTCAATGGGGGGCATTTTCGGGAGCAGCGGGGCAATAAGAAAGGTGATGGCCAAAGCCAGCCCCATCCGTACCCGCGCAGGAGCGAGGCGGCTGCCGAACACCGCCATCACCATCAGCAGACTGCTCACCCGCGCCAGCGGCCAGAGGATGGAAGACAACCACTCCATGATCAGAGCGGTTGTGTAGGTCATCCCACCACCTCGGGGATTTGATTGACCATCAGTATGAAGAAGTCCATCAGACTCTGCATTCCCCAGTGAGCACCAATTCCCAGGGCTAGCAGGGTTACGATAAGACGGGGCAGAAAGCTCAGGGTCTGTTCGTTGATGGAAGTGGCCGCCTGAAAGATGGCTACCACCAGCCCGATAGCGAGGCTGGGCAGGATCACGGCGCTGACCATGATATTGACCAACCAGAGCGCCTCGCGAAAGACGTCGACAAAGGTTTCAGGACTCATGTTCGGGCTCCTTGCGCTCGACCGGCTAACCGGCACCCAGTCCGAAACTGTTGGCCAGTGACCCCAAAATGAGGTTCCAGCCATCCACCATCACAAACAGCATCAGCTTGAAGGGCAGCGAGACGATCATCGGCGAGAGCATCATCATCCCCATCGCCATCAGAATACTGGCGACCACCAGATCGATGACCAGGAACGGTAAGAACAGCATAAAACCAATCTGGAAGGCGGTTTTCAGCTCGCTGGTGACAAACGCCGGGATCAACACTCGTAGCGGCACATCGGCAGGTTTCTCCACCTGCACGTTGGCGATCTCCATAAAGGTGTTGAGATCCTTGATCCGGGTCTGGGCCAGCATGAACTGATGGATGGGCAACTCGGCCCGCTCCAGCGCCTCCTTTGCCTGAATGGTCTCGGCCAGATAGGGCTGCAACGCCTCATCATTGATGCGATCCAGCACCGGCGACATGATGAAGAACGACATAAACAGGGCGATGCCGATCAACACCTGGTTGGAGGGACTCTGTTGCAGACCGATCGCCTGGCGCAAGATACCCAACACCACAATGATGCGGGTAAACGAGGTCATCATGATCACCATGGCCGGCAAGAAGGAGAGCGCGGTCATCAGCGCCAGCACTTGCAGGGTCAGGCTGTACTCCTGAGAGCCATCCCCCATGGTCTTGACGGTCACCGCCGACATGGCGTCCTGTGCCAACGCAGGCCAGGAGCAAAACAGTGGTATCAGCAGGCTGACCAGCAACCCCGTTTTCAGCCATAAGCCGTTAGCTTTTTTCATGCTTGCCCATCAATTTGCCAAGCTGCTGGGAAAACGCCTGCGGCTGGTTTTCGTCCAGCGGCTCCTCCAGCCGGTAGAGAAAATTGACCTGCTGCGGTGTTACGCCGACCAGCAGTTGCTGTTCGCCCACCTTGACCACCAGCAGCTTCTCTTTGTAACCCACAGGCAACGAGGCGATGACCCGCATCTGGCCGCCCCCCATGGCGGTCGCCAGCTTGCTCTTCTTGAGCAGAAAGCCCAGCACCAGAAT
The DNA here is from genome assembly GCF_001728955.1 of Aeromonas sp. DNP9. Classification (NCBI taxonomy): domain Bacteria; kingdom Pseudomonadati; phylum Pseudomonadota; class Gammaproteobacteria; order Aeromonadales; family Aeromonadaceae; genus Aeromonas; species Aeromonas sp. DNP9. The sequence goes on along the minus strand of NZ_LYSQ01000019.1, from coordinate 22,426 downwards.
GAGACCAATCACCATCAGACTGGAGAGCAACCAGGAGCTCAGACTTGGCACGTTGGCAGATGCCGCTGTCTCGGCAAAGGCCGGAACAGGCAACAATAACAACAGGAGGCGCATCATTTAAGCTTCTTGATCCGTTCAATCTGGCTGATGACGTCAGTCAGGCGGATACCGAACTTGTCGTTCACCACCACCACCTCGCCGTGAGCGATCAGGGTACCGTTGACCAATACATCCAGCGGCTCGCCTGCAACCCGATCCAGCTCCACCACCGAGCCCTGGTTCAACTGCAACAGGTTGCGGATGCTAATCTGGCTGCGGCCCACCTCCATGGCGATAGTGACCGGAATATCGAGAATGGTGTCGAGCTTGCGACGCTCCTCGGCACTGATGGGGGCATCATCTTTCAACTCTTCCAGCGGGGCTGGCTTGGCTTCCGCCGTCACCTGCTCCTCCAGAGCCGCAGCCCAGGCATCAGCCATCAGATCCTCTTCCTCAGTTCCGCTCATCTTGTTTCCTTATGCTACTTCGTGACCGTTTACCGTAATAAACCGTCAATTATCGCTGTTGATCTTCGATACTGCGCTCGAGCTCTTCCAGCTCGGCCTCGCCATCAATTCGTACCCCGCCCCGGGTCACCAGATGCATCTCCGTCTTGACCCCTTCCGGACGTTTGAGCTTGTCGGTGATCTTGAGCGCCACATTATCCTTGGTGCGGCCCATCTTGGCGTGGAAAGTGGGCAAGTCCTCGACAAAAACCAGCAGATTTTCCGGCATATCGACCGGAATGATATCGCCGGGTCGCAGCTCCATCAGCTCACGCAAAGTGAGCTCGGTCTCCAGCAGCTTGGCCCGCAGCTCCACCTTGACGTCCATGATCTCGTCACGCAGCGCCTTGCTCCAACGTACGTCGGTATCCCCCTTGTCACTCTGCACACCGGCATCCAGCAGCTCGCGAATCGGTTCCAGCATGGAATAAGGCATCGCCACGTGGAAGTCGCCGCCGCCACCATCGAGCTCGATGTGGAACGAGCTGACCACGATCACCTCGGTCGGGCTGACGATGTTGGCCATCGCCGGGTTCACTTCGGAGTCGAGATACTCGAACCCCACATCCATCACCGGCGCCCAGGCATCCTTGTAATCCTCAAACACCAGTTTGAGCAGCATCTGGATAATGCGCCGTTCGGTCGGCGTGAACTCGCGCCCTTCAATCTTGGCGTGATAACGGCCATCGCCACCGAAAAAGTTCTCCACCAGAATGAAGACCAGTCTGGCCTCCATGGTGATGAGCGCTGTCCCCTTGAGCGGGCGGAAGCGCACCATGTTGAGACTGGTCGGCACAAACAGGGTATGAACATACTCGCCAAACTTGAGCATCTGCACCCCGTTGATGGAGACCTCGGCGGTACGACGCATCATGTTGAACAGGCTGATCCGCATATGGCGGGCGAAACGTTCATTCACCAGCTCCAGCGTCGGCATGCGACCACGGACGATGCGGTCTTGGGAGGAGAAGTCAAACTGGGCTACGCCGGGGTCTCCAGCGCCGCCTATCTCTTCCTCTTCGACATCATCGACACCGTGCAAGAGGGCATCAATTTCGTCCTGACTTAACAGATCGCTCACGCTTCACCTACTGCATTACAAAGCCGGTAAACAGCACTTGTTCGATAACGGGGGAAGAGACCAGGTCCTTGAGCACCCGACGGCACTCTTCCAGTGAATCCTTACGCAGCTTCTCCTTGCCTTCAAAGGTCATCAGTTGTTCGGCACTGGCTGCGCTGAATACCCGCAGCAAGGTGCCTTCAATCAGGGGGATATTCTGTTTGGCCAGCGTCTCGTCGGCGGTACCGCGCACCATCAGCTGGATCTTGATCTGCACCAGTCGATCTCGCTGGGCACCTGCAACGTTGAAGACAAAGGGGCGCGGCATACCGACATAGAGGGAAGGTTTAGGCGCTTCCTCCTTGGGAGCGGCCTCGACACCTTCCGCCGCTTCAGCAGGCGGTTTATCGGAGCCGGAGAGCATCAGGAAGGCGCCAACACCACCTCCGCCCAGCAAAATTACCGCCAGAGCAATGATAATGATCAGCTTCTTTTTCTTGCCCGCAGCCGGGTCTTTTAGCGTCAACTCGTTATCGTCAGCCATCCCTTGTCCACCCTAGTCTCAAACTTGTTCGATATCATAAACTTACTCGGGATTGCATCAAGCATAGAAATCAATTCCGGAACCGTTTGTCGATTCCACCAGCAAACTGGGGTTGGAAGTGGTAAGTTCCCCTTCAACCAGCCCGTTACCGGACCGCGGCTGACCACTACTCTGCCCCTGCTGACCCTGCCCGTTAAAAGTGGGCTGGCCCTGTTGCTGCTGTTGTTGCGACTGCTGCTGCACCTGCGTCTGACCAAGCTGGATCCCCTGCCCTGCCAGCATGTCACGCAGCCGGGGCATCGCCTGCTCCAGCATCTCGCGGGTCTGTCCATGTTGTACCACAAAATGGACGTTGGCCTGGCTGTCGGCCCCCATCTGGATCTGGATCTTCATCTTGCCAAGGCCGAGGGGGTCGAGCTGAATTTCCGCCTGTTGCAGTTTTTCGGCCAGCATCACATTGACCTTCTGGTGTAATTCGGCAGGCGCTTCCTGACTGGCCAGCTTCAAATGGGGTAAATTCTGCGGCTCACGGCGCAGCGTTGTCTCAGCGGCGGGCGCCCGGCTATCGGCTACCTGTGGCTGAGTTTGGCTGTTCTGGCCATGCTGAACAGTCTGGCTCGGGCTGCTCTCACCGCTCGATGTCGCCGCAACCAGGCTCTTCTCCGCCTCACCGGCCTTCGGTTTTACCTCAAGCGAAACCGCTTTGCGCACCTCGTCGGTGCCGGTCACTTCCATCTGCTTGATGCCGGCTGAAATGGTCGACAGCGGCGCTTGCGGCCCTTGAGATTCAACCTGTGCCAACACCTGCTGCGGCGCCACCATCACGGGGGCGGCAGCACTATCGGTCTGAGCCGTCGCAGTTGCCGTTACGCTGCTCTGGGCTGCGGCACTTTCTGCGGCACTTTGCGCCGTCGTCACGGGCGCCGAACCTTGATTGGCGGCGGTGGCTGGCTGCAGGCTTCCCTCGGCAGCACTCTTTTCTGCCCCCTTGCCAGCTACCCCACTTCCATCCGCAGTTGCTGAAGTAGTTGCAGCGCCCGCCTCAGACTGCTTGAGCCCCTCGCTGAAGGCCTTGAGCGCAGCCCCCTGAGTCGCGGCTTGCGTCGCCTGCCCCTTGTTAGTCAAAGCATTGCTGGCGGCGGGATCGGATTTGCTGTCGCCAGCCTCTTTTGCAGCGAGAGACTCCGCGGATTTGGCGGTGTTTGCCGACTCATCGACCGGCAGCACCTTGGCCAGCTGAGCCATCCGCTCGGCCCCCGTGAGGGGCTTGGAGTGCTTGCCATCTGCTCCGAGGGTTTCTCCCTTGGCAGAGGCTTTCTCCCCGGACTGCCTATCCGTAGTAGTGGCTGCATCTTCACCTTCAGAGGAGAGAACGGCAGCAGAGGCATCGCCCTGCGCCACCACTCGCGCCGCTGAAGACGATACCGTGGTATCAAGAGTCGAATTGGCGGTCGTCGCCAGCGGCGACTGCGCCCCGTTCTGACCGGCAAGCTGGCTGGCAATTCTGGCAGCGGCAGGGGTCTGCTCGCCGTCATCAAGCGCAATCCCCTCCAGCTCACCCTCTTGCGGCAACGGATTGCCGTCTACCGCAGTGGCGCTCTGTTGGGCCGCCACCGCCAGCTGGGGTGTCACTAGCGAGGTATCGAGCTTGAGGGAGTCTTGCAGGCGTAGTAGAAAGTCGGTGGCAGGGACCTCCTCCACCTTGTTGTCGGCGTCAGGATCCTGCTCCTTACCGGTCTCCTCTTTGGGAGAGGCGCTCTCGGTCGCCAAAGATTTGGCTGATCGGACATGGTTACCGCCCTGAGTGGCCTCGGCGGCGCCCTGTTCGCTGTTCCGGGCCTTGGCAATCAGGGTGGCGAAATCCCCCTTGCTGTCGTTGCCGGTTCCCCCATCGATACTTTTGCTCTCGACGGAACCGCTCAGAGGCGCTTTGTCCAACCCGTTGGCCGGAGCCGAAGGCGTTTGTGTCAACAGTGTCTGCATCATGATGGGATCCCTGAATTCTGGTGGCCCCCAAAGAGATGGCCGCCGACAATGTCCAGATCAAAGCAAGTTACAGGCCAGATTGATGAAAGCGTCGCAACATGGCGTACTCATCCAGCATCTTCTGCTCCTGACGCTGGGCTTTCTGCTGCTCGCGGCTCGCCTGCTTCTCCAGCAACAGCTCTACCGCCTTGCGCCGCTGCTGGGCCGCCAGCCACTCTTCACGGCGCTGTTCCAGCGCCTGACGCACCTGCAACACCCCTTCGTACTGCTGGGTCGCTGCCTGTTCGAGCTTGTTGATAAAGGCGTGATACTGGGTATTTTGTTGAGGCGAAATCCCCTGCAGGCCGCGATCGGTCCACTGCTGGTGATAGATCTGGCGGTACTGGTTGAGGGCATTTTGCTGATCCATGAACAGCTTGAGATCCTGCTGCGCCTTCACCAGCGCCAGCGCACACTGCTGCTCCGCCTCCACCAGCCGATCGGCCAACAATACCAACCCTTTACTCATCGTCGACCTCTCTGTTACCGACCATCATCAGCGCATCAATGGCATCGCCACCATCTGCAAGGCTTGCAGGCCATCATCGTAGTGAATGACCTCGCGCATCCCCTGCTGCAAGAACTGATCCAGATAGGGTTTTTGAATGATGGCACGGTCGATGCGCGGATCGGAACCCTGACTGTAGGCACCGATGGTGATGAGATCCCGGTTCTGCTGATAGAGGGAGTAGAACTGCTTGAGGGTGCGCGCCAGATCCATATGTTCCGGCGAGGTCACCATGGGCATAACCCGGCTGATGGACTTCTCGATGTCGATAGCCGGATAGTGGCCCGCATCGGCCAGCTCGCGCGACAGCACTATGTGGCCGTCGAGGATCGCCCGCGCCGCATCGGCAATGGGATCTTGCAGGTCATCCCCCTCGGTCAGTACGGTGAAGAATGCCGTGATGGAGCCCTGGCCGTCACTGCCGTTACCCGCCCGCTCCACCAGCGCCGGTAATTTGGCAAATACAGACGGTGGATAGCCCTTGGTTGCAGGCGGCTCGCCCACCGCCAGCGCGATTTCACGCTGGGCTTGGGCATAACGGGTCAGTGAATCCATCAAGAGCAGCACATTAAGCCCCTGATCGCGGAAATATTCGGCAATGGCCAGCGCCGTTTCACACCCCTTGAGCCGCATCAGCGGCGAGGCATCAGCGGGAGCCGCTACCACCACAGAGCGGGCACGCCCCTCCTCTCCCAGAATGTCTTCAATAAACTCTTTCACTTCCCGGCCCCGTTCACCGATGAGGCCGACCACCACCACATCTGCCACCGAGCCGCGAGTCATCATGCCAAGCAGCACCGATTTACCGACACCGGAACCGGCAAACAGCCCCATCCGCTGGCCCTGCCCTACCGTCAGCACGGCATTGATGGCACGTACCCCCACGTCCATCGGCTGATGGATCGGGCGGCGAGAAAGCGGGTTGATGCGGTGTTGGGCAAACTGCACGGTCTGGGAGGAGAGAATGGGGCCGAGGCCATCGAGTGGCTGGCCGATGCCGTCGATGACTCGACCAAGCAGGTTCATCCCAACCGGAATGCCGTGCTCTTCGGTGATGGGCACCACCCGGGCACCGGGGATCACCCCCTTGAGCTGCTCGCTCGGCATTAGATAGAGGCGATCGCCAGAAAAACCGACCACTTCAGCTTCCAATGTCCCATCAAGGGTATCGATACGGCAGAGGGCACCGATGGCGGCGCGGCAGCCGATGGCTTCGAGGGTCAGCCCCACCACCCGGGTCAATTTGCCGGCAACCGGCGGTTTGGGGGCGCTGTCACGTACCTTGTACCCTTGCAACCGGTTCAGTAGCGAGCCGCTCATCTGGCCTCCTGAGAGCTAAAAAGTGCAGCCGGACGGCAACGTCCGGCATCGGTTATGGGCGTGGATCCTGCGAAGCCGGTTTCTGCGACGCATTATCCCGCAAGAAGTTGCGCAGCAACTGATCGATGCGCCCGGAGAGGGTCAGATCGATGCTGGAGAGCTCGGTAGCCAGTTGCAGATCGCCGGGGGAGAGGGTGGGATCGCTCTGCAATCGCCAGTGGCGCTTGGCGCACTCGTCGACGCCAAATGCCTGTTCGATTCGTGCGATATCGTCGGGATGCAACATCAGAGTCACCCCCTGTTCGGCGGCAGGCAGCAAGGCCAGCCCCTCTTTAAGCGCCTCCAGCAGAATGCGGGGGGAGGTCTCCGCTTCGTGACGAATAAGCGCGCGGGCCAGTTGCATCACCAGCGAGACCAACTGCTGCTCCACCGCCTGATCCAGCTCGTTAAGCGGATTGGCAAGGCGGGCGGCGAGCCCCTGCCAGTGGGCGATCTCCTGCTCCACCAGCTCGCGCCCCATGGCCAGCCCCTCCTCGCGCCCCTGTTCGAGACCAGCGGAATGACCCTGTTGCAATCCTTCCAGCTTGCCCTCTTCCATACCCTTGGCATAACCGGACTCGCGCCCCTCGGCCATCCCCTCTTCCCAAGCGGCCTGACGGATCGCTTCAAGCTCTTCGGCGGTGATGCTGGGGGTCGGCTCCTGTTCGGGCTCCGGCTCCACCACCTCCTCTTCCTGCTGATACCAGTCAGGGGCCAGGCCAAGAGCATTGGTAGGCGCTCCCGCCTCTACCTCGACCTCCATCTCGGGCCAGCCCCAGGTCTCAACCCGGGCATCATCGCCCTCGGGGCGCACATACCCACGCAGTTTGTTGTTCATGCTTTGCGCGGCTCCTCACCACTGCCTGATGCGGGTTTGGCATCGCAATTCGGTTTATGGGCCATGGCTTAGAGGAACTCCTCGCCGCCACCGGCACCCAGCATGATTTCGCCGGCATCCGCCAGACGACGGGCGATGGAGAGGATCTCTTTCTGGGCCGCTTCCACTTCGGAGACCCGGATCGGCCCCATGGCCTCCAGATCGTCTGCCAGCATTTCGGCCGCCCGTTTGGACATGTTCTTGAAGATCTTCTCGCGCATCTGATCGTCGGAGCCCTTGAGGGCGCGTTGCAGCAGATCCCCCGGCACTTCCCGCAGCATGGTCTGGATGCCGCGATCGTCCACATCGATGAGGTTTTCGAACACGAACATCAAATCCTGGATCTGCTGGCTCATCTCTTCGTCCGACTCGCGGATGGAGTCCATCAACTGGCCTTCGATATTGGTATCCAGGTAGTTCATGATGTTGGCGGCAGCCTTCAGGCCGCCCATCTTGGCTGCCTGGGCACCGGCCGCACCGGCGAACTGTTTCTCCATGATGTCGTTCAGCTCTTGCAATGCCGCCGGTTGTACCTCTTCGAGGTTGGCGATACGCATCACCAGATCGAGGCGCACCTGCTCCGGGAACTGGCTCAGGATCTCGGCGGATTGCTCCGGCTCCAGATAGGAGAGCACGATGGTCTGGATCTGCGGGTGTTCGTTCTGGATGATACTGGCCACCTGACGGGCATCCATCCACTTGAGCGAATCGAGGCCACGGGCGCCGGAACCGAGAATGATCTGGTCCACCAGGTTGCTCGCCTTGTCCTCGCCAAGGGCCGCCACCAACGCCTTACGCACGAAGTCTTCGCTGCCGATACCGATGTTGGTGTACTTCTGGATATCGTCGATGAATTGACGGTGCACCGCCGCCACCCGATCGTGACTGAAGTCGGACATGGAGGCCATCGACATACCAAGCCGCTGCACCTGCTTGGGCTCGAGATGACGGAAGATCTGGGCGGCATCCTCTTCATTGAGGCTCAGCATCAACACCGCAGCCATCTCCATCCCCGACATCTGGTCGAGGATCTGGCGCTGACTGTCGGTGATGTCATTGCCGGTGACTTGACTCTTCTTTTCTTCAGGCATCTTTGTTCGTTACCCATTCTTTAATGACCTGAGCGGCCAGATCCGGCTCGTTCGCAACCAGCGCACGTACCGCCTTGAGCAAGTCTTCGTCACGGTGCAGATCCGGCAGTTTCAGCTGGCCATCGCGGACACCAAATACCTGATCGTTCTCGACTTGTGCTGACAGCAGACTCAACTCGTCGTCGCCACCCAGTACGGTGTGGTTGTCGAAATCCACTTCCCCTTCCGGTTTGGCATCCGGGTAGAGCAGTCGCTTGAGCATGGGGCGAACTACGGTGACGATCAAGACGATGATCACCAGTACCGAGGCGGCAATCCGCACCGCACGCCAGAACCAGGGCTGATCGTAGAGCGGCACCTCAGCCACGGTATCCAGCTCTGGGCGATTGAACGGAATCGCGACCACCTCAAGGGTATCACCCCGGGTCACATCAAAGCCAAGGCCACCGCTCAACAAACGGCGCAATGTATCGAGTTCCGCCTGGGTGCGCGCCTCACGGGTCACGGCCCCGTCGGCACCGGGTACCGCTTTGTAATCCACGGCAACCGAGACGGTCATGCGGCGAATGCCTCCCATCTGGCGACGGGTATGGCTGACGGTGGTATCCAGTTCGAAGTTGCGGGTTGCCTCTTTGCGGGAGCGGCCCGAAGCGGCAGCGCTGGCACCATCACCACCGGTCGCCTCCTCGGGAATATTGGAGGCGGCAGGGGGCTGGTTGGAGAGGGCGCCGGGCACACCACCGTTGCTACCACTGGCGCTGTTCTCTTCCATGGTCATCTCGGAGCGCACCGCAGGCAGGTCCGGGTTGTAAGTCTTGCGGGTCTGCTCCTGCTGGGAGAAGTCGAGGGAGAGATCCACTTCCGCCGTATAGTTGTCGGCCCCCAGCACCGGGATCAGGATGGCGTCAATTTTTTGTTTGTACTCCAGCTCCTGCTTCTGCTGCATGGCAAACTCTTTGCGAGTCTGGGCAGAGATCGGGTCTTGCGAGCCGGAGTTGAGCAGACGGCCATTCTGGTCGGTGACGGTGACGCGGGTCGGCTCGAGACCGTGCACGGCAGAGGCGACCATATCAACGATGGAGTCCACCTCCCCCTGCCCCAGCGCCGCCCCTTTCAGGTTGAGCACCACGGTGGCACTGGGTTTGCGTTCGTTGCGGGCAAAGACGTTGTCTTTCGGGATAGCCAGCAGTACCTGGGCCTTGGCCACATTCTGGAACTGCTCGATGGCGCTCGCCAGCTGGCGCTCGCGGCTCAGCTTCAGACGTTCGCTCTCCATCCGCTGGCTGACGCCGAAACTGGAATCTTTCAGCAGGATATCTTCACCACCGATGTTGCTATCGGTGGCATTGGCAAGACCGGCACGGGTCAGGGCCAGCTGGATAGTGGGGTAGCTTTCGGCGTTGACCAGCACGCTCTTGCCATCCACCTCATAGGGGATCTTCTGCTGATCGAGGAAGTCGAGAGTCTTCACCAGCTCCTGGGTAGTGTAGGTGCCGAGGGGACGCATGTCCGGCTCCTTGCCCCACAGCAGGATAAACACCGCAATAGCCAGACAGATGGCAAGCCCCAGGATCAGGGTGATTTGCCGCAGTACATCGGTATTGGACAGGAATCCCAGCGCCGAACTCTTCTGCTCATTTTCATCGAGGGCGGCGGTGCCCTCATCGTTTATCAGCAGATCGCCGTTTTGGTCAGTAGCCACGATTTATGTCCTTATTGCTGACATGTTCATGATGTTCAGTCGTCATGGTTTATTGGCGTCGCTTATACCGGCATGTTCATGATGGTCTTGTAGGCATCGACCATCTTGTTGCGCACCTGTACCGTTGCTTCAAAAGCGATGGACGATTTTTGGCCCGCGATCATCACCTCGGCCAGATCCACCGACTTGTCGCCCATATCGAAACGGGTACGCAGATCATTGGCGGCCCCTTGCAGCTCGTTGACGTTGCCAAGCGCCTGTTGCAGTAGCAGACCAAAGTCGGAGGTTACCTGACGACCGGGTTGTGCCAACGGCGTTGCGCCTGCTTCGATCTTGAGCGCCTGCATCTCTTGCATCAGGCTGCTTGCACTAATTTCCATTTTCTATCCCCAGACAAATCATTGACGCTGATTGGCTTAAAGCAATAAAAGTGCCAATCAGGTAAAATGCTTTCAAGCCAAGGGCTGGGGGGATGGATGAGGAGCTTGCATCACTCAAGGCCGCGGTACGCTACCCTCACCAAATAACAACCTCAGATAGCTAAGATGCAGATCGTAATGTTCTCCGGCGGGTAATTTGACCAACACTTCGTTGTAAAGGTAACCCGCTCGGCTCGCAGCCAGATCGGGTGAGATCAATCCCTCTGCCACCAGTTTGGCGACGATGGCCTCCGCCAGAGCCATCGTCGCCTCATCGGCCTGCCCCCAGCCAAAATGCCCCTGGTATTCAGCCCCTGACGGGCTGGGGTCGAGGGGAAAGACCTGCTCCCCCTTGACCCAAAAGACCATGGGAATGCCATCCTGCTGACGCAGATAGATACTCTGTTTGTCCCACTCTCGACCAGGACTCATCTCCATCCCACCCGGTTCTGTTGCTTGTACCATGCCACTCTCCTTGTCCTGTTGCTAAAGCTTGTTTGCGCCCACGAAAAAGAGGGCTACGGGCCCTCTTTTTACTGCAAGTTGCGGCGTTTAAACAGACAACAACTCACTGTGAATAAAGAAAAACTGACGATCGCTCAAAGCATGATCAATTACTGGGTCAGATCCTTGTCAATCCAGTACTTGGAGCCGGAGATATTGGCATCGAGCAGCAGGCCCTTCTCGCCAATCTGGTAGATGGCCATGCCGCCATTGTATTTGGCGGTCAGCTCGGCGCTCTCCTTGCCGGCCACCACACCCACTTCGGAGGTAGCTTCCCACCCCTGGGTCACGAAGGCATCGAATCTGGCCTTGTCTTCAAACAGGATCACCTGCTGATAGAACTTGCCACCAATCCCGGCCGCCAGACCTGCGCCAAACATCTTCATATAGGTGTGCTTGCCGGTTTTGCGATTGACTGCCACCCCGGCCCCCTGATTGGTATGCAGCATCAGGGAGAACTTGCGCGAATCGAACACTGCATAACCATAAGCCTTGTCAAACAACAACTTGGCTGATGGCTGCTCGTTGAACAACCGGATCAGCGCAGTGTCGGCCATAGTATTGAGCGCGATCCTCGCCTCTTTCGCCGTCTTGGGGTTGAGCATCTCGTTGAGCTCCTTGTCGGCCGCCTTCAGCCACTCCTTGCCGGTGGCGATGCTCTTGTCGGTCCAGACCCCGGCGGTATTGAAGGCATCTTCCCCCCAGGCCGAGATGGAGGCCCAGCTCTTCTTGGAGAAATCGCTGACATCCTGCCACACCTCCTTGCTGGTCTCGCTCACTGCCGCTCCCAGATCGGACGCTGCGGCCTTGAGCTTGGCCCAGTCGGCATAACAGGGTGAGAAGGCCAGACTCAGTGACAGGGCCAGCAACCAGTTACGCTTGTTCATTTTTTCACTCCCGTATTGTCGAGTGTCTGGGTTACCTGGTGCGATCACCTACAACAGGCTACCCGCTGAAAATCACTCCCGCATTATCGGAAGGGGAATCCGGTTAAGCAATCATTGAGTCCTGCTTATCACGCCACAGCCCGACAGCAGTTAACAAAAAGGCTGCTCATCAAAGAGGAGCAGCCTTGTTAAACACAGTAAAACCGGACGGGCTTATTCGACCATCATCACCTTGCAGGTGTTGGTACTGCCCACGGTTTCCATCTTGTCACCGTGAGTCAGCAGCACCATATCGCCGCTCTGCAGCAGCCCCTTCTCCTTGAGCACGGCCAGCGCGTCGCGACACACTTCGTAGACCGGTTTGGTCTCGTCACCGTCGAACATCACCGGGGTGACGCCACGGTAGAGATTGGTCCAGGCCAGGGTCTTGTTGTGGGGGGACATAGCAAAGATCGGCAGACCGGAGCTGATACGGGACATCAGCAGCGGCGTGGTGCCGGACTCGGTCAGTGCCACGATCGCCTTCACCCCTTCCAGGTGGTTTGCCGCATACATGGTGGACATGGCTACAGCTTCTTCAACGGAAGTGAAGGTGTAGCTCATGCGGTGGTTGGAGACGTTCAGGCTCGGATGCTTCTCGGCCCCGACACAGACGCTCGCCATGGAGGTCACTGTCTCGATGGGGAACTGACCGGCAGCTGTCTCGGCGGAGAGCATCACTGCATCGGTACCATCCAGCACGGCGTTGGCCACGTCCATGACCTCTGCACGAGTCGGCAGCGGCGCATTGATCATCGATTCCATCATCTGGGTGGCGGTGATCACCACACGGTTCAGACGACGGGAGTGGCGGATCAGCTTCTTCTGCACGCCAACCAGCTCGGGGTCACCGATCTCGACCCCCAGATCGCCACGGGCGACCATCACGGCATCGGAACCGAGGATGATGTCTTCCATCGCCTCATCGGTGGCGACGGTTTCGGCGCGCTCAACCTTGGCCACGATCTTGGCATTGGAACCGGCTTCACGAGCCAGTTCACGGGCATAGCGCAGATCATCGCCACAGCGCGGGAAGGAGACAGCCAGATAGTCCACGTTCATACGTGCAGCAGTCTTGATGTCTTCCTTGTCTTTCTCGGTCAGGGCCGGAGCGGAGAGACCGCCCCCTTTCTTGTTGATCCCCTTGTTGTTGGAGAGCGGCCCGGCCACGGTCACCGTGGTGTGAATGCGGGTTCCTTCAACCTGCTCGACCTTCAGTTGCACACGGCCATCGTCCAGCAGTAGGATGTCGCCCTGTACCACATCGTCTGGCAAGCTCTTGTAGTCGATGCCAACCTGCTCCTGACAACCTTCACCCTTGCCGAGTGCCGCGTCGAGAATGAACTTGTCACCGATGGCCAGATAGATTTTGCCATCCTTGAAAGTGGAAACACGGATTTTCGGGCCTTGCAGATCACCCATGATGGCGACGTGACGACCGAGCTTGGCAGCAATGTCACGCACCTGATTGGCGCGCAGGATATGGTCTTCAGCAGTGCCGTGAGAGAAGTTCATCCGCACCATGTCGGCCCCGGCGCGGATGATCCCTTCGAGGATCCCTTCGCGGTCGGTAGCCGGACCGAGTGTGGTTACAATCTTTGTACGTCTAGGCATGAAAGACTCCAATATGAAGTTGATATGACTTGAGATTCTGCCCCATCAAGCCCATGGCTCGATGCACCCGTTTACAAACCATCTGGGTGGTTTTTGTTATTAAATTACAATACTACACCAAGGCGGGTGGCATAGACAGTCGGGGGCCTGAGCCCCCGACGGTTCAGGAAGAGTGCGGGGTTTCGAAGCGGGATTCGCGCAATCCCTCTTTTACTTTCTTCAGATTTTCGCGAAATTTCATCCCCCGGCGCAGGGTAAAACCGGTCGCCAGCACATCCACCAGCGCCAGCTGGGCGATGCGGGATGCCATCGGCATATAGACATCGGTATCTTCCGGCACATCCATGGAGAGCACCAGGTTGCACTCGCGGGCCAGAGGGGAGTCCTTGGCGGTCATGCCGATCACGGTGGCGTCGTTCTCGCGAGCCAGCGCGGCGATCTCGACCAACGCCTTGGTGCGGCCGGTGTGGGAAATCAGCACCACCACATCCCCTTCGCTGCTGTTGATGCAGCTCATGCGCATCATGACGATATCGTCAAAGCTCACTACCGGAATGTTGAAGCGAAAGAATTTGTTCTGGGCATCGCGGGCAACGGCGGAGGAGGCGCCAAGGCCGAAGAAGCTGATCTTCTTGGACTGGGTCAGGATATCGACGCAGCGGTTGATGGCAGAGATATCCAGGCTGTTTTTGGCGGCATCCAGACATGCCATGGTGGATTCGAAGATCTTGGCGGTGTAGGTATCCGGCCCATCTTCCGCTTCCACATGACGATTAACGTAAGGGGTGCCATTGGCCAGGCTCTGGGCCAGATGGAGTTTGAAATCAGGAAAGCCCTTGGTATCGAGACGGCGGCAAAAGCGGTTGACGGTCGGTTCACTGACGTCGGCCATCTTGGCCAGAGCGGCGATGCTGGAGTGGATGGCGGTCTGGGGAGACGCCAGGATCACCTCGGCAACCTTGCGTTCTGATTTACTGAAACTTTCCAAGTTGTTCGTAATTTTATCAAGGGTATTCATCATCACCACCAGGCGTTTTTGTAATTTAGCTTCAGTGTCTTTGCACTCAATCTACGGCTAAGCAAGTTTCCATTCAAGCTAAGGACTATACAAGACAAGCGGTTATCGCAACTAACGCCTGCCATACAAAGTATGACTCATCTCTAATTATTTCGTACTTTTCGTTACAAAACGTCACCTAGCCATGAAAGCGCTTACAAATGTTGCAAAGCAACAACACTGTGAGCAGGCGCACGTTTGTATCGATCCGGCGGGTGAGCAAGCCTGAGCTCGGATAGAATGGGCCGTCATAATCCAACAATAATCTCGGGACACCAGAGTCGTCCCAATCCTGTAACGAAGGAGTTGTTATGCAGCATACCCATGCGCTGGTCGGCGATGTCGGCGGCACCAATGCGCGTCTGGCCCTGTGTGAGCTGGCCACCGGTACTATCTCTCAGGCAAAGACCTACTCAGGTCTGGCCCATCCCAGCCTTGAAGCCGTGGTACGCCTCTATCTGGAAGAACACAAGGTACAGGTGGCTGAAGCCTGCATCGCCATCGCCTGCCCCATCAACGGTGACTGGGTTGCCATGACCAACCACAGCTGGGAGTTCTCCATCAGCGAGATGCAGAGCAATCTCGGGCTGGTACGCCTGCAAGTGATCAACGACTTTACTGCGGTCTCGATGGCGGTGCCGGTCTTGGCTGAATCGGATCGCATCCAGCTGGGCGGCGCCGCGCCGGTAGCGGGCAAGCCCATCGCCATCTATGGTGCGGGCACCGGCCTTGGGGTCGCCCATCTGGTCAAGGCGGGCGACCAGTGGCTGAGCCTGCCGGGTGAAGGTGGTCATGTGGATTTTGCTGCCAACACCGAAGAGGAAGATGCGGTGCTGCAAGTAATGCGAGGCGAATTGGGCCATGTCTCGGCAGAGCGTTTCCTCTCCGGCCCGGGTCTGGTCAATCTCTATCGCGGGCTGGTGAAATCCGATGGCCGTGAGCCAGAGCCGTTTGCCCCCAAAGACATTACCGAGCGCGCACTGGCGGGCGAGTGCCTCGATTGCCGTCGCACCCTGAGCCTGTTCTGCGTGCTGATGGGCCGCTTTGCCGGCAATCTGGCCCTCAATATGGGTACCTTTGGCGGCGTCTATATCGCAGGTGGCATAGTGCCGCGCTTCCAGGAGTTCTTTACCAGTTCCGGTTTCCGGGTCGCCTTTGAAGACAAGGGGCGCTTCAAATCCTACCTCAAGGAGATCCCGGTGTTTCTGATCACCCATGAAGGGCCGGGGCTACTCGGTGCGGGCGCTTACTTGCGCCAGTCGATGGGGATCACTATCTGATTGAAGAGGGGAACGAGGCGGGATCATCCATGGTTCAGCCTCGATTCAGTGTGAATGGCATAAAGTAGCCGCACGTAACCAAGAGGGTTGTGCTTCACAAGGAGTGGAAAGCGACTCTCATCCGCTGGATACGTTTGTCACCTGACAAGCCTGAACTGTTTCAACCGGCCTTTTGGCCGGTTTTTTTTGCTTCAAAAGCAGTCACTTGTAACTTCGCTAACCCACCCTCATGACCACATGTGACCAATATCATGGTCACTACAACCTAAATGTTGTCTCGGTATCACCCTTTATGTACATTAAAACAGTCACCCGAATAATTAGATTTACTTTTCGGGTTGCTGATGAACAAGGAGAGACATCATGGCAAGTTTCGACACACTGAAAAGTGGAACGATCAGAGTTCGTATTTTGGTGAAAAACGGTTCAAAATCAGAGAGATTACAGAAGACATTCCCTTCCATGGAGGAAGCAAGAGCGTGGGCCGATAAGGTTGAGTCAAGGAACGCAGTTGTTTGTAACGTGCCAGAGTCAGTGACTGTTGATGACCTGCACAAAGCACACCTACTAAGAGCTGTTGGGCCATCGACTATCGAGCGCGAAGAGGGTCACTACAAGCACCTCAAGCCAACATTCGGTAAGAGCATCCCAGAGCGACTGACCCAAAGCGATGTGGATAAATACATAGAGAAGGCATTGAAGACACGACACTGGAATACGATCCGCCGTGAGGTAATCTACCTCAAGTCGTTGCTCAAACGAGTGGAGTCTAACCCGCTTGCCAACCTCAAGGTAAAGGGCGAAATCACTTCGGTGAAGCGCCCTATTACCGCCTCGGATTACAAGGCGCTACTAGAAGCCACAAGGGAAAAGAACCGCTGGATAATTCGGCTCTTGATGGAGAGCGGCTGGCGGCGAGCAGAGATCTGGAGTTTGCGTCCCTGCGATGTGCGGCTGGAGGATAACGTTGCAGACTTCCCCGATGCGAAAACACATGACGAACGAATGAGAACCTTTACCGATGATTGCCGACTCTTGCTGGAGCAAGTCATCAAAGAGCATTTGGAGAGTGGTCGTAAGGATACCGAGCGACTCTGCCGATTTAGTCGCCCTAATGGCATCAGTGTCATGTTCATTAGATCCCGCGAGAAGGCAGGACTTGGAGATCATGTCCACCCTCACAACTTCCGGCACGGCTTTATCACCAGGGCTCAGAACTTTTTCGGCCTAACCGTCTCGGATGTAATGATGTTCACGGGCCACCGAGATAAAAAGACCGTCATGCGCTACACACAACCGATGGTGGAGGTAGCGAGAGCCAAGATGAAGGGAGTCCGGCGAACCGAGGTTGGCCAAGTGAAAGAAGAAAATTGGGATTGACCATTCCAACAAAAAGCCCCTCGATTGAGGGGCTTTCTATTAGAACGAAGAGACGGCCTTCACCGGTAGCAATGGATCGTCATTGCAAGCCATGAGGGCGTCCCGCTCCACGTAGCTCGTCTGCATAGCGCCCCGACCGAAGAGGTGCCACACCAAGAACATGCTGCCCTTGTTGTTGCCTCGCGCCGGTTCACCGGTCTCGGGGTGCAGGAAGGACAAGCGCCCGCCTGTTACAACCACCACCTCCTGACAAGTCGCCTTCGCTTTCTTAAACCAGCCATGACCAGCATGACCGTCCCGATGCCTTCCGCTCTGGCCTCGTTCGCTGCGTCCACCCAAGGGCCAATGTTGCTGTACGGCGGATTGCACCACGCATACTCCCCAGGCATAGCGAACCACGTCCACGGCGTAGCCAAGGCGTTGTGGCGCTCGTCTATGAAGATGGGCAACTGGGTATTGATGACACTGGCGGCAACGTCCACAACCAACGGATAGCGTACCGCCATGTACTGGAACACCGGTCTCGGTGTGCGGTAGTGGTCGCGGTTCATTGCGCCCCCAATGATAACGAGAGGCCCTGTTGCACCTCCCCTCGGAGTTGGAACTCTTCGAGAGCCAAGGTGCGCTTATCAATCCTGCGCTTTGCCAACCCGCGCCCGTGGAAACTCCCCTCGTTTGCCGAGTCCATTGCGCGGAGAGTGTGATCGTTGATGCGCCGATTCAACTCGTCACGCTTGCGGAGCATGGCCTCCATCCAGTTGAAGGCATTGATGAACGCCTCTTTGAATGCACCTGCTTTGGCTCCTGTAAAGCCCATGATGAGGAACATGCAGCCGTCACGAGTGAGCAAGTATTCTGGCACCTCTTTAGTGCCTCCCCCAGGTATCAGCTGGAGGTAGCTAGACTCCTCAAAATTAAGGGCTCGAAACTTCGCGCTGCATTTCAGGTTAGTGATTGCTTGCATGACATTATCATGGCGCTTTACAAACACGTCCGCGATGATGCGCGAATTGGTCACGACCTGATCGCCTTTGACCGAAACCAATGCGCGGAACACGCCCTCGTCCAGTTGGTCTTCCACGGTATTTGCTGTGACTTCAAACATGGTGAATCCCTTCAAGATGTAAGAGAGCCAAGTAGAGAATGCGCCAGTGCTTGAGGCGCATCACGACTAGGCTGTCGTCTGTTGTCATGCGGTTGCGCCGGTTGATGACCACCGGCACTTCCGGCCCTCTGCTTCTGGCCAAGCTGCGCTCTGCTTGCGCCATCGCCTCCAAAAAGTTGAGGCGCTCCACGCGCTTGGCCTCGACATGAAGAAGGGGCGTCCCCACTAGGTCAGCCCCTCCGGTCATTCGCTCGTTCACACCACCGCCGCCGCCCGATAACGGCGCCATCAGGTGACAGGCCCAAGAGAATGTTGATGCTGCCATACGACAGACCTTCCTCGATGCACTCCCGCAAGCGGGCGTCCAGTTCATCCGTCCACTGGAAGGTGAAGGACGGGCGGTAGAACAGGTGCTTCTGGGTGACAAGGCGCTTCCAGTGCTCAAGGGTGGTGCTCATGCTGGGATCTCCTGCAATGAGGCCACCGGCACGGACACGACCGGCATCATCATCCCAAGCGGGTGATGTGGCAGGATGGGGAGTCTTGCTTGGGCCAAGTTGGTGAAGAACTCATAACGCAAACTCGGGCCTTGATTGGAGACGAGAATGCAATGCTTGAGGGTCACACCACTGAGACCATGCGCGTGGCTCAAGATAGCCAAGTCGAGGTGAATGACCTCTTCGTTGACGCCCGCGTAGGTGAATGGATGCCGCTCGGCCAACTGGGTGAGCGTGACATCGAAGTACCCTTCAAGGGCACTGCGGGCCTGCTGTTTCAACATAACGATCCTTGTTAGTTATCCCGTTGCTTCATCGACCTCGCACACCTGTCGCAGATGAATTGCCACTTCGGGCGCTTCACGCACTTCTTGCAGAACAGGCATGGACGAGTCCAATAGTTGACCTTGAGAGGGGCGACAAACTTCGCGCCGTCAAACTCTCTGATGCCTTCGCGCACCAAGATCCTTTTGAGGGTGTCAACACACACACCTACTCGCTCGGCCTGTACTGGTAAGCTCTCTGGCGGTAACGAACGGAGCCAGTCAAGTTGCTCAGTCGTCAGTTTGGTTTTCTTCGGCATAGTTCCCTCTCACACCAAGGCATGAAAAACATACCACACACCCACCCCATTGCAATCTGAAAGAACAAAAATGGGCTAGTGTATTTTTATACAGCATATCCAAAGGTCTAACGGGCGTGATCTAGACAACAAAACAAACAACCACCCTTGTCTTTTGGTCAAAAAAATGCTACCCTCAATTCACTTCTTGGATCTCCTGAAAACCTCCGACTCCCTTACTTCACCGCTGGCGCGGTTCCGTAAGGTCGTGACTAAACTTCACTAAGTCAGGCAGGCGTTCTAAGGAGTCTTGGCTTCCTCTTGATTTTGAGAGACCTAAAATCCTCAAGAGATACAGAGGCCCAAGGCGAAGTGAATTGGACAAAAGGGGGGCCGCGTGTCCGCTGAAATGTCACTGGAAGAACGGCGTCAGTACGTCCGTGACAACTACCCAGATGTGGCAGAACTAATCAGACTCGCCCGCCTTCACTTCGGTGAGTCTGTCGAGATAGTGGTTACACTGGATGAACCAATAACAAAGGGGCCGTGAGCCCCTTTGTTTATTCCTCGATCCCCAGGATGTCGTTAACCGTTCGCAGCGGTAGGCCAAGCATTCGGGATGCGTCCTCCGCACTGTGGCCATCGTTGATTAGCCGGTAGACATTTGAGCACTTAGAGTTGTAGCTTGTCTCCATCCCAACGAGCGTGGGGAAGGGCGCCGCGCGAGATCAAGATCAACATCTACATACGGTTCATCCCCACGTGCGCGGGGAGCAGGCCCCCTACTCTGCCGACGAGTACATCAGCACCGGTTCATCCCCACAAGTGCGGGGAGCGGTTAACCCCATCGCTCACATCGGTGACGTAGTTCGGTTCATCCCCACGGGTGTGGGGAGCTGGTGCGGCGTCCCTTGGCCAGCACATCGTTACCCGGTTCATCCCCACGTGCGCGGGGAGCAATCCGGTAGCTGTTGTCACCTCCGCCGCTGTCGCGGTTCATCCCCGCGTGCGCGGGGAGCAGACCTATCACGTTGTTGGCCTCAAGGCGCTGGCCGGTTCATCCCCGCGTGCGCGGGGAGCAGGCCGCTATGACCAAGGCTCTGCTGGCGGCTGGCGGTTCATCCCCACGGGTGCGGGGAGCAGAACGTTCGTCGGCCTGAGTGGCTGCTGCCGCCCGGTTCATCCCCACGTGCGCGGGGAGCAGTCGTTGTAGGCGGCGGCCAGCGGCTCTACGTCCGGTTCATCCCCACGTGCGCGGGGAGCAGCTGTACCTCGAAGTCGCCCTTGATGGCTGCATCGGTTCATCCCCACGTGCGCGGGGAGCAGACGAACGCAGCGCACCAAGGCGTCTCGTCGTCCGGTTCATCCCCACGTGCGCGGGGAGCAGTAGCCTGACGCCCCCATGAAGGTGATCGGCCCCGGTTCATCCCCGCGTGCGCGGGGAGCAGGTAACTGTTACCAGTTCAAAGGAGGGGCCATTCGGTTCATCCCCGCGTGCGCGGGGAGCTGTCCAGAGACACATCCCGTCCATGCTGCATTTGCGGTTCATCCCCACGTATGCGGGGAACGGTCATTCATCTTAGCGCGGTCCTCCACGAACCCCGGTTCATCCCCACGAATGCGGGGAACGGACCAACACCATTCAGCTCACCATCTCCAACATCGGTTCATCCCCACGTATGCGGGGAACGGGCTACCTTCCTCCATGTCGCTTCGTCAATGTGCGGTTCATCTCCACAGCTGCGGGGAGCTGGAATTGTCAGTATCTCGCAGCTGCAGAGTGACCGGTTCATCCCCACGGGTGTGGGGAGCTGCCTCCCCGCCGGGGTGCGGTGGCGCGGAGAGTCGGTTCATCCCCACGGGTGCGGGGAGCAGCCGATCACCATCGCCTCACCGGTTGGCAACTTCGGTTCATCCCCACGTACGCGGGGAGCAGTGGCTGCCAAGCATGCGGGGCATCAGCAGGCTCGGTTCATCCCCACGTACGCGGGGAGCAGTGGCGGTGAACGAACGGGGCGTTGGCAATGACCGGTTCATCCCCACGTACGCGGGGAGCAGGAAATCAAGCACCGACATACCAGCGCCGTATGCGGTTCATCCCCACGTACGCGGGGAGCAGGGATACCGACCACGGCGGCGAGACCTGTCAGCACGGTTCATCCCCACGTACGCGGGGAGCAGCAATGACGGCGGTCATAGGTGTAGCGGCTTACCGGTTCATCCCCACGTACGCGGGGAGCAGGCCTGGACGCTGGTCTCTGCCGCTGCATCCGGCGGTTCATCCCCACGTACGCGGGGAGCAGCCACACGTTCTTATCATAAGCAGGCAAATTGTAGGTTCATCCCCACGTACGCGGGGAGCAGGCTCGGTTAGCTGGTCTCGCCGTCGGCGGGGCCGGTTCATCCCCACGTACGCGGGGAGCAGGCATAGATATGGCCCAGCGCCCGGGCCAGTTCGCGGTTCATCCCCACGTACGCGGGGAGCAGGGCCAGACTGTGCTGCTACTGGCATCCTCGAGCGGTTCATCCCCACGTGCGCGGGGAGCAGATTTCCGCCTGCATCGCTGGCGATGTTGAGTTCGGTTCATCCCCGCGTGCGCGGGGAACAGAAAACAACGCTGCTGGCGGGCATACTGACTCACGGTTCATCCCCGCGTGCGCGGGGAGCAGCCAAACATCGACAGCACTTGGCGGAATGCCCACGGTTCATCCCCACGTGCGCGGGGAGCAGGTTGGACAGGTTGCAATTGACCCCTGCCCCGCTCGGTTCATCCCCGCGTGCGCGGGGAGCAGCCTGGGCGTTCTTGTGCTCGCGTTCTATGGCGCGGTTCATCCCCACGTGTGCGGGGAGCAGGCATCATTGGCTCAATCGCTGGTGTGACTCTGCGGTTCATCCCCACGTGTGCGGGGAGCAGACCAAAGAGACTGCCCCGCCATTGAGCGGGGTCGGTTCATCCCCACGTGTGCGGGGAGCAGACCCCAGTATGTCTGGGCATCTAAACTGGAGGCGGTTCATCCCCACGTGTGCGGGGAGCAGCAGAGCACCCCATAGCCATCGCCGCCCGCAAACGGTTCATCCCCACGTGTGCGGGGAGCAGGCGGAAGGTCTCGAGCACGGCGACCGCTCCAGCGGTTCATCCCCACGTGTGCGGGGAGCAGCACGTCATCAACACACTGGAGCTGGCCTGCTCCGGTTCATCCCCACGTGTGCGGGGAGCAGGGTGGGCGACCGTCTACAAGGTGCAGCACTGCCGGTTCATCCCCACGTGTGCGGGGAGCAGATACTGACAAAACACGAAGACCTTGAGTGTCGCGGTTCATCCCCACGTGTGCGGGGAGCAGTCGGTGTCAGTCATCCGCTGGCTGGCCAT
>NZ_LYSQ01000018.1:0-122759 GCF_001728955.1 Aeromonas sp. DNP9 | reverse complement strand
AGCTCCCCGCTGCCACGCCGTTGCTTCAGCGCTTTCTTGAACGCCATCGCCACCGACTCCGCGTGCATTCCTTCGTGTACGTGGTGGCCTACTATCTTGCGTGAGTACGCATCCGTCACCAGGCTCAGGTACAGCGGCCCGCTCCTGGCGGGAAGATAGGTGATATCTGCGACCCAGACCTGCTCCGGGGCCACCGGTGTGACCTGCTCTGGCCCCGCCTTGAGCAAGTTGGGATGACGGTAGAAACGGTGAAAACTGTGGGTGGTCTTATGATACGCCCGCCTGGGCAGCACCAGCAGGCGGTGCTCGGCCAATATCCGAAACAGCCTGTCACGCCCGACTTTGAGCCCGCCATCATCCTGACCCTGGAGCAGATAATGCAGCTTGCGAGTGCCCACCCGAGGTTGTCGCAGTCGAACCTGACGCACGAAGCGCACCACCTGCAATCCCTCTGCATGGCGCTCGTCGGCGACCCGATTGCGCTTGTAGTAAGCCTGCCGGCTTATCCCCAGAAACAGGCAAGCCCTGACGATGGTCAGCCTCTCGACTTGCCGCTGCGAGAGGACTTGCCGGGTCGCTTTTTTACGATGGAGACGCCGTAGTCATTCTTCAGTACATCGACGACGGCCTCAAAGAACTGGGCCTTCTGGCTCATCAGCGCCAGCTGCTGCTCAAGTTCCTTGATGCGCTGTTCGGGCGTCTGGTTGTCGGGGTCAGGCATGGTGATGCTCCTGCCGGCGCGTACAGAAGCCCCCTGGCTCCAATCTTGCCGACCATGTTTACGCAACCATACCAGAATGGTCGAATTGCCCTGAATGCCATATCGGGCTTGTGCTTGCTGGCAACTGAGCTCGCCTTTTTCAATCTGCTCGACCAGTGCCAGTTTAAAAGTCAGCGAGTAATCGCGCTGTGTCCGTTTCACACCTTGTCCCATCGGGTTCTCCATTTATTGGGGGGAGAAAGGTGTAAACCATATTCAGGACGGGACAGAGTCGATAAAAAAGCCCGCCGGTGCGAACCGGCGGGCTTTTTGTTTTCTGGTGTTCGGGAAGATCAGACCCCGACGTGGAACGCCTGTTTGAGGTTGCGGATAAACTCCGCATCCCGGCAGAGGGTCTTGCCCGGGCTGTCGGAGATCTTGGCGACCGGGCCGCCATTGCACTCGATCAGCTTGAACACGATGTTCATCGGGCTGACGCCGGGCAGGTCGCAGGTGAGCTTGGTGCCGATGCCGAAGCTGGTGTTGATGCGGCCGCGGAAGTGGCGGAACAGCTGCACCGCCTTGTCGAGGTTGAGCCCGTCGGAGAAGACCAGGGTCTTCTCGGCAGGATCGATACCGAGGCGCTGATAGTGGCTGATTGCCTTCTCGCCCCATACCACGGGATCGCCGGAGTCGTGGCGCAAGCCCTGATAGCGGCTGGCCAGCTCGAAGTCGAAGTCGCGCAGGAAGGCATCCATGGTGATGCAGTCGGTCAGCGCGATGCCGAGATGGTCGGTGAACTCGTCCAGCCAGCTGGTGAGGGCGGCGCGCTGGCTGTGCTCCAGTGGGAAGCCGAGCTGCTGGTGTGCCTGGAACCACTCATGGGCCTGGGTACCGACGGCAGGCAGCTGGTACTTCTGGGCCAACATGTAGTTGCTGGTGCCGCGAAACGCCGGCAGCCGCTCCTTGAGGCGACCCACCACGGCATCCTGTACCGCGTGTGAGAAGCGGCGGCGGGTGCCGAAGTCGATGAGGCTGAATTCGCTCATCTCGTCGCGACTCAGCTCCCGCTCCAGCTTGTCGATCTTCTGATCGAGCCGCTCCAGCGCGTGGCTGACGCCAAACTGGGGGTAGCGGAAGCGGTTGCGCATCTCGCTGATGATGGCGAGCACCGGGATCTCCCACAGGATCACATCCTGCCACGGCCCCTCGACCCGCACATTGATGCGGCCATCCTGTTCGAACACCTTGAGCAGCGAGGCGTCGAGCGGCTTGCGGCGCAGGTGGTCGAGGTAGTCAGGAGTGAAGAAGGGGCGCTCGGCCAGAAAATCCAGTTCTGGCCTGGTCAGTCGCAGGGAGCCGGCGAGGCGCAGTTGCTCCTCGATCTGCCCCATCATGGGCAGCAGATCCTCTTCATTGCGGCTGTGAAACTCGGCCACCACCTCGGCATCCGGATAGCGATGGAACACCGCCTGCTGCATATGCAGCTTGTAGGCGTCGGTGTCGAGCAGGCTGGTAAGAATCGGTGGCATATCAGGCTCCCCGCAGACTGGTGAGCACGATGGAGCTCCCCTGCCGCATATGTAACGTGCAGGCGTCGGTATCGAGCAGGCTGGTAAGAATCGGTGGCATATCAGGCGTCCAGCAGGCGTTGTACATCGATCAGGGTCTGGGCCAGTTCGGCCCCTGCCTCGATCATCTGGGTGTGGGCGCTGGCAACCGTCGCGGGTGCAATGCCACGGCAGGCATCGAGATGGACGATTACCCGGAAACCGGCGCGGCGCAGTTGCAGCACGCTGGTTTTGACACAGTAGTCGGTGGCGAGGCCGCCGACCAGCACGGTATCGACCTTGCGGGCTTGCAGGAATTCTATGAGTCCGGTGCTGCGCCGTTCGGCCAGGTCGTGGAAGCAGGTGCCGTAGGGATGGAGATCCGGCTCGACCCCCTTCCAGACGAAGAAGTCATAGTCGATGGGGGCGGGCAGGCCGTCGAGCAGCTCGAACCCCTTGCTGCCCGGTACGCAGTGCACCGGCCAGGTGAGGTCGGCGTTGGGCAGATCCAGCGGCAGCAGCATGCCTGCGGGGTCAGAAACGGCCCAGTCGGCATTGGCGGGGTGGGCATCCTTGCTGCCGATGCGCAGGCTGGCGAGGGAGGCCTGAGCGTTGAGGGCCGCCACAATATCATCCCCGCCCGCGACGGGAAGTTCGTTCGGGCAGAGAGGGGTAAAGCCCTTCTGCGCATCAATATCCAGACTGGCGACGGTTCCCATGATTGGCTCCTGCACATACTATTCGTGTGATATTATCTACCAAACATTAATGGAAGGCGAGCAGGGCGATCGGCATGCTGAGAATGAGTCTGGATATGGTGGTGCTGCGGTTGCATGAGGAGCGGCTCGAACTGCTGCTCGAGACCCGCGATCGCCCCCCTTTTGCCAACTGCTGGCAACTGCCTGCCCTGCGTATCGACGAGACGCTGGACCGGGATCTGGACGCCGCCCAGCGCCGCCTGCTGGCGGAGTGGGGGCTGGGTGACTGCTACAGCGAGCAGGTCTGCACCCTCGGCAATCTGGAGCGGGATCCCCGTGGCTGGTCCACCACCCTGGTTTACCTCTGTCTGGTGGCGCCTGAAGTGGAGACCCGCCACGGTTGCTGGCATCCGGTTTCGACCCTGCCGGGCATGAGCCTCGCCTTCGACCATCTCCAGCTCATCGCCAAGGGATTGGAGCGACTGCGCATAAAGAGCCGCTACAGCACCCTGCCGCTGCAACTGCTTGGCACCGAATTCACCCTCTCCGAGGTGCAGCGCGCCTTCGAGATCATCCTGCAGACGCCGATGAACACGGCCGCCTTTCGCAAGCGGATCCACCGCGCCGACATTCTGGTGGATACCGGTCGCAAGCGTACTGGCAAACAGCGCCCCGCCATTCTCTACCGGTTGGAAACCCCCTGCTGCGTAATGTTCGATCAGGTGATGCACGGAGCGGAAGCATGAGCGCATCCCTTGTTCGAGTGCTGGTAAGCGCCTGTCTGCTAGGTCAGCCTGTGCGCTACGACGGTCAAAGCAAGGGGATAGTCAGCGACTGGCTGAGTGAGCTGGGTGCCGAGGGGCGGGCTCTGGCGTTTTGTCCCGAAGTGGCGGGCGGTCTGCCGACCCCGCGTCCTCCTGCCGAACGGCAGGGCGATCGGGTAGTGACGGCGAGCGGGCTGGATGTGACTGCCGAGTTTGACCGCGGCGCCGAGCTGGCGCTGGAAATCTGTCAGGCGCAGGGTATTCGCTTCGCCCTGCTGAAAGAGGGGAGCCCCTCATGTGGCAGCGGCCGTATCTATAACGGCCGCTTCGAAGGTGTTTCTGTGGCGGGCGAGGGCAAGACCACCGCCCTGCTGCGCCGCCACGGTATTGCAGTGTTCTCCGAGGATCAGTTGGCCGAGTTGGCTTCTGCGCTCTCTTTGGATGCATCCCCGGATTTGGCGGCCACCGGCAGCGGCGCCTGACCGCTCTGCCACCCCTCCAGCACCTCGTCTTTCTCCTGCCAGCGCTGGTTTAGCCACTCCTGAAAACCGCGCTTGAACTGCTTGTCATTGAAGTAATCCCCAATGAGCGCCTCATCCACCGGCAGCTCTTCAATCCGCACCTGAATGCGTTTTACCCGTCCCATCAGGAAGTCCTTGAACGGGGTCTCGGCGTTGTCCGGATAGCGGATGGTGACGTTGATCAGGCTGTCGAACTGCTCGCCCATGGCGGCCAGCGTAAAGGCCAGTCCTGCCGCTTTGGGCGGCATCAGGTGGAGATAGCGGGAGCGGGCAGCATCCCGTTTCTGCTCGGTGAAGCGGGTCCCTTCCACGAAATTGATGACGGTAGTGGGGATATGGCGAAACTTCTCGCAGGCATTGCGGGTGGTCTCGATATCCTTGCCGCGCAGGTGCGGGTTGCGCAGCAGGAATTCCCGTGAATAGCGGCGCATAAATGGCATATCAAGCCCCCAGCAGGCGAGCCCCAGCAGAGGGATGTAGATCAGCTCGTGCTTCATGAAGAACTTGGGCACCGGCAGCCGATCTCGGAACAGGTGGCCGAGCACCACGATGTCGGTCCAGCTCATGTGGTTGCTGATGATGAGATACCAGCCATCCTTGCGCAGCCTTGTGCTGTCCTCCACCTGCCAGTCGATGCGGGTGGTGAGGCGGATCACCAGGGCGTTGCAGGCCAGCCACAGGCGCATGAAGCGGTTGTTGAGCCGGCTGCAGGCGCGACCAAAGGCTGGCACGGGCAGCAGCAGTTTGGCCAGCGAAACCAGCAGGATCAGGCTGGCGCACAAGGCGGTAAAGAGAATGGTCAGGCCGGCGCTGATGAGCAGCACCAGCGGGCCGGGAAGCATGGATAACATGAGTGTTTACTGCGCCTTGGTTGCCAGCAGCTGGTTCAGGGTCTGGTCTTTCTCGTGCCAGATCCCGTTCAGCCACTGCTGAAACTCTTGTTGGAACTCGGGGTCATTGAAGTAATCCCCCACCAGTTTGCGGTCGATCGGCAAATAGCGGATCTGAACCTTGATCTCCCCGACCCGGCCACACATGAAATCCCAGTAGCTGGGAATGCCCTCCGGGTAGGCGATGGTGACATCCACCAGTTGATGCAACTGGTCACCCATGGCGGCCAGAGTAAAGGCGATGCCGCCTGCGCGCGGATGGAGCAGGTGACGATAGGGCGAACCCTGCTTCTGATGTTTGCCCTTGGTGAAGCGGGTGCCTTCGACGAAGTTCATCACACTCACCGGAATGTGGCGGAACCGGGCACAGGCTTTACGGGTTGTCTCTATGTCTTTTCCCTTCAGATGGGGATGCTTTTCCAGAAACTTTCTGGAATATCGCCGCATGAAGGGGAAGTCGAGCGCCCACCATGCCAGACCGAGAAAAGGTACCCAAATAAGCTCTTTCTTGAGGAAAAACTTCAGGAAGGGAATTTTTTGGTTAAAAACCCGCTGCAGTACCAGTATGTCGACCCAGGATTGATGGTTGGCAATCACCATATACCACTCATTCCGGCGCCCTTTGTCCACTCCGACCACATCGAAAGGGGTTCTGATGATGGTTTTCTGGATCAGATTGTTGAAACCGATCCAGCAGCTGGCACAGCCATCCAGCAACCAGTTGCAGAGAGTGCGCCACCCCTTGAGGGGGAGCAGAAGTTTGAGCAGACCCAGCGAGAAGATGGGAACAAACCAGAAGAGGGTGTTGAAAAAATAGAGCAGGGTGGAGAGGCTGCCGCGCAGTCGCTCTATCAGCTTGTTGGGCATGAGTCGGGTCCGTCTTGCTGTCGATAAAGGGCCATCAAGTGGTCAGATCTGTGGCCATAATATCAGCCGATGGCCCGTGAGACCATTCAGAGCCGTTACGAGGTTGGACTCACCCTTTCCCTTCTGTCAGCTGCTGCGCAGTCGCGATAGCAGCCGATCCATGGCCCGGTAGCCGAGCGCCTCGATAAGATGCTCCTTGCCGATGGCGGGTTGCCCGGCCAGATCGGCGATGGTGCGTGACACCCGCAGGATGCGATGCCAGGCCCGGATGCTGAGCCCCAGCTTCTGGATGGCGTTCTCCAAAAATTCGGCATCTTGCGGTGATAAGCGGCAAATATCCTCTATCTCGCGGCTATCCAGCAGGTTGTTGAGCTTGCCGTTGCGGCTCAGCATGCGCTCCCGTGCCGCCAGCACTCGATCGCGGATCTGCTGACTAGACTCCCCCCGCTCCGCCTTGCCGGTCAGGCTCCCCTTGGGTAGCAGTGGCACTTCCACCGTCAGGTCGAAGCGGTCGAGAAAGGGGCCGGAGAGCTTGCCGAGGTAGCGCAAGATCTGATCCGGGCTGGAGCGGGTCTGGCCGTCGCCATAGTGGCCGCAGGGGCTGGGGTTCATCGCGCCGACCAGCTGGAAGCGAGCGGGAAAATCCACCTGACGGGCGGCCCGACTGATGGTGATGTGGCCCGTCTCCAGTGGTTCGCGCAGGGAGTCGAGCACCTTGCGCTCGAACTCGGGCAATTCATCCAGAAACAGCACCCCGTTGTGGGCCAACGATATTTCGCCGGGCCGCGGGTGGCTGCCACCGCCCACCAGCGCCACTGCCGAGGCACTGTGGTGGGGCGTGCGGTATGGCCTGTGGTGCCAGTGACCGGCGCGCAGGGTGAGGCCACCGATGGAGTGGATGGCGGCGGTCTGCTGCGCCTCCTGCTCGCTCAGCGGCGGCAAGATGCCGGGCAATCGGCTCGCCAGCATGCTCTTGCCGGTGCCGGGCGGGCCGATGAACAGCAGGTTGTGGCTGCCGGCGGCGGCGATCTCCAGCGCCCGCTTGGCCTGAGACTGGCCGATAACATCCTGCAGGTCCGGCACATCGGGCAGGCTCTCCGCGCTTTGTTGCTCCGGCATCGGCAGTTCGTACTGACCGGCCAGCCAGGCGGTAACGGCCAGCAACTGGTGGGCGGTGCGCACCTCGGCATCCTGAATGAGAGAGGCTTCGGGGCCGTTCTCTCGCGGTACCAGCAGGGTGCGCCCCGCATCCCGGCAGGCGAGCACGGCGGGCAGCACCCCGAGCACAGGGCGGATCTCTCCGGTCAGGGCCAATTCCCCTAAAAATTCGTGATTGAGCAGATATTTTGCAGGTATCTGCTTGGAAGCGGCAAGAATACCGATGGCGATGGCCAGATCAAAACGGCCCCCCTCCTTGGGCAGATCGGCGGGGGCCAGATTGACCGTGATGTGTTTGCTCGGGAACTCGAAATTGCCGTTGAGCAGGGCGCTGCGGACCCGATCCCGCGACTCCTTCACCGAGGTTTCCGGCAGGCCGACCATGTTGAAGGCGGGCAGGCCGTTGGAGAGGTGAACTTCCACTGTAACTTGCGGGGCCGCGATCCCGAGGCTGGCACGGCTATAAACCACAGCTAATGACATAAATCCCGTCCTTGAGTTGATATATGTTCTGACTAACTGCTTGTTGTTGGTTTTTTATTCCAAAGTTCCGGCTGAGGAATAGCCAAAATCAGTGGGTTGTCACAGAAAAAAGGCTTGCCCAATAAAAATCACCGTGCTAGTTCTAATAGCCATTCGCGGTAGAAACCGCCCCAATTTCACAGGATTTCCGGTTGTAACTATGAACATGGCCTCCCGTTTCGTCAGCATTATTGTGGTCCTAGTGGTGATTATTATCTCACCGCTCGGGGCTCGTTTAGCTGCACGGAACAAGGGATAGACCCACCACCGGACAGAACGAAACAAGCGACCCCCGAGCCTCACAGCCCGGGGGTTTTTTTTCGACCAAAGGACAGGATTTTCCACATGAACGGCGCGCAGTTTTTGGTACAGGCTCTCAAGAAACAGGGTGTGACCCAGGTGTTTGGTTACCCGGGCGGGGCCATCATGCCGGTCTACGATGCCCTGTATGACGGTGGTCTGGCCCATCAGCTCTGTCGCCACGAGCAGGGTGCCGCTATGGCGGCGGTGGGCTATGCCCGTGCCTCCGGTCAGGTGGGAGTCTGCATCGCCACCTCCGGCCCCGGCGCCACCAATCTGGTGACCGGTCTGGCGGAGGCGCTGCTCGATTCGGTGCCGCTGGTGGCCATCAGCGGTCAGGTGCCCTGTTCCGCCATCGGCACCGATGCGTTTCAGGAGGTCGACGTGCTCGGCATGTCCCTCTCCTGCACCAAGCACTCCTTTATGGTGACCGATGCCGCCGATCTGGGGCGGGTGCTGGCAGAAGCTTTCGCCATCGCCACCGAAGGGCGCCCCGGACCTGTGCTCATCGACCTGCCCAAGGATGTGCAACTGGCCGCTGTGCCGCCCCAGAGCCCGTTGTTTGCGGTGGCAGAGCCTGAGCATCTTAACCCGACTGAACTGACGGCCGCCCGCACCCTGCTGGCCGCCGCCGAGCGCCCGGTGCTCTACGTCGGTGGTGGGGTGGGTATGGCCAATGCCGAGCAGCAGTTGCGCGACTTTGCTGCCGCAACCGGCATGCCAGCGGTCACCACTCTCAAGGGGATCGGCGCGCTCGACCCCGACAGTACCGTTTATCTGGGCATGCTCGGCATGCACGGCACCAAGGCGGCCAACTATGCGGTGCAGCAGTGCGATCTGCTGCTGGTGGTGGGCGCCCGTTTCGATGATCGGGTGACCGGCAAGCTGGAAGAGTTCGCCCCCGAGGCCAAGGTGATCCATCTCGATGTGGATGCCGCCGAGTTCGGCAAGCGCCGCGCCGCCGAGGTGGGGATCACCACGGATATCAAGCTGGTGCTGCCACGCCTAGCCATGTCCCTCTCCATCGACCCATGGCGTGAGCATTGCGCGAACATGGCCTGCGAGTATGCATTTCGCTACGACCATCCCGGCCAGCCCATCTATGCCCCGGCGCTGCTCAAGCAGCTCTCCGCCCGGTTGCCCGAGACCAGCGTGGTGGCCTGCGACGTGGGTCAGCATCAGATGTGGGTGGCCCAGCACATGCGCTTCACCAGCCCGCGCAACCACCTCTCCAGCGCCGGTCTTGGCACCATGGGGTTCGGTCTGCCCGCCGCCATCGGCGCCAAGATGTCGCGCCCGGAGGATGAAGTGGTACTGGTGAGCGGTGATGGCTCTTTCATGATGAACGTGCAGGAGCTCGGCACCATCCGCCGCGCCCAGCTCAAGGTGAAGATGGTGCTGCTGGATAACCAGCGCCTCGGTATGGTGCGCCAGTGGCAGGAGCTGTTCTTCGACGGCCGCTACAGCGAGACCATCCTCTCCGACAATCCCGATTTCGTCGCCCTGGCTGCCGCTTTCGGCATTCCGGGTGAGACCATCACATGCAAGGAGCAGATAGCCGGAGCCCTCGATCGCCTGCTGGCAAGCGAGAGTGCCTACCTGCTGCATGTGGCTATTTCAGAGGAAGAAAACGTCTGGCCCCTGGTTCCGCCGGGAGTCGCCAACCACCAGATGATGGAGCAACGCCCATGAACCCGCACACCCTTGCCCAGCCCGCATTTGCACAACACACCCTGCATATCCACGCCCAGCCCAGACCCGAAGTGATGGAGCGGGTGCTGCGGGTGGTGCGTCACCGCGGCTTCAATCTCTGCGCTCTCAACATGGAGCAGGATTGCCAACAGCTGCGGATCACGGTTACTGTCGAGTCGGTGCGTCCCATCCAGCAGTTGTGGAGCCAGCTGGTGAAGCTGGTGGACGTCTCCCGGGTCGATGCACTGGAACAGCAACCCCGGATCAGAGCTTAAGGAGCCAAGCCAATGTCACAGCCTTCCCAATCCGCCACTCACCCCCAATACATCTGGTTCAACGGCAAGATGGTGCCCTGGCAAGATGCTCAGGTGCACGTGATGAGCCACGCCCTGCACTACGGCTCCTCGGTGTTCGAAGGGGTGCGCGCCTACGATACCCCCAAAGGCACCTGCATCTTCCGTCTGCAGGAGCACACCCGCCGCCTGTTCGACTCCGCCAAAATCTACTGGATGGACGTCCCCTACAGCGAGTCCGAAGTGAATGAAGCCTGCCGCACCGTGGTGCGCGAGAACGGCCTGAAGAGCGGCTATCTGCGCCCGCTGGCCTTTGTCGGCAACGTGGGGCTGGGGCTGCATCCGCCGCTGGATGCCAAGGCTGACCTGATGGTTGCCGCTCTGCCGTGGGGCGCTTATCTGGGGGAAGAGGGGCTGAAAAACGGGGTGGATGTCTGCGTCACCTCATGGAACCGGCTCGCGCCCAACACCATTCCCACCGGCGCCAAGGCGGGCGGCAACTACCTCTCCTCCCAGCTCATCAGCCGCGAGGCAAAGCGCAACGGCTTTGCCGAGGGGCTGGCGCTGGATGTGAACGGCTACCTGAGCGAAGGGGCGGGGGAGAACCTGTTTCTGGTGAAGAACGGCGTGCTGTTTACCCCGCCCGCTACCGCCGCCATCCTGCCCGGCATCACCCGTGACACCATCATGACGCTGGCGCGTGACTTGGGTTACGAGGTACGCGAGCAGGCGTTACCCCGTGAGGCGCTCTATGTCGCAGACGAGATCTTTATGACCGGCACCGCCGCCGAAGTGACCCCGGTGCGCTCCGTCGATCGGATGAAGGTAGGGGCTGGCAGCCGTGGCCCGGTGACCGAGCGGCTGCAGAACGCCTTCTTCGGCCTTTTCAATGGCAAGACCGAGGACAAGTGGGGCTGGCTGACGCCAGTCAACGACTGATAAGAGAGGGGAGGCTCCATGCCTCCCCGAGTCGCTTCCGGTGAGTGCTTCCCATAGGAGTCTTCACCAGGATCGATTCCGATCCACTCGTATCATCACCGCATAACGCATCGAGCCCATATGGGCATTCAGGGAGTAGAGACATGCCGAAGTTGAGATCCGCCACCACCACCCACGGACGTAACATGGCCGGGGCCCGCGCCCTGTGGCGTGCCACCGGAATGACCGATCAGGATTTCGGCAAGCCCATCATCGCCGTGGTCAACTCCTTCACCCAGTTCGTGCCGGGCCACGTCCACCTCAAGGATTTGGGTCAGCTGGTGGCGCGCGAGATCGAAGCTGCGGGCGGCGTCGCCAAAGAGTTCAACACCATCGCCGTGGATGACGGCATCGCTATGGGCCACGGCGGCATGCTCTACTCCCTGCCGTCGCGCGAGCTGATCGCCGACTCGGTGGAGTACATGGTCAATGCCCACTGCGCCGATGCCATGGTCTGCATCTCCAACTGCGACAAGATCACCCCGGGGATGCTGATGGCCGCCCTGCGCATCAATATCCCGGTTATCTTCGTCTCCGGCGGCCCGATGGAAGCGGGCAAGACCAAGCTCTCCGACCAGATCATCAAGCTGGATCTGGTAGACGCCATGATCCAGGGCGCCGACCCCAAGGTCTCCGATGCCCAGAGCGAACAGGTGGAACGCAGTGCTTGCCCCACCTGCGGCTCCTGCTCCGGCATGTTTACCGCCAACTCCATGAACTGCCTGACAGAGGCGCTTGGCCTCTCCCAGCCGGGCAACGGCTCAATGCTGGCAACCCACAGCGACCGCGAGCAACTGTTCAAGCTGGCGGGTCAGCGCATCGTGACTCTGGCCAAGCGCTGGTATGAGCAGGACGATGCCTCGGCACTGCCGCGCAATATTGCCACCAAGGCGGCGTTCGAGAACGCCATGGCGCTGGATATCGCCATGGGCGGTTCCACCAATACCGTGCTGCACCTGTTGGCGGCGGCGCAGGAGGCCGGTGTCGACTTCACCATGGCCGATATCGACCGCATGTCGCGCAAGGTGCCGCAGCTCTGCAAGGTGGCGCCCTCCACCCAGAAATACCATATGGAAGATGTGCACCGCGCCGGTGGGGTGGTCGCCATTCTGGGCCAGCTGGAGAAAGCGGGTCTGGTGCATGGCGATACCCGTACCGTGCTGGGTTGCACCCTCGTCGAACAGCTCAATGAATATGACGTCAGCCGCCAGCCAAGTCAGGAGGTGGTGGACTTCTACCGCGCTGGCCCTGCCGGCATCCGCACCACCAAGGCGTTCAGTCAGGATTGCCGCTGGCCGGAGCTGGATCTGGACCGCGCCGAAGGGTGCATCCGCTCGCTGGACAACGCCTACAGCCAGGAGGGTGGTCTGGCGGTGCTCTCTGGCAACCTCGCTGTCAATGGCGCCATCGTCAAGACTGCCGGGGTGGATGAGGAGAACCTCACCTTCCGTGGCCCGGCCCGGGTGTTCGAGAGTCAGGAGAGCGCGGTGAACGGCATCCTCGACGGCACAGTGAAAGCGGGCGAGGTGGTGGTGATCCGCTACGAAGGGCCGAAAGGGGGCCCGGGCATGCAGGAGATGCTCTACCCCACTACCTATTTGAAATCCATGGGACTCGGCAAGGCGTGTGCCCTGATCACCGACGGCCGCTTCTCCGGCGGCACCTCGGGCCTCTCCATCGGCCACGTATCGCCGGAGGCCGCTTCCGGCGGCACCATAGGTCTGGTGGAGGATGGTGACATCATCAGCATCAACATCCCGGCCCGCAGCATGGTGCTGGAGGTGGCCGACAGCGTGCTGGCTGCCCGCCGCGTCGCTGTAGAGGCTCGGGGCTGGAAGCCGCTCGATCGTCAGCGTCAGGTCTCCTTTGCCCTGCGCGCCTATGCCATGTTCGCCACCAGCGCCGACAAGGGCGCGGTGCGCGATCGCTCGATGCTGGGGGAATAAACCATGGTCTCTGCGGCGGATTATCTACGCAAGGTGTTGCTCTCCCCCGTCTATGAGGCGGCGCGGGTCACCCCCTTGCAAACCCTGAAGAAACTCTCCGAGCGACTCGGCAACCATGTCAGCCTGAAGCGGGAGGATCTGCAACCGGTCCACTCCTTCAAGCTGCGCGGCGCCTACCACAAGATCGCCACCCTCACCGAGGAGCAGAAGGCGCGTGGCGTCATCGCCGCCTCCGCCGGCAACCACGCGCAGGGGGTCGCCCTGTCGGCCGCCAAGCTCGGCATCAAGGCGATCATCGTGATGCCCAAGACCACGCCGGATATCAAGATCGACGCGGTGCGCCGGCAGGGCGGCAACGTCATGCTGTTTGGCAACAGTTTCGACGAGGCTTACGGCGAGAGTCGCCGCCTCGCCACGCTTGAGGGCTACACTCTGATCCCGCCGTTTGACGACGTCGAGGTGATCGCCGGGCAGGGCACCATCGGCAAGGAGCTGTTGGAGCAGGATACCCACCTCACCCACGTTTTCGTGCCGGTGGGCGGCGGCGGCTTGGCCGCCGGGGTGGCGGTCTATATCAAGCAACTGCTGCCGGATGTGAAGGTGATCGGGGTGGAGGCGGAGGGCTCCGCCTGCCTCAAGGCCGCGCTGGCGGCCGGCGAGCCGGTCAATCTGGATCGGGTCTCGCTGTTTGCGGACGGGGTGGCGGTCAAGCGCATCGGCGAGGAGACCTTCCGCCTCTGCAACCAGTATCTGGACGAGGTGGTGACCGTCTCCAACGACCAGATCTGCGCCGCGCTCAAAGACATCTTCGACGACTGCCGCGCCATTGCCGAGCCGTCGGGGGCCCTGTCGTTGGCGGGCCTCAAGGCCTACAGCGAGCGCGAGCAGGTCAAGGGGGGCCGGATGGCGGCCATTTTGTCCGGTGCCAACGTCAACTTCCACAGCCTGCGTTACGTGTCGGAGCGCTGCGAGATTGGCGAGAAGCGCGAGGGTATGCTGGCGGTGACCATCCCCGAGCGCAAAGGGGCCTTCCTCGACTTCTGCCGTCAGCTGGGGCCGCGCATGGTGACCGAGTTTAACTACCGTTACGCCGATGCCGAGCAGGCTTCGCTGTTCGTCTCGGTGCGCCTCACCGGCGGTGACGAGGAGCTAGGCCAGATCATCGATCAGCTCGGCGGCAACGGCTACCCGGTGGTCAACATGACCGAGAGCGAGCTGGCCAAAAACCACGTGCGTTACATGATTGGCGGCCGCCCGGCCCGGCCCCTCGGTGAACGTCTCTACAGCTTCAAGTTTCCGGAGCAGCCGGGCGCGTTGATGCGCTTTCTCGAGACCCTCGGCTGTCGCTGGAACATCAGCCTGTTCCACTACCGCAACCACGGTGCTGACTACGGCCGGGTGCTCTGCGCCTTCGAGCTGCCGGACGAGGACGTGGCTGCCTTCCACGACTACCTGCGCGAGATTGGCTACGGCTGGAAAGAGGTGAGCGACGACCCCGCCTACCGGTTGTTTCTGGCCAGTTGAGCAAGGGGGACTTCAACAACTCATCGGGAGGGAGGCGTTATGCCTCCCTTTTCTATTGCTGCGTGTGGATAGGTCCACTCCGTACGACGCAAGGTCATGGTTTAACTGGTAAAACCATGTGAACCAGTATGCTGGTGATTTTTACGCCGGATATTGCTGGCAAGCTCACACTCCTGATGGCTTGGTCATTTGAGGCTGCGTTCGGATGGGATACCCTGAATAGCGGAGAGGCCGCCTGACGGCTTCACACAGGGAAGAGTGCGCACTCAGGCGCCCATAACGACTTATTGCAGAGGCGAAAATATGAATAAATCCATGCTTGCCGTATTGGTCAGTGGTTTGCTGGCGGCCGGAGCCGTGCAGGCCGCCGCTCAGGACAATACCTGGTATGTCGGTGGCAAGGCCGGTTGGTCCAATTACTATGGCGTTGACCACAACCAGTATGCCGAGTCGATTGCCCAGACGTTGGGTAATACCAGCGAGAACACGGATGATCTGGGTCTGGGCCTGTTCGCCGGTTACCAGCTCAACCCCAACCTGGGTTTCGAGCTGGGTTATGACTGGCTTGGCAAATACGACACCACTTCGGGCACTGGCGCCAATACCCTCAATACCGAAGCCAAGAGCCAGATGATTCAGGCCACCATGAAGATCAGCTTCCCGGCCACCAACGTGCTCGATCTTTATGGCCGACTGGGCGGCGCTTATGCCTGGACGGATAGCGAGATCAGCTTCGCCAATACCAGCGAGACCGGCAAGAAGCATGGCGCCGCATTTGTTGGTGCGCTGGGTGCCGAATATGCCATCGATCGTGACTGGGCCGCCCGTCTGGAGTACCAGTACACCACGCCGCTGGGAGATGCCTCTCTCGATCGCTCCGGTATCGAGATGGATAACGGCTTGATTTCGTTCGGGATGCTCTATCGCTTCGGTCAGCAAGGTGGCGAAGTCGTAGCACCGGCGCCCGCTCCGGCCGCCGAACCGGCACCTGTAGCCGTGGTTGAGCCCAAGACCTTCAGTCTGAGTTCCGATGTGCTGTTCGAGTTCAACAAGGCGACCCTGAAACCGGCTGCCAATCAGGCGCTCGATGCCCTGTTCAGCCAGATTGTGGCGGCCAATCCGAAAGATGGTGTCGCAACTGTCATCGGTTATACCGACCGCATCGGTTCCGACAACTACAACCTGGCCCTCTCCGAGAAGCGGGCCCAGAGCGTGGCCAGCTATCTGGTATCCAAAGGCTTGTATGCCGACAAGGTACGGGTCGAGGGGCGTGGCAAGTCCAATCCGGTCACTGGCAACAGCTGTGCCAGCCGCTCCAAGCAAGAGCTGATCGCCTGTCTGGCACCAGACCGCCGGGTCGAAATCCATCTGGAAGGGGTTTCCCAGCCTGTCCAATAAGCAGAGCGACGGGAGCAATAAATGTAAAAACGGGAGGCTTGGCCTCCCGTTTCTTATGGGGTGCTTACGATATCAAGCCTCAGAGCCCGAACAGCGGGCGCAGGCGAATGCCGATCAGGCTGCCAGCCAGGGCCATCAGCATCCAGACCCAGCCGTGCAGGCTGCCAGAAGCAGTGCCATCGAAGAAGCCGCCGAGGTTGCAGGCGGCGTACATGGCGCCCATTCCCATCAGCAGGCCGCCAATAATGGATGCCAGACTGTTGCCGATCCGCATCGGGGCGAAGGTGCCGCCACCGCTGATGCAGCGTGCCAGCATGGCCCCCAGAATGCCGAGCCAGAACATGCCGACCATGGGATTGATGAAGAGTGGCTGGGCCAGCTTGGGGTTGCCCTCGAACAGGCCGAACAGGGAGGCGCCGCGCAGCGCCATGTCATAGACGGCGCCGGTGATGGTCCAGGCCGAGCCGTGCAGAGCGACCACGGACGAGTTGAGCAGGGCGATGATGATGCCGCCGGTCAGCACGGTGAAGCGGCCATCGCGCCAGAACAGATTGCCGCCGCTGAAGAGGGGCTTGAGTTCGCCGGTACGCTTGAGTTCGCTGTTGCGAAACAGCAGGAACAGCGCGGCGACCAGCGCCAGGTTGAGCAGCATGCCGCTCCAGATATTGCCGGTCAGATCCCGGGCCAATACCACATGGCTGGAGAAGGTGGCCTCCAGTTCGGGGCGGAACTGGTTGCTGATAAGGGTGCCGATGCCGTAGCAGATCAGCACCAGCCAGAAGCGGGGTTGCCCCTCGCCGCAGCAATAAAGAGTGCCGGTGGCACAGACGCCTGCCAGCTGCATGCCGATGCCGAACAGGAAGGCACCGACGATGAAAGGAATGCCGATAGCCATCACGTTACCCACCATGGCATCGCCAAACAGGGCGTGACTAAAGGAGAGGAAGGTGGTGAACAGCAGAATTTCGATGGCGATGGTGAGCAGGTGAACCCGCACATAGTAGCTGTTGCGCTTGGTCAGCATTTCGCGCCAACCGAATACGATGCCGAAGCGACTGAAGGAGAGGGTGAAGCCGAAGCCGAATCCGATCAGGGCCATCAGAGCCCATTTCATACCAAAGGTGTTGCCGAGCCAGAGTAACGCTCCCCCCGCGAGTGCCACGATGGGGAGCGACCATTTTCGATTCATGCCAGTTGATCCTTGCAGTTGGTTTTTAGAGGGGCGGATCCTATTCCCTCGTGGAGTCTAATGCTACCCATTTAACCAATGCAGATAAAAAGGGGGCGCTGACTCCCGTCAGCGCTGAGGGATCAATGGTGAGTGGTGTCGAGATGGAAGTGGTGAGTCTGCCTGGTCAGGATGCGGGCGTGCTGGGCGACCATGGTCGCCTCTTCGGCGGCCTGACTGGCGCTCCGGTTGACCTCGGCCGCCAACCGCGACATTTCGCCGACCTGATGGTGGATCCCCTGCACCAGCCGGGTCTCATCGCCCATCAACTGATCGACCTGAGCGATGCGCTGGTTGATCTCCTCGCAGCTCTGTGCGATCCGGGCGACGCTCTGACGTGCCGTCATCGCGTGGGCGACAGCCTGTTCAACTCGGGTCAGCTCGGTATCCATCTCGCTGGCTGCGCGCTGGCTGACATCCTGGATCTTGCCGATGATGGTGTTGATCTCGGTGGTGGCGCTACCGGTGCGGGTCGCCAGCGAGCGCACTTCATCGGCTACCACAGCAAAACCGCGTCCCTGTTCACCTGCCCGCGCAGCTTCAATGGCAGCGTTCAGCGCCAGCAGATTGGTCTGCTCCGCAATACCGTGAATGGCACCCGCCAGCCCGGCAATCTGCTGCGAGAGGCCGGCCAGATCCGAAATGGTGTGGGAGACCCGCTTCACCCCCGTTGCTTGTTCCTCGATCACTTGTTCTACGGTGTGAATCGCGTGCGTCGCCTCTTGTGCCCGGTTGGCTGATTGGAGGGTTTGCTCCCCCACTTGATGCAGCTGGCTACCCGCCTGCTCAATGGAGTGGGTGAGCTGCTCGATGGCTTGTTCGATATGGTGGGCCGCCCCGACCTGTGCCTGACTGTCATCGGTGTGCCGTTGAGCCATGGCGGTCAGGCTGGTGGCGCGATCATCCAGCGTACTGGCGCTGCGCTGCAGGGACTCCACCAGGGTAGCCAGCTGGTCACGCATAGCCCCGATCTGACGGATCAGCTCGCCGATGGCGTCTAGCCCCGGCTCCGGCATGGGGCGATTCAATTCTCCTTGGGCGATGGCTGCGGTGGCCTTGCCGGCGGCCAGCAGTCGCTGCTGGGTGGGGCGTCCCAGCCAGAAGATGAGCCCGGCCCCCAGCAGTGCGGCACACAACAGCAGGGCGTAACAGAGTCGGGTGGTGTTGGCGAGATGGGCCATCTGTTCGGCGGCATACTGGTTGCCGCTGATGACGGTGGCGTCTACTCCGAGCCGGTGGGCGCTATAGATCGCATGAAGTTTCGTGGCTATATGGGTGGCCGTTGCAATATCACTCGCCTTGATGGCGGGGACAAACTGGGCGTTGAGCAGTTGCCAGAACTGCTCCCCCTGCACTTTTTGCTCCCCCAGCAGCAACTCTCTGAGGGAATTGTTCAGATTGCTCTCTTGCCAGAAGCGGTTGCGGCTCTCGAACTCTTGTTGCAGCCGAGCGAGGGTTTGCAGCAGGGCCTCCCGCTCTTCCGGTTTGGCATGGAGCAGGGTGTAGACCTGCAACTGGGATTCGATGAGGTAGAGAGGCGGCGGCAGAATATCGGCTACCACGTCCTTCCCTTGTCCCATCTGGTCGGCTGCGCTCCGGACCGAATAAAGCCCGAAAAAGCTGATAGAGATCAGCGTGATAATAACTATGCCCCCCAGAATTTGGCTAAAAAGCAGGGATCTGTTGTGAATGTGCTTGAGCATGCTGCCTCCATTCGGCTCCGTTCATGGATAGCATAGCTCTCTGTCAGGATGATGCGACTCGGTCGTGGCCAGTCGATGGTGAGTCGGCTCTGGATAAGGGGAAGTAGCAGTTTGAAGGCCGCTGGTGGCATGAAAAAGAACCCCGGCAGATGAGCCGGGGTCGAAGGGGTCAGGTCCGGCTTGGCGCGGCTTTACCGCTGCGCAGCCCATCCAGACTGAACAGCACCAGCGCACTCCAGATGCAGGCAAAGGTGAGCAGTTTGTCCATCGCCAGTGCTTCCCCATAGAGGGTGACGGCGAGGATAAACATCAGGCTGGGGCCTATGTACTGGAAGAAGCCCAGGGTGGAGAGCTTGAGCCGGGTCGCGGCGGCGGTGAAGCAGAGCAGGGGGGCCGTGGTGACGGCACCTGCGGCGATCAGCAGCAGGTTGAGGTGCCAGTCGTTCTGGGTGAGATGGCTGGTGGGGCTGTCGGCAATGCCCCACAAATAGATGGCCGCTGGCGGCAGCATGATCATGGTTTCGATCAGCAGACCGGTGAGGGCATCGAGGGCCAGTTTTTTGCGCACCAGCCCATAGATGGCGAAGCTAGACGCCAGCACCAGCGCAATCCAGGGCAAGGAGCCAAAGGCGATGAGCTGGATCGCCACTCCGGCAAAGGCCAGCGCCACTGCCCACCACTGCAGGCGGCGCAGCTTCTCGCTCAGAAACACCATTCCCAACAGCACGTTGAACAGCGGGTTGATGTAGTAGCCGAGGCTGGCATCCAGCATATGGCCGTTGTTGATGGCCCAGATGAACAGCAGCCAGTTGCCGCCGACGGTAACCGAGGTAAACGCCAGGGTGAGCAACACTTTTGGCTGGCGCAGCACCGCCTGCACCTTGTGCCACTGGCGTCCTGCCAGGGTGAGTACCATCAGCAGCACGCAGGACCAGATCATCCGGTGGGTCAGGATCTCGGCGGCCGGGACGGCAGAGATGGTCTTGAAATAGATGGGGGCTATGCCCCAAAGGGTATAGGCGCACAGGGCGTAGATGACGCCCTGACGCTGGATCTGTTGCGGCATGCGGATGACCTTTACTGAAGCGTTGGATGCGGGAAAACATCGCAAAAAATCAGTGTAGCGATCCTTTTGCGGGGAAAGAAGCGAATAAACGAAGTTTGAGGGGAAGAAAGCGAGTGGCTAGCCGGTCAGCCTTTACCGCGGCGGATCTTGTCGACATCCATCAACAGCCACAACATCAGGGCGATGGCGGAGATCCAGGGGCCCCAGGTCACGTAGGCCTCGCCGTGCCCCAGCACAAAGAACAGCAGGGGCAAACCGATCACCAGAAAAAGTACGCTTCCCAGAAAAAATAGCATTTTTGTCTTTATATTTAACATGTTGGCTTTTTTATCATTATAAGGATTGAGCCCGGTGATGGAAGGCCAAAAATGCAAAAGGGGGATTTCTCCCCCTTTTTGATCCGATACTGCTGCTTTGTCGTGTTATTCCAGCTGAATCCAGGTGCTTTTCAGCTCGGTGTACTTCTCCAGCGCATGAAGTGACTTGTCGCGACCGTTACCGGACTGTTTGAAGCCGCCAAACGGCATGGTCATGTCACCACCGTCCCAGTTGTTGACGAACACGGTGCCAGCGCGCAGGGCGCGGGAGCCTTTCACCGCCTTGTTGAGATCCGCCGTCCAGATCGCCGCCGCCAGGCCGTAGTCGGTGTCGTTGCCCAGCGCAATGGCCTCTTCCAGCGTATCGAAACCGGTCACCGCCAGCACTGGGCCGAAGATCTCCTCGCGGAAGATGCGCATCTGCGGAGTCACGTCGTCAAAGATGGTGGGCTCGATATAGAAGCCGCCACTCTCCATGTTGGTGCGGTTGCCGCCCAGCAGCAGCTTGGCCCCCTCCTGCTTGCCAATCTCGATATAGCGCAGCACCTGTTCCATCTGGATGTGATCCACCATGGCGCCGATGCGGGTCGCAGGGTCGAGCGGGTTGGCCGAGATCCACTCGCGGGCATGGGCCAGCAGCCGCTCCATAAATTGCGGTTTGATGCTGTTTTGGACCAGCAGGCGGGAGGCGGCGGTGCACACCTCGCCCTGGTTGTAGAAGATGGCGCCAGCGGCGCTCTTGGCCGCGGCGTCCAGATCCGGCGCATCCGCCAGTATGATGTTGGGGCTCTTGCCGCCGCACTCCATAAAGGCGCGCTTGAGGTTGGACTTGCCGGAGCACTCCACCAGATGTTTGCCGATCTTGGTGGAGCCGGTGAAGGTGATGCAGTCCACATCCATATGCATGGCCAGCGCCTCGCCCACGGTATGACCAAAGCCCGGCAGCACGTTGAACACGCCGTCCGGAATACCCGCCTCCTTGGCCAGACCGGCGATACGCAGGGCGGTCAGGGGCGATTTTTCGGAAGGCTTGAGAATGACCGAGTTGCCGGTAGCGAGCGCCGGGCCCAGCTTCCAGCAGGCCATCACCAGCGGGAAGTTCCATGGCACTATGGCGGCAACCACCCCGAGCGCTTCGCGGGTCACCAGCGCCAGTGCTGACTCCTCCACCGGGGCGACCTGATCGTAGATCTTGTCGATCGCTTCGGCGTTCCAGGCGATGCAGTTGGCGGCGGCGGGGGCGTCATAGCCCATGGCATCGCCGATGGGTTTGCCCATATCCAGCGACTCCAGCAGCGCCAGCTCCACCTTGTTGAGGCGCATCAGCTCGGCGAAGCGCTGCATGATCTGTTTGCGCTGTTTCGGCGGCAGGCCGCTCCAACGCTTGTCGTTGAAGGCATCACGAGCGGCCTGTACCGCCAACTCGGCATCGGCGGCATCGCAGGCTGCCACCTTGGTCAGCAGCTTGCCGTTGGCCGGGTTGATGCAATCGAAGGTGGCGCCATTGACGGCATCCCGATAGCTGCCGTTGATAAAGGCTTGCGAGGGCAGGGTCAGATGGGAGGCCTTGTGTTGCCACTGGGCCAGGGTCAGGTCACTCATGTTCACTCCTTGAACCGGCAAAAGTCAGTTTCCGCGTATCAATATGCTAAACATCTTGCCGCTTGTAAATCCACCTTGTAACAATTCATTAAACATTGCCCCCCTGCCGATGCGCGTCTGAATGTCAGAAACTGGCGGGGGTGTTGGCCGAAATCAGCACGCACTCCTGCTCGCCGCTATTGCGAAAACGGTGGGGGGTGCGGCTGTCGAAGTAGTAGCCATCCCCGGCGCCCAGCAGGTAGATCTGCTCGCCCACGGTCACTTCAACTTCGCCCTTGATGACGATGCCGCA
Source organism: Aeromonas sp. DNP9 (assembly GCF_001728955.1). Classification (NCBI taxonomy): domain Bacteria; kingdom Pseudomonadati; phylum Pseudomonadota; class Gammaproteobacteria; order Aeromonadales; family Aeromonadaceae; genus Aeromonas; species Aeromonas sp. DNP9. The sequence goes on along the minus strand of NZ_LYSQ01000018.1, from coordinate 100,750 downwards.
CTCTTCACCCTCGTGGCTCAGCATGTCGTCGCCGGTGTCGGCGCCAGGTGGCAGCACCTCCTGCAACATGCCGATGGCGCGGTTGGCACGGCTGTGCCCGACCAGCCGGTAGCTGATGGGATGCGTGCCGAGATCCGGCATATCGGCGGCGCGGAAGATCACTTCAGTGCCCATTTCGGTCTCTTCGGTGAAGAAGCTGGCCAGCGACATGGGGATCCCTTCCAGCACCTTGCGCAGGGAGGCGACAGAGGGGCTAACCTGATTTTTCTCGATCTGGGAGATAAATCCGTTGGTCACACCGGAGCGCTTGGCCAGCTCGCGCTGGGAGAGGGCTGCCTTGGTGCGAACCGCCTTGAGGCGGTGACCGATATCCATCTATAGACACTCCTTGACTGTTTACTATTATTAAAATTGTGTTAAATATCTTATACCACCCTGCTGATGCGTCTAGCTAGGGGTGGCACCAGACAGGGCGATAACGGGCCCTTTTTTATGGATTCAGGTGTTTAATTTAATAGGCATTGGCCGACAGTTGCTAAACACCTTAAGGATGAGGTGACCATGAAACCGATCAGCGACATCAATACGCCCTCCGACATGTCCGCGTTCTGGATGCCGTTCACCGCCAACCAGCAGTTCAAGGCGGCGCCGCGTATCCTGAAGTCGGCAGAGGGGATGTATTATCACTCAGAGGATGGCCGCAAGATACTGGATGGCACAGCCGGACTCTGGTGTTGCAACGCGGGCCATGGTCGGCGCGAGATTGCCGAGGCGGTCTCCCAGCAGATTTCCCACCTCGATTTTGCCCCCACATTCCAGATGGGTCACCCCCTGCCGTTTGAGCTGGCCAACCGGCTAGTGGAGATCGCCCCCAAGGGGTTTGGCCACGTCTTCTATACCAACTCGGGTTCCGAGTCAGTCGATACCGCGCTCAAAATCGCGCTGGCCTGGCAGCGGGCTCGCGGTCAGGGCACCCGCACCCGGCTGATTGGCCGCGAGCGTGGCTATCACGGGGTCGGCTTTGGCGGCATCTCGGTGGGGGGCATTCCCGGCAACCGCAAGTGGTTCGGCTCCCTGCTGACCGGGGTGGATCATCTGCCCCATACCCTCAACATCGCCAAGAACGCCTTCACCAAAGGGCTGCCCGAAGAGGATGTGGCGCTGGCTGACGAGCTGGAGAAGATCGTCTTCCTACACGATGCCAGCAATATCGCGGCGGTGATCGTCGAGCCCATCGCTGGCAGTACCGGCGTGCTGATGCCCCCCAAAGGCTACCTCAAGCGGCTGCGGGAGATCTGCACCAAGCACGGCATCCTGCTGATTTTTGACGAGGTGATCACCGGTTTCGGTCGCCTCGGCTCCCCCTTTGCCGCCCAGGAGTTCGATGTCATCCCCGACATGATCACCTGCGCCAAGGGGCTCACCAACGGCGCTATCCCCATGGGCGCGGTGCTGGTGCAGAAGCACATTTATGACGACATGATGGCGGCAGGCAAGGGGGCCATCGAGCTGTTCCATGGCTACACCTACTCCGGCCATCCGGTGGCTGCTGCTGCAGGGCTCGCGACCCTCGAGATCTATCGCAACGAGAACCTGCTCAGCCGCGCCGCCGATCTGGCGGGCTACTGGGAGGAGGCGGCCCATTCGCTGAAGGGCTGCAAGCATGTGAAGGATGTGCGCAACTACGGGCTGGTGGCGGGTATCGAGCTGGAATCGATGCCGGATGCACCGGGCAGGCGCGCCTACGAGGTGTTTGTTCGCTGCTTCGAGAAGGGGGCTCTGATCCGGGTGACCGGCGACATCATCGCTCTGTCGCCACCTCTCATTATCGAGCGCAGCCAGATCGACGATCTCTTCACCCTGCTGCAGGATGCCCTGCAGGCCCAACCTTAACCCATTTGATGACCCCGCACTGGCGGGGCCTTGCGTTGATTTGCTCAACGCATTTACTGCATCAGTTATCACGGAGGATACATGACATACAGGGTCAGCAACTTCATCAACGGCCAGCCGCAGGAGAGTCGCAGCGAGCGCCAGGGGGCCATCTTCAATCCCGCCTGCGGCAAGCAGCAGGGGAGCGTCGGGCTTTCCAGCGCCGCCGAGTGTCAGGAAGCGATCGCCATCGCCGAGCGCGCCTTTGCCGACTGGTCGCAAACCCCGCCGCTGGTGCGGGCCCGGGTCTTTTTCCGCTTCAAGGAGTTGATGGAGCAGCACAGAGACGAGCTGGCCCAGCTCATCAGCCGCGAGCATGGCAAGGTCTTCTCTGATGCGCAGGGTGAGTTGACCCGCGGGCTGGAGGTGGTGGAGTTTGCCTGCGGCATTCCCCATCTGCTCAAGGGGGAGCACTCCCTCAACGTCGGCCGTGGGGTAGACAGCTACTCCATGATGCAGCCAGTAGGAGTCTGCGCCGGTATTACCCCGTTCAACTTCCCGGCCATGGTGCCGCTCTGGATGTTCCCGGTCGCCATCGCCTGCGGCAATACCTTTATTCTCAAACCCTCCGAGAAGGATCCCTCCCTCTCGTTGCGGATGGCCGAGCTGCTCAAGGAGGCCGGTCTGCCTGACGGCGTGCTCAACGTGGTGAACGGTGACAAGGAGGTGGTTGATGTGCTGCTGACCGACCCGCGAGTAGGGGCCGTGTCGTTTGTCGGCTCCACCCCCATCGCCCAGTACATCTATGCCACCGCCTCGGCCCACGGCAAGCGAGTGCAGGCGCTGGGCGGCGCCAAGAACCACATGGTGGTGATGCCGGATGCGGACCTCGATCAGGCGGTCTCAGCCCTGATGGGGGCCGCTTATGGGGCGGCGGGTGAGCGCTGCATGGCGATCTCGGTAGCCGTGGTAGTGGGTGACGAGACCGCCGATGCGCTGGTGGCCAAGCTGACGCCGCTGGTGGAACAGCTGCGGGTGGGCCCGGGGCTGGGCCAGAGCCCGGAGAACGAGATGGGGCCGCTCATCAGCAAGGAGCATCTGGCCAAGGTGCGCGGCTACGTTGATCAGGGGGTGGCCGAAGGGGCTGTGCTGCGGGTCGATGGCCGCACCCTGAGCCACGACGAGGGTTACTTTATCGGGGGCTGCCTGTTTGACGAGGTGACCCCCGAGATGCGCATCTACCGCGAGGAGATCTTCGGCCCTGTGCTCTCCATCGTGCGGGTGCCGGACTACGAGACGGCGCTGCGCCTCATCAACGAGCACGAGTACGGCAACGGCACCGCCATCTTTACCTGTGACGGCGACACCGCGCGGGACTTCACGGCGCGGGTGCAGGTCGGTATGGTAGGGGTGAACGTTCCCATTCCGGTGCCGATGGCGTTTCACAGCTTTGGCGGCTGGAAGCGCTCCATCTTCGGACCGCTCAACATGCACGGGCCGGACGGGGTTCGCTTTTATACCCGGATGAAGACGGTGACGGCGCGCTGGCCCCAGAGCCTGCGCAGTGGTGCCGAGTTCTCCATGCCGACCATGAAGTGACGCGCTGGCGCGTGCTCATGGCCTAACCTCTTGCCCCCGCCGGTCGATGATTGGCGGGGGCGAACTCTGTAAAGGAACAACAGATGCGATTGGGAATTCTCGATTGTGACCGGCTCGATCCCGATCTGGCTGATCGTTTTGGCCCCGTTTACTCCGAGATGTTTATCAGGGGCTTTGCGGCCCTGGCCCCCGAACTGGAATTTCGGGTCTGGTCGGCTCTCGATGGGGAGCTGCCGGAGGATCTGCACGAGTGCGATGCCTGGCTTATCACAGGTTCGCGCCACGATGCTTACAGCGATATCCCCTGGATTCAGGCACTGCGGGCGTGGATCCGTCAGGCGCACGATGCCGACGTCAAGCTGGCCGGTGTCTGCTTCGGTCATCAGGTGATCGCCCAGGCACTGGGTGGCGAGGTGGTGAAGTCCACCAAGGGATGGGGGCTGGGAGTGTCGGTGCATCCCATGCTGGCAGATGAGCCCTGGATGGCGCCAGCGCGGGATCAGATCCGCATTCTGGCCAGTCATCAGGATCAGGTGGCCCTGCTGCCGCCGGGGGCGACCCGACTGGCGGGCAACGATTTTTGTCCCAACTTTATGTTTTTGCAGGGGGATCACATCGTCGCCATTCAGGGGCATCCGGAGTTCTCGGTGGAGTACAACCGGGCGCTGATCGAACGGCGCCGTGGCCTGTTGCCCGACGAGCGCTACCAGAGCAGTCTCTCCTCGCTGGAGGGAGAGGTGGATTCGGCGACCATGATGCAGTGGCTGCTGCAGTTTCTGGGGATCCTGCCGCTGCGGGCTGGCGCGGCCTGAGCCCGGTTTGTCAGCCACCCCTTCGGATGCTAGATTTTGTAGCAAAATGAAGGATCAAGCGCTGAGATGTCGGGATCGGATGGTACACTGGCCGCCCATGTGGCGGCCTGTTTGTCTGGCTTGATTGCCGTCCCGGCCTGAGCCAAACCTGTCTGAGCCAAACCAGTGTGAGAGTGTGACGCCTTGAAACTACAGCAATTGAAGTACTTGATCGCGATCCGGGACCACAACCTCAATGTGTCCGTGGCTTCCGATGCGCTCTTCACCAGTCAGCCGGGGGTCAGCAAACAGATTGGCCTGCTGGAGAGCGAGCTGGGGGTGCGGATTTTCGAGCGCCGTGGCAAGCACTTGCACCGCATCACCCCGGTGGGGGAAGAGATCATCAAGTGTGCCGAGGCGATGCTCAATATCGAGAGCAAGATCAAGGCGATCTCCCGCGAGTATCTGGACCCGACCGTGGGCACCCTCAATATTCACACCACCCACACCATCGCCCGCTACCTGCTGCCCAAGTCGGTCACCTACTTCACCAAGAAGTATCCCAAGATCTCGTTCCACCTCCATCCGGTGATGTCGGCGAGCAAGGAGCAGATCAGCAAGGGTTACTCCGATTTCTCCATTGTTGCCCACGAGATTGGCTTCGACAAGGAGCTGATTGCGCTGCCCGCCTACCTCTGGACCCTCTCGCTGGTGGTGCCGCAGGATCACCCACTGGCCAAGGTGAAGAAGCCGACCCTGGAGCAGCTCTGCCACTACCCGATCCTCAGCTACGAGAGTGGCGCCACTGGCCGTCAGGTGCAGGACGAGGTGTTTCAGGCGGCGGGGCTGACCCCGAGTTACTACATGACGGTGATGGACGCCGGGGTGATCAAGCGCTACGTGGAGCTGGGCTTTGGCATCGGCATCATCTCCTCGCTGGTGGCCAACGACACCGACAGCCCCGGGCTGGTCTCCATCAATCTGGAGCACCTGTTCAAACCCTGTCCGGCGCAGATCTGTTTCAGCAAGAGCATCCTGCTGCAGAACTACATGTATGACTTCATCAGCTCCTTCTCGCCCCACCTCACCAAAGAGGTGATCCAGAGCGTGATGCAGCAGCCGAGTCAGGCGCGCATCGACGAGCTGCTGGCCGGGGTGGAACTGCCCATCTATTGATCCCGATCGGATTCCCGATCGCTGCCGGTTGTCTCTTCTGTCAGGCTGGGCTCTACTCGGGGTTCAGCCTGTCTCTTTTGGGCTATCTCCATCGTCCGAGGTCTCTATGTCCCGCATTCTGCTGCTTGCCAATCTCAACTGTGATCATGTGCTCTCCCTCTCCGAACCGCTGGTGGCGGGGGCCCGGCTGCAATATGTGGATCAGGGGCGCAGACTCGGCGGCGGCGCGGCCAACACCGGCATCGGGCTTGTGTGGGCAGGTCACGAGGTGATCATTGCCTCCCGCATCGGGCTGGACGAGACCGGCGACTGGCTGCTGGAGCAGGCGGCCGGTTACGGGCTGGATTGCAGCCATGTGGAGCGCTTTGGCGGCGAGACCGGCGAGCTGCTGATCCTGGTGGACTCCACCGGCGAGCGCACCATACTGCGCCGCCCGCGGCGTCCCGACCTGCCCGGCGATCTGCCGCTGGATGGGGTGGATTGCCTCTATGTGAACTATCCCGGCACCGCCATCATCAGTTACATGCGCCAGATGCTCGGCAAGAGCTTCGTTGTGGCCCAGTATCCCAAGGGCGGCCAAGCGCGCCGTCCCTGCCATGTGCTGGTGGCCTCCCGCTCCGATCTCGGCGAGGTGAGCGACCCTTGGCAACATGCCCGCCAGCTGGCGGGGGAGCAGCTCGAATGGCTGGTGTTGACCGAAGGCAAGGCGGGCGCCGTGGCCATCCACGGCGATGAGCAGATCCGGGTCGCCGCCCGGCCCGTCTCGGTGGTCGATACCACGGGGGCGGGGGATGCCTTCGCTGGCGGATTGATCCATGGTCTGGCGCGGGGCATGGCGATCAAGGATGCACTACAGTGCGCGGTGGACTGGGGGGCGTTTGCCGTCGCCTCCGAGAGTTCCATTCCCTCGGTCGCGCTGAAAAATTGGCTGAAACAGCCCCACTGAACCACCTTGCTGGCGGTTGATTCAGGGGCGGTTCGCGGGCCATATGGCTGCTGGTCGAAGGGGCTTGGTGAAGGGGACTATTCGGGAGATTTACCCGCCATAAAGCGGGTAAACGCCGGGCTAACCCGGCAAGTTTGCGATCAATCAAAGAAAGTGTCGATTTATGTGCATCTTCATCGACACCCGGTTGTGCTGCTCTTAACCTGTCACTCCGCAACTCAGATTAAGAGACAGGCCCCCCTCTGGTGCACCAATGGCAAACAGAGGCAAACCGGTTGTCTCCTGCCTCTTAGCTCAATGTTGTCGTCCTGATTCCTGGCTTGTAGTAAGAGGCAAGTGCGACCATGCAACTGACACGATTTACCGACTACGCCCTGCGTACCCTGACCTTCCTCGCGGTTCAGCCGGGGGATCGTCTGTCGACCATTACCGAAGTGGCCGATACCTTTGGCATCTCTCGCAACCACGTGGTCAAAATTGTGCACCAGCTTGGCATCAAGGGGTACATAGAAACGGTACGCGGCAAGCATGGCGGCATCCGTCTCGGTCGCTCTGCGGTCTCCATCAACCTGCGGGATGTGGTGATGGACATGGAGCATGTGCTCTGTCCGGTCGATTGCAAGCGCGAGAACTGCCGTCTCTCCGGCGGCTGCCGCATTCAGGGCATTCTGCGCCGCGCCATGCACGCCTTCCTCGAAGTGCTGGGCGAGTACACACTGGCTGATGCGGTGCGCGATCCCAACCGTCTCTGCCACCTGCTGGGTATCGAGCAAGAGACTATTGTGACCATGGCCTGACGGGGGCGGCATAACGAACAAGATGTGAAAGGGGCCTGATGGCCCCTTTTGCTTTTGTACGCAGGTGGTTTTTAACGACTGCCCGGCTGGCGGATCAGGGTGATGGCGCCGTGCAGGCAGGCGAGGCCACAGGCACCGCAGCCATTGCAGGCATCCATATTGACGTTGATGCCGTCGGCGGTGGCCTTGATCGCCTGTTGTGGGCAGGCATCTTCACAGAGCAGGCAGTAGAAGCCCTGCCGTGCCTGACAGCTCTCCTCGATCTGCACCCGGGTCTGCACCTGACGACCCAGTTGCAGGTCTAGGGCGCCGGTGGGACAGGCTCTGGCGCAGCTGCCGCAGTAGCTGCACTGGCCGCAGGCGAGATCGAGCACCGGGGTGCCGGCGATGGGGCTCCCCTCGTACTCCTCCTGGGTGGCCGGTTTGAGCAGACCGCGCGGGCAGGCCTTGAAACACTCGCCACAACGGGTGCAGAGGGAGAGGTACTGGGACTCCTCGATGGCCCATGGCGGGCGCGCTTCATGGCAAACCACGGCGGGCTTACGGGAAGCTTGCCAACCTTGTGTCAGCCAACGGAGGAAATAGTGAGTCATGCTCGCCCCTGATACCTATTAGGGGTTAATTTTATCGAAGTTTCGGGAAGCAGGCCAGAGAATAGCGGCCGTCAGGATCGCAAGCGCAGTTGCCCTTGTGTAAGCTAGGCGGGTCTTTTTACGTGGTTGAATGAAAACATATGTGGCTATTTCTCTGGCGTGCGTCCCTGCTCTATGTCTTTCCCCTGCTGATGTGGGCCTACTGCCGCATCAAGGATATCGAGTTCGCCGAGCTCGATACCGGCGTCAACACCCACAAGTGGGTGGTGCTGGCCGCCTACCTTATCTACGTGGTGCTCTGGATCCTGGTTAACCGCTATCTCGAACTCTTCCTGCGTCAGCGGAGCCGCAAATGATCGACCCCGGGCTCTGGGGGATCTTGCTGCCCGCCGCAGTGCTGGCCCTCGGGCTTGGCTGGCTGATCGGACGACGGGCCGCCACGGCGCAGGCTCAGGAGCTGATGCTGGCGCAGGAGCGTTATCAGGTGCTGCAGGATCGCTTCGACGAGTTGCAGGATGAGCGGATGCAGGGCCAGCAGAAGCTTGATCAGCAACAGACCCTGCTGATCAAGCTCACCGCCCGCCTCAAGGATGCGGAGGCGACCCTGCGCAGCGAGCGGCTGGCCGCCGCCGAGAAGCTGCAACTGCAACAGGAGGCGGAGCAGCGCCTCAGCCAACAGTTCGAGAACCTTGCCAACCGGATCTTCGAGCAAAACTCCGGCAACTTCCGCGAACTGAACCAGAACAGCCTCGATCTGCTGCTCACACCGCTCAAAGAACAGCTCGAGGGCTTTCGCCGTCAGGTGGGTGAGACCCACGCTCAAGAGACGGCCCAGCGCCACAGCCTCAAGTTCGAACTGGAGCGTCTCGCCGAGCTCAACGCCCGCATGACCGAGGAGGCGGCGGCGCTGACCCGCGCCCTCAAGGGTGACAGCAAGCAGCAGGGCAACTGGGGTGAAGTGGTGCTGGCGCGGATCCTCAGCGAGTGCGGCCTGCGCGAGGGCCACGAGTACCACACCCAGGTCAATATCGAGGTGGAGAAGGGCAAGCGCTACCAGCCCGACGTGATTGTCCACCTGCCGCAGGAGAAGGACATCATCATCGACGCCAAGGTGTCGCTGACCGCCTACGAGCGCTGGTACAACGCCGATGACGAGCTGGAGAAGTCTGTTGCGCTGAAAGAGCATGTCGCCTCGGTGCGCAATCATATCCGCGAGCTGGGTCGCAAGGATTACCAGCAGTTGCCCGGGGTGCGTACCCTCGACTATGTGCTGATGTTTGTGGCGGTGGAGCCCGCTTTCCTCACTGCCATGGAATCCGATCCCTCGCTGGTGCGTTACGGCCTCGACAACAACATCCTGCTGGTGAGCCCCACCAACCTGATGGTGGCGCTGCGCACCATCGAGAATCTGTGGCGCTACGAGCGGCAGAACCAGAATGCCCGCCAGATTGCCGAGCGGGCCGGTCGTCTCTACGAAAAGCTGCGGCTGTTTGTCGAGGAGATGCAGCAGATGGGCGGCAGCCTGCACAAGGCGCAGGAGAGCTACGACAAGGCGATGGGACGGCTGGTCAACGGCCGTGGCAACCTGATTGCCCAGGTCGAGCGTTTCCGCGAGCTGGGGGTGGAGGTGACCAAGAGTCTGCCCGAGCCGCTGGTGGAGCGGGCGCTGGAGCGCGACAAGGAGCGGGAGTAGTTTTTCCCCTGTACCGCCATCAGCCAAGGCCCAAACCCGGTTTGGGCCTTTTGCTATCTGTCAGCTGGCCAAGTGCTTACCCATTATCAGAAATCCGCAAAGCAAACGGCCCACCGAAGTGGGCCGTTTTTATTTGCAGTGCCGGTGTGGATCAGCGGCTGGCAGCGCGGGCGCTCAGCTCTGCCTTCTCGCTATCGCTCAGGAAGGCCAGGGTCAGGCCATTCTGCTGGGCGGTGCGGATCTCGCTCGCCGTCATGCCAGCGGCCGGAGCGGCCACCTCATATTCGTGGGGCAGGTCGATCCCTTCCACCGCCGGGTCATCGGTGTTGAGGCAGGCCTGCACGCCGGCGGCCAGGAACTGGCGGATCGGGTGTTCGGTCAGGCTCGCCACCGTGGTGGTCTGGACGTTGGAGGTGAGGCAGGATTCGATGCCGATGCGGTGCTCGGCCAGATAGGCCATCAGGGCAGGGTCCTGAATCGCTTTGACGCCGTGGCCGATACGCTCGGCGCCCAGCTCGCGAATGGCCTGCCACATGCTCTCGGGGCCAGCGGCTTCACCAGCGTGTACGGTGACGCGCATGCCTGCATCGCGCACCTTGCGGAAGTGGTCGACAAAGAGTTCGCCCGGGAAGCCCAGCTCGTCACCGGCCAGATCGATGGCGACCAGCTTGTCGCGGTGGGCCAGACAGGCGGCCAGCTCCTGATTGCACTGCTCGGTGCCGAAGGTGCGGCTCATGATGCCGATCAGGTTGGTCTTGATGCCGAAGTCGCGGCTGCCCGCGGCCACACCGTCGATGATGGCTTCCACCACACCCTGCGGGTGCAGCTTGTGGGCCATCGCCATATAGGCCGGACTGAAACGCAGTTCGGCATAGTCGATACCGGCGCGCAGCAGATCTTCCACGTTCTCGTAGGCGACCCGGCGGCAGGCGTCGTAGTCTGCCAGCACGGCCACACCCCAGTCCAGTTTCTTCAGGAAGGCAACCAGACTCGGCTCGTTCTCGACGATCTGTACGTGGGGACGCAGCGCTTCCAGCTCGAAGGCGGGCAGCGGGATATTGTGTTGGCGACCCAGCTCGAGGATGGTTTGCGGGCGGATGTTGCCGTCCAGATGGCGGTGCAGGTCGGTCAGGGGGAGAGATCTGTCAATCATGGGGGCGCCCTCGTCGAGTCAGGTTTGAAAGCCTGCCATTCTAGGCGGGGCTTTCAAAAAAGATACCCCGTTTATGGTTAAACGGGGTTCTGGCGGGCGGTGATTTGTCAGGGCGTGATGGGAATCGTTTTTCCCCGGGACTCAGGAGAGATCGAGTTCCTTCAGCTTGCGGGTGAGGGTGTTGCGACCCCAACCGAGCAGGCGCGCCGCCTCCTGCTTGTGGCCGTGGGTATGTTCCAGCGCCGTCTCCAGCATGATCCGTTCGAACTGGGGCATGGCATCGGCCAGGATGTCTGTCTCACCCAGCGCCAATTTGCTAGCCACCCACTCCTGCAACTGCTGCTGCCAGCAGCCGGGCAACGCCGGTTGGCCCGGTTCGGCGTTGTGGGTGATGGGGGTGAGCAGCTCGGCAGGCAGGTCGCCGACCAGCACTTCTTGCCCCGAAGCCATCACGGTAAGCCAGCGGCAGACGTTCTCCAGCTGGCGCACGTTGCCCGGCCAGGGCAGGCGGCTGAGATAGGCCTGGGTATCGGGGTGCAGGCTCTTGGCCTCGACGTTCAGCTCTTTGGCTGCGCGCAGCAGGAAGTGACGGGCCAGTTGGGGGATATCCTCACGGCGCTCCTTGAGGGCAGGAATATGGATGCGAATGACGTTGAGGCGGTGAAACAGATCCTCGCGAAACTCGCCATCGGCGACCCGCTTTTCCAGATTCTGGTGGGTGGCGGCGATGATCCGCACATCCACCTGCACCGGCTGGTGGCCGCCGACCCGATAGAACTGGCCATCGGCCAAGACCCGCAGCAGCCGGGTCTGCACATCCAGCGGCATGTCGCCGATCTCGTCGAGAAACAGGGTGCCGCCGTCGGCCTGCTCGAAGCGGCCGTGGCGGATGTTGTTGGCGCCGGTGAAAGCTCCCTTCTCGTGACCGAACAGCTCCGATTCGATGAGATCTTTGGGGATGGCTGCCATGTTGAGGGCGATGAAGTTTTTGTGGGCGCGCGGGCTGTGCTTGTGCAGGGCATGGGCGACCAGCTCCTTGCCGGTGCCGCTCTGGCCGTTGATCAGTACCGAGATGCTGGAGCGTGACAGGCGACCGATGGCGCGAAACACCTCCTGCATCGCCGGCGCCTCACCGATGATCTCCGGGGTGGCGGTGGCCTCTTGCTGGCGAGACTTGCGCTTGGTGCGCTGCTCTTTGAGGTGATTCTCGGCGCGGCGTACCAGGGTCACCGCTTCGTCGATGTCGAATGGTTTGGGCAGGTACTCGAAGGCACCGCGCTGGTAGGCGTTGACCGCGCTGTCGAGATCCGAATGGGCGGTCATGATGATGATGGGCAGATCGGCCTGACGGCGGTGGATCTGCTCCAGCAGGCTCAAACCATCGATGCCCGGCATCCGGATATCGGAGAGGATCACATCGGGTGAGCGCAGCTCAAGGGCGTGCAGCAGAGCTTCGCCATCGGCAAAGCTCTCGCAGTTGAAGCCTTCGCTGCCGAGAGTGCGCTCCAGCACCCAGCGGATAGAACTGTCGTCATCGACGATCCACACTTTGGCGGTCATGGGGTTCCCTTACTTGCGAAGCGGTAGAAAAATGGTGAATTCGGTGTGACCCGGCCAGCTGATGCAGTCAATCCGCCCCTTGTGCTGGTCGATCAGGTTCTGGGCGATAGAGAGGCCGAGCCCGGTTCCCCCCTCCTTGCCGGTGATCATGGGATAGAACAGGGTGTCGCGAATGGCATCGGGAATGCCGGGGCCGTTGTCGATGATCTTGATCTCCGCTGCCAGCCGGTAACGCTGGCCGTGGATGGTGATCTGGAACGCGGTGCGGGTCTTGATACGGATAAGCCCGGTTTGATCGCCGAGCGCTTCGGCGGCATTGCGCACTATGTTGAGAAACGCCTGCTGCAGCTGATCCGGCTCCATCTCGAATTCGGGGATGCTGGGATCGTAATCCCGCTCGATGCGAACAGAGGGAGGGAGTTCGAGCTCCACCAGTCGGCGTACCTGCTCCAGCACCGAATGGACATTGTGCATCTGGTGACGGCCGGGGCGCTGGGGGCCGAGCAGTCGATCGACCAGAACCCGCAGTCGGTCAGCCTGTTCGATGATGATGCCGGTATATTCGCGCAGGGCCGGATCCGGCAGCTCTTTTTGCAGCAGCTGCGCCGCGCCGCGCAGGCCGCCGAGGGGATTCTTGATTTCGTGGGCCAGCCCGCGCACCAGCTCCTTGGCCGCCAGCTGCTGGGCATGTTGTTGCTGTTCCTGACTGATCTTCTTCTGCTGGTCGATCTTGCGCAGCTCCACCACCAGCAGACGCTGTTCGTGGTCGGCCATCGGGGTAGCGCTCAGCTCCACCAGTCGCGGTTCTCCTTCCACCACCAGTGTCACTTCGCTGTCGGTAAAGCCTTGCCCTGAAACGAGGCAATGTTTCAGTCGTTGCAGGTCGAGGGAGATATGTTCCAGCAGATGGGGCAGTTCGATGCCGATCAGCCTGCGTTCACTGAGGGAGAGCAGCTGTTCAGCCGCCGGGTTGACGAACTGGATGCAGAGCCGCTCATCCATCAGGATCACGGCGGTCAGCAAATTATCCAAGAGTGTTTTGGCGTTGTCCGAGCGGGTTGGCACAGGTTTCTCCCTAAAACGGTGCTATACACCTGTTATGCACCGATATGGTGCATAGAGTTTACCCGCATCGGTGCGCTATATCACCCCTAGTCGGCTTTGGGGGTGGGTTTGGGAGCCGGCGTCACGCTCGTTCTATGCAGGTAAAAGGTGACTGCACTGGATTTAGCAAGGATCGTACCGTCTTTAGCGAGCAGCTCGAGCTGAGCCTCGTGGGCGCCGCGATCGACGTTTTCGACGCGGACAGAGAGGCTGTTGCTGACGATGGGGGCGGCTTTGCCATCCAGGGTCAGGCGCACATCATACTGGGTCGGAGGTTTGGGGCTGATGGTGCCCTGAAAGACGATGTTGCCTGTGTTGTCGCGCAGGGTGCTGCCCTGTTCCGGGGAGAGCAGTTCGATGGTCAGCTTGGCCGCCTCTTTCTCTTTCTTGGCATCGGCGCCGGTCAGGCTGTTGAAGTTATCCACCTGTACCGATCTGGGCGCGCTGCTGCCCAGCAGCGGGGCGACCCGCAGATCGACCTCTTTGGCGTTTTTGCCGGGTGGTGGCGCATCCGAGTAGTGGGTGATGCCATTGCCATCGACCCAGGAGTAGACCTTGGCCGCGTCCGCACCGAACGAGGTCAGCAACAGGAGGCTGAGCACCCCTATGCCATGCTTGTTGTTCATCCATCTCTCCTTGACGGTATTTTGCTTAATCCTATCAGAGAAAAAACCCGCCAGATGGCGGGTTTTGTCACGATTAAGCAAGCTGACCAGATTTAAACGGCCAGTCTGCTGAGACTTAGACGGAGTAGTACAGTTCGAACTCCAGCGGGTGCGGGGTCATGCGCACGCGGTCAACATCCTGCTGTTTCAGTTCCAGATAGGAGTTGATGAAGTCATCGCTGAACACGCCTCCACGGGTCAGGAACTCGCGGTCAGCATCCAGAGCAGCCAGGGCTTCGTCCAGAGAACCGGCAACGGTCGGCACTTCTGCGGCTTCTTCCGGCGGCAGGTCATACAAGTTCTTGTCCATGGCATCGCCCGGATGGATCTTGTTGATGATACCGTCCAGGCCGGCCATCAGCTGGGCTGCGAAGGCCAGGTACGGGTTGGCAGCCGGATCCGGGAAGCGCACTTCGATACGACGGGCTTTCGGGCTCGGTACCACCGGGATACGGATGGAGGCAGAGCGGTTGCGGGCAGAGTAGGCCAGCATGACCGGTGCTTCATAACCCGGAACCAGACGCTTGTAGGAGTTAGTGGTCGGGTTGGCGAAGGCGTTGATGGCCTTGGCGTGCTTGATGATACCGCCGATGTAGTGCAGCGCCATCTCGGACAGACCGCCATACAGGTCACCAGCGAACAGGTTGACGCCGTTCTTGGCCAGAGACTGGTGGCAGTGCATGCCGGAGCCGTTGTCACCGAACATGGGTTTCGGCATGAAGGTCACGGTCTTGTTGTAGGCGTGGGCCACGTTGTGGATCACGTACTTCAGTACCTGCACTTCGTCAGCTTTCAGCGTAAGAGTGTTGAAGCGGGTAGCGATTTCGTTCTGACCGGCAGTGGCCACTTCGTGGTGGTGAGCTTCAACGACCTGGCCCATCTCTTCCAGCACCAGACACATGGCGGCGCGGATATCCTGGGAGGAGTCGACCGGTGCAACCGGGAAGTAACCGCCTTTCACGAACGGACGGTGACCCTTGTTGCCATGCTCATAGGCAGTGCCGGAGTTCCATGCGGCTTCTTCAGATTCGATTTTCACGAAGCTGTGGCCCATGGTGTTGGAGAAGGTGATGTTGTCGAACATGAAGAATTCCGGCTCCGGCCCGAACAGCACGGTGTCAGCGATGCCGCTGGACTTCAGGAAATCTTCTGCACGCTTGGCGATGGAGCGCGGATCGCGGTCATAGCCCTGCATGGTGGCAGGCTCCAGCACGTCACAAACGATGTTCAGGGTGGTCTCTTCGGTGAACGGATCCAGCTTGGCGGAGGCTGCGTCCGGCATCAGTACCATGTCGGATTCGTTGATGCCCTTCCAGCCGCCGATGGAGGAACCATCGAACATCTTGCCGTCTTCGAAGAAATCTTCATCAACCTGGTGAGCAGGGATGGATACATGCTGCTCTTTACCCTTGGTGTCGGTAAAGCGCAGATCAACAAACTTGACTTCGTGTTCCTGGATCAGGGCCAAAACGTTCTGGGCTGACATGCTAAGTAACCTCCGGTGTTAAAACTCTCTGGGTGAATGCGTCGTCGTATTCACATAAGCCAGTATCGTGCCAAGTTTGTGACAGCTTGATTTCAGGGCAATCTCGCAGAAGAGGCTCCCCAAAATCAGGCGATCTCGACTCGCGTTGCATCAATTTAGTGCGATGGTGGATCGTTTTGGTGCACTGTAATGGTGCGCGAAATACGGTCACTGCCCATCTAAGCAGGGTTTGTCAGAGAGGTCTATGATCCAGATCTGTTGTTATGCGCGAATGTACTGCAATTCTGCTAGGCAGATCACAAAGGCAAGAGTACAATTAGCGCCCAATTTTACCCGGTGATTGAGGCGAGAATGTTAGAGAATTTACGCAATATTGCGATTATTGCGCACGTTGACCACGGCAAAACGACTCTGGTTGATAAGCTGCTGCAGCAGTCCGGCACCCTGGACCGCTCCACGGAAGGCCAGGAACGGATCATGGACTCCAATGATCTGGAACGGGAACGTGGCATCACCATTCTCGCCAAGAACACTGCGATCCGCTGGAATGACTACCGCATCAACATCGTTGATACCCCGGGTCACGCCGACTTCGGTGGTGAAGTAGAGCGCGTATTGTCCATGGTTGACTCCGTGCTGCTGCTGGTTGACGCCGTAGACGGCCCGATGCCGCAAACCCGTTTCGTGACCCAGAAGGCGTTCGCTCAGGGTCTGAAGCCGATCGTGGTCATCAACAAGGTTGACCGTCCGGGTGCTCGTCCTGACTGGGTAATGGATCAGGTATTCGACCTGTTCGACAACCTGGGTGCGACTGACGAACAGCTGGATTTCAAAGTTGTTTACGCCTCTGCACTGAACGGTTGGGCCACCATGGATCAGGACGTCGAGTCCGAAAACATGGAGCCGCTGTTCCAGGCTATCGTTGACAACGTTGAAGCGCCGAAGGCTGATGCCGAAGGTGGTTTCCAGATGCAGATCTCCCAGCTGGACTACAACTCCTACGTGGGCGTTATCGGTATCGGCCGTATCACTCGTGGTCGCGTCAAGACCAACCAGCAAGTCACCATCGTTGGTGCCGACGGCAAGACCCGTAACGGTAAAGTCGGTCAGGTGCTGGGTTACCTGGGTCTGTCCCGTACTGAAGTTACCGACGCGCAAGCGGGTGACATCATCGCTATCACCGGTCTGGGCGAGCTGAAAATCTCCGACACCATCTGTGATAACGGTGCCGTTGAAGCCCTGCCGCCGCTCTCCGTTGACGAGCCGACCGTGAACATGACCTTCCAGGTCAACACCTCACCGTTCGCCGGTAAAGAGGGCAAGTTCGTGACCTCCCGTAACATTCTGGAGCGTCTGAACCAGGAGCTGGTCCACAACGTGGCCCTGCGCGTGGAAGAGACTGATGATCCGGACAAATTCCGTGTATCCGGTCGTGGTGAGCTGCACCTCTCCATCCTGATCGAGAACATGCGTCGCGAAGGTTACGAACTGGCTGTGTCCCGTCCGGAAGTAATCCTGCGTACCGTTGATGGCGTTTTGCAAGAACCGTTCGAAACCGTAACTGTGGACGTTGAAGAAGCGCACCAGGGTTCCGTGATGGAGCAACTGGGTCTGCGTAAAGGCGAAATGACCAACATGACTCCGGATGGTAAGGGTCGTGTCCGTCTGGACTTCATGATCCCGAGCCGTGGCCTGATCGGTTTCCAGACCGAGTTCATGACCATGACCTCAGGTACCGGTCTGCTGTACCACACCTTCGACCACTACGGTCCGCACAAGGGTGGCAGCATCGGCGAGCGTCAGAACGGCGTGCTGATCTCCAACGCAACCGGTAAGGCTCTGACCTACGCCCTGTTCGGTCTGCAAGACCGCGGTCGTCTGTTCATCGGTCACGCGACCGAAGTGTACGAAGGCCAGGTGATCGGTATTCACTCCCGTTCCAACGACCTGACTGTTAACTGCCTGAAAGGCAAACAGCTGACCAACATGCGTGCCTCCGGTACCGACGAAGCTCAGGTTCTGACTCCGCCGATCCGCATGACTCTGGAACAGGCTCTCGAGTTCATCGACAACGATGAACTGGTAGAAGTGACTCCGAAGAACATCCGTATCCGTAAGAAGCTGCTGACCGAGCTGGATCGCAAGCGCTCTGGCCGTGGTTAATCCCATGTGCTGAGTCTCGGTAGCCCTCGCGGCCGCTGACGGTTCACTGATAAACGGACCCAAACCTCTGGTTTGGGTCCGTTTTTTTATGCTTGTGATCCGCTCTGGTCATCCTGGTGAGGTTGTTCAGGCGATCAGCAATGGATGATGAGTGGGCTGATAAGCGGTGAGCGAAAGTCGTGAGAATGCTTGAGATAAAAAAGCCGCAGCGGGTGAACGCTGCGGCTTTTTGCTGGCTTGCAGTGAGGGATTACTGGCGCCAGAAGGAGGGGAAGAAGAGCACGGCGACCGTCAGGATCTCCAGTCGTCCCAGCAGCATGCCGAATGACAGCAGCCATTTGGCCGATTCCGGCAGGCTGGCAAAGTTGGTGCTGGGGCCGACCACTGGGCCCATGCCCGGGCCGACGTTGGCAACGGCGGTGATGGAGCTGGATATGGCCGTCAGAGGGTCAAGCCCGATGGCGCCCAACAGTGCAGCTATCACCAGAATGATGGCGAAGTAGGCCAGTACGAATGAGATCATCGAGCGGATGATGGCGTCATTGACCGTCCGGCCGTTGTACTTCTGGGGGAATACGGCAGAGGGGTGCATCAGCTGGCGCATCTGCTTTCTGAACAGGGCAAACGCCACTTGTACCCGGAAGATTTTGAGGCCGCCCGCAGTGGAGCCTGAGCAGGCCCCCAGAGCCAGCAGCACGATGAAGACGATGCTGGCGAGCGGCCCCCAGGTGCCGAAGTCACCAAGGCCGTAGCCGGTGGTGGTGAGCACCGAGACGATGTTGAAGCAGCTGATGCGCAGGGCATCCCAGAAGCCGAACAGGTCTCTTTCCCACAGATAGAAGGTCATGATGACGGTGACCCACACCACCAGCCAGAAGAAGCCGCGCACCTGGGCATCCTTGAACAGGCTGTTGTCCCTGTGGTTGAGGCTCTGCACATAGAGCAGGAAGGGCAGGCCGCCGAGGAACATGAACAGGGTGCCAATCCAGTGGGCCGAGTTGGAGAAGTGGGACATGGATTGATCGGAGGTGGAGTAGCCGCCGGTACTGAGAGTGGTCATGGCGTGGTTGATCGCCTCGAACATGTTCATGCCGCTGGCCCAGTAGGCCATGAAGCAGAGCATGGAGAGCACCAGATAGACCACGACGATGTTGTTGGCGACTGTCTTGGCACGCGGGGCGCTTTTGTCCGACCAGTCCGAGCTCTCGGTCTGGAACAGCTTCATACCGCCGACGTTGAGGTAGGGCAGCACGGCTACCGCCATCACGATAAAGCCGACCCCGCCCAGCCACTGCAGGATGGAACGCCACAACAGGATGCTGTGGGCCATGTTGTCGAGGCCGGAGAGCACGGTGGAGCCCGTGGTGGTCACCCCCGACATGGTCTCGAAGTAGGCGTCGGTGAAGTTGATGTGGGTGATGAAAACAAAAGGCAGGGCGCCGAAGGCGCAGGCTACCACCCAGACCGAGGTGGTGAGCAGGAACATCTCCCGCACCCCCAGATGAAACTCCGCCTTGCGACCATAGTGGAGGCAGAGCAGGGCGGCGCCGTGAGTGATCAGCACGGACTTGAGAAACTCGACAAATCCCTCTGACCCGGTGAGCAGTGCCAGCAAGGTGGGCAGCCACATGAAGAGCGCCAGCTTGGAGAGCACCAGCCCGAGGGTGAAGATAATGGGACGCAGCTTGATCATGTTCGATAACCTGGTCGTTGATTAACAAAAGACCCGGACCATCCCCTTGGGGGAGCTGAGCCGGGTCTGGTTTGACAGCCTGTGCGCATGAAGACGTTACAGGAAGAAGGGGCTTGGCTGGAATAGCCGCTCCACTTCCGGGATGTACTTCTTGTCCACCAGGAACATGACCACGTGGTCATCCTGCTGGATCTTGGTGCGATCGTGGGCGATCAGCACCTCATCCCCGCGCACCACGGCCCCGATGGTGGTGCCCGGCGGCAGCTTGAGCTCGCCCACCGTCTTGCCGACCACCTTGGAGGTGTTCTCATCGCCGTGGGCAATCGCCTCGATCGCCTCGGCCGCGCCGCGGCGCAGGCTGTAGACGTTGGCGATATCGGCCCGGCGCACGTGGGTCAACAGCGCCGAAATGGTGGCCTGCTGCGGCGAGATGGCGATATCGATGGAGCCACCCTGCACCAGATCGACGTAGGCGCCGCGCTGGATCAGCACCATGGTCTTCTTGGCGCCCATCTTCTTGGCGAGCAGCGCCGACATGATGTTGGCCTCATCCTCGTTGGTCACGGCGATGAAGACGTCGATCTGGTCGATATGCTCCTCGGCCAGTAGTTCCTGATCCGCCGCATCGCCGCAGAAGACGATGGTGTTCTCCAGCAGTTCGGAGAGCTGCTCCGCCCGCTTCTGGTTGCGCTCGATGAGCTTGACGCTGTAGCGCTTCTCCAGCTGGCGGGCGAGACCAGCGCCGATGTTGCCACCACCGACGATCATGATGCGGCGGTAGGGGCTCTCTAGGCGCTGCAGCTCAGACATCACGGCACGGATATGGCCCGCGGCAGCGACGAAGAAGACCTCGTCATCCGCTTCGATGATGGTGGTGCCTTGCGGACGGATCGGGCGGCCCTGACGGAAGATGGCCGCTACCCGAGTTTCGATG
The DNA here is from genome assembly GCF_001728955.1 of Aeromonas sp. DNP9. Lineage (NCBI taxonomy): Bacteria > Pseudomonadati > Pseudomonadota > Gammaproteobacteria > Aeromonadales > Aeromonadaceae > Aeromonas > Aeromonas sp. DNP9. The sequence goes on along the minus strand of NZ_LYSQ01000018.1, from coordinate 80,525 downwards.
TTGGGCATGTGCTCGCGCAGGGTGGAGAGGGCATTACCCACCAGCGGGCCACCGTAGTAGGCCTTGACCGCCACCAGACCAACGCGGCCACCTGCAAAATCAACTACTTGCAGGGCACCCGGGTATTCGATCAGGCGACGTACATAGTCGGTCACCAGCTGCTCCGGTGCGATCAGGTGATCCACCGGCACCGATTCCGGCAGGAACAGGCGATCCCGCTCGGTCAGATAGGCTGGTGAACGGATCCGCGCCACCTTGTTCGGGGTATTGAACAGGGAGTAGGCCACCTGACAGGCGATCATGTTGGTCTCGTCACTGTTGGTGACGGCGACCAGCATGTCGGCATCCTGAGCCCCCGCTTCGCGCAGCACCTTGGGGTGAGCGCCGTGACCGTTGACTACCCGCAGGTCAAACTTGTCCTGCAGTTCGCGCAGGCGCTCGCTGTCGGTGTCGACGATGGTGATGTCGTTGTTCTCCCCGGCCAGGTTCTCGGCCAGGGTGCCGCCGACCTGGCCGGCTCCCAAAATGATGATTTTCATAGGGAACGTCTACTCACGTTGAGGCTGTAAAGGGGAGCGCCAGAACGGAGCTGGCGGCTCTCCCGAATGAGGTTTGTCATGTCCGGCTCAGAGCTTGACCAGTTTGGCGTAGTAGAAGCCATCCATTTCGGCTTCACCCGGCAGGAACTGGCGACCCGGGCAGTCCGGGGTGTCCTGTTCGTGCAACGGTACCAATTTGGCATCTTTGGTCGCGGCAAGGAAGGCGCGGATCTGTTCGCGGTTCTCTTCCGGCAGGACGGAGCAGGTAGCGTAGAGCAGGGTGCCGCCGCTTTTCAGCTTGCCCCAGAGGGCATTGAGAATGCGGCGCTGCAGCTCGGCCAGCTCACGAATGTCCTGATCACGGCGCAGCCACTTGATGTCTGGGTGGCGGCGGATGACGCCGGTGGCGGAGCAGGGGGCATCCAGCAGGATGCGGTCGAACTGGCCCTCCGGCCACCACTGTTCCGGCGCCGCCGCATCGCCGTGGATCACCTTGGCGGTGAGGCCGATGCGGTCCAGGTTCTCCTGCACCCGCTTGAGGCGGTTTTCATCGGCATCGACGGCAACCACGCCAGCCAGCTTGGGTTGCCGCTCTAGCAGGTGGGCAGTCTTGCCACCGGGGGCCGCGCAGGCATCCAGCACCCACTCGCCCGGTTGCGGGTCGAGCAGAGCTGCAGCTTGTTGTGCGGCACCATCCTGGACCGAGCAGTCACCCACTTCGAAGCCGGGCAGCTTGGTCACATCGCAAGGACGCTCCAGCAGGATGCAATCCTCGCCCTCTTCACCGGCCACGGCATTGATGCCGACTTCGGCCATGCGAGCCAGCATGGCATCGCGGCTCTGGCGCTGGCTGTTGTTGCGGATCCACATAGGGGGACGCTGGTTGTTCGCCTCCATGATGAATTCCCACTCATCGTGATAGGCCTGACGCAGGCGCTTGGTGAGCCACTCCGGATGACCGAGGCGAATGCTGGGAACGCGGTCGATACGCAGCAGAATGACTTCGGCGCTGCGCTGGAAGTTGCGCAACACGCCGTTGATGAGGCCACGCAGGGAGGTACCCTTGAGCAGTTTGACGGCGTTGACGGTCTCGGCCACCGCGGCGTGAGCCGGAATGCGGGTGTAGATGAGCTGATAGAGACCGACCAGGATGAGGTAGTGGAAAATGCGGCTCTTGTTCTTGAGCGGCTTGTCCATCATCTCGTTGACTGCCGCATCGAGGCGGGGCAGCCAGCGCAGGGTGCCGTAGCAGAGTTCTTGCAGGAGAGCGCGATCGCGAGGTGCAACCTTCTCCTGGGCAGCAGGCAGAACAGCGGAGAGGGATTGACCCTGATCCAGCACCTGTTGAATAACGAGAGCGGCCTGTGCACGTGTTTTCATAGAGTTACCTTAGATGCGCAAGTCGGGGCCTGGGCCCCGCTTGTGTCAATTCAATCCAGTTCAATTCAATTGCGTGCCGGGTTCAAACCAGTCGCGGCGAGAGTTGAGCAGATCCGAAACGGACATCGCCTTCTTGCCGGGCGGTTGCAGGGTCAGCAGGCGCAGTACCCCTTTGCCGGTCGCGATATCGATCCCCTGCTTGTCGGCCTTGAGCAGGGTGCCGGCGGGTTGGTCGTGGTCGCTGTCAATGACGGCGGCTTGCCATACCTTGACGGTCTGGTCAGCCACTTCAAACCAGCTGATGGGCCAGGGGTTGAACGAGCGGATGCAGCGTTCGATGGCAACAGCGTCCATCGACCAGTCGATGCGGGCCTCTTCCTTGGAGAGCTTTTCGGCGTAGTTGGCCAGCGCATCATCTTGCGCTTCGGCAGCGGTTTCACCGGCGGCCATGGCATTGATGGTGTCGACCAGTGCCTGCGGGCCCAGCTCGGCCAGCTTGTCATAGAGGCTGGCGGAGGTCTCGTCGGCGGCGATGGGGCAGCTTACCTTGCGGATCATGGCGCCGGTATCCAGTCCCACATCCATCTGCATGATGGTGACGCCGGTTTCGGCATCGCCCGCCCAGATAGAGCGCTGGATCGGTGCGGCACCGCGCCAGCGGGGCAGCAGGGAGCCATGGACGTTGATGCAGCCCAGCCGCGGGGTATCGAGTACCACCTTGGGCAGGATCAGACCATAGGCCACCACCACCATCAGGTCGGCACCCAGTGCAGCAAGCTCGGCTTGCGCCTCTTCCTTGCGCAGAGAGGCAGGTTGGTAAACCGGCAGGTTGTGGGCCAGTGCCAGCTCTTTGACCGGGCTGGCGGTGAGCTTCTGGCCACGGCCAGCGGGCTTGTCAGGCTGGGTATAAACGGCAACAACCTCGTGGTCGGAAGACAACAACGCCGCCAGGTGACGGGCGGCGAAGTCGGGAGTACCGGCAAAAATCAGTTTCAGCTTATTCAATGGGCAGATCCTCAGAGGACTTTGCGATCTTCACGGGCCATCTTTTCCAGCTTCTGGCGAATGCGCTGGCGCTTGAGCGGGGACAAGTAATCCACAAACAGCTTGCCGACCAGATGATCCATCTCATGCTGGATGCAGATGGCGAGCAGATCATCGGCTTCCAGCTCGAACGGCTTGCCGTTGCGATCCAGGGCGCGGATTTTGATCTGTTCGGCGCGAGGCACCAGAGCACGGCTGCCGGGCACGGAGAGGCAACCCTCTTCAATGCCGGTGCTACCGCACTGCTCGATGACCTCCGGATTGATCAATACCAGAGGATCTTCACGGTTTTCAGAGACATCGATCACTATGATGCGCTGGTGAATGTCGACCTGAGTCGCGGCCAGGCCAATGCCTTCCTCCGCATACATGGTTTCGAACATATCATCTACAATCTGTTGTAACTCGGGTGTAAAGGTCTCGACAGGGGCTGCAATGGTGCGCAGGCGCTCATCGGGAAAACGCAATACATCTAGAATGGCCATAGTTTTTTCTTTAGTTTCGTATAAATGCAGTCAATATTGGCGTAATTCTAGTCATTTACGCCGACAAAAAACAGCAACACTTTGCGTACAGAAGTAACAGGGAGTGTTATGTATCTGAAGCAAACCATCCTCGCCTGCCTGCTGGTGACCGTGAGTCAGGCAGCACTGGCCGATCAGCTCAGGCTGAAAGCGGGTTACCCCGAAAGCTATGTAGTGCAAAAAGGCGACACCCTGTGGGATATCTCCGGCAAGTATCTTTCCGAACCCTGGCTCTGGCCCCGTCTCTGGAACATCAATCCGCAGATTGCCAATCCTCACTGGATCTACCCCGGTGATGTATTGCATCTGAGCTGGGTCAATGGTGAACCCCGACTCGGCAAGGCGATGCAGGGTGGCAAGCAAGTCATCCGTCTCGGCCCGAAAACCCGTTACGAAAACAAAGCCAACCCCATTCCGACTCTGCCTATCAGCGAGATCGGCCCTTTCCTGCAAACCGATCATGTTCTGGCTGACAGCCAGCAGCAGAAAACCCTGCCCTATCTGCTGGGGTCGGATCAGAAACATATCGGCATGCTGGAGGGGGACACCCTCTATGTGCAGGGCTCCCTGACGCCGGGGCAGGTTTATGGCATTTATCACCCCGGAGTGGTCTACAAGGATCGCGAAACCGGTGAACTGCTGGGCCAGGAGGCGATCTTTGCCGGTGTGGTGCGGGCCGTGGCGCGTCTTGATGGCGATCGGACCGAGGTGACTCTGACTCATAACCAGCGCGAAGTGCTGCAGGGCGACAAGGTGATGCCGCTACCCGCTCAGGAGAACATGCCTGCCGTCTTCACACCGAAAGCGGCACCTGCCATCACGCCGGGCTATATCATCGATTTGCCGAACAAGACCCGGGGCGGTGGCAAGTTTGATGTGGTGCTGATCAACCGGGGTGGCCGCGATCAACTGGTCGCCGGGGATGTACTGGATGTCAGACGGCCCGGTGCTGCCCTGGTCACCAAGAATGGCGATGTGCAGTACAAGGAGCTCTCGTCGGTTTTTAACCGGGTGTTTTACAGCAGCAACAAGAAGGCACCACTGCCCTCTGAAGCGATTGCCCGCGTCATGTTGTTCAAGGTGTATGACAAGCTGAGTTACGGTCTCATCATGCAGAGTAACGACATGGTGAGTGCGGGCTATCAGGTCACTCACTTCTGACGTGAACTACCCTGACGCACGTCTGGCGCTCTGGCTAACTCTCGATGCGGTCACCGGTATTGGTCCGGTGACCGCTGCACGTCTGTTGGAACGGGCCGGGGGAAGTATTGATGCCCTGTTCCAGAGCGATGAAGCGCAACTGCATGGTATGGGGTTATCGTCAGAGCAGATCAAACAACTGCGCTGGCCCTCGCCAGTGGTTGAGCAGAGCCTGGCTTGGACCGCTTTGCCTGACAATCTCCTTATTCCGCAAGATCACCCGATTTATCCACCCTTGTTGCGGGAAATCCCCGCAGCCCCCCTGTTGCTCTACTGTCGTGGCGATCTTGCTACGCTGTCGCTACCCCAGCTGGCAATGGTGGGGACACGCCATCCTACCTATGCAGGCAAAGATAATGCGTCCCGCCTCTGTAGCGAGCTGGTTGGATGCGGGTTAGCCATCACCTCGGGCCTTGCGCTCGGTATCGATGGTGTCTGCCATCAGCAGGCGCTGGCTTGTGGCGGTATCACCCTTGTCGTGTTGGGTTCCGGGCTGGATTGCCTCTACCCCAAACGCCATCAGGGGCTGGCAGGCCAGATTCTGGAGAGTGGTGGTTTGCTTATCTCCGAGCTGGCGCCGGATAAAGGGCCGCTGGCTGAACATTTTCCTCGTCGCAACCGTATTATCAGTGGTCTGTCGCTGGGAACTCTGGTGGTGGAGGCGACCGAGCAGAGCGGTTCGCTGATCACCGCCCGCTATGCGCTTGAACAGGGGCGTGAAGTGTTTGCGGTACCCGGTGCCCCGCAAAACGCCCAGGCGATAGGGTGCAACAGATTAATTCAGCAGGGGGCCAAACTTGTGCTGAGTGCGGCCGATATAGTGGAAGAGCTGCCAGAGTGGGTCGCACGGCCACATTCGTCGGTCATACCATCTGAGCAACCGCATAATAGCGAATTGCCTTATGCCGATTTGTTGGATAACGTAGATTATGAGACCACGAGCGTGGATACCGTTGCCGAACGGGCCCAGCTTCCTGTCGAAGTGGTATTGGGCAGGTTGGTAGAGCTGGAGCTGGCCGGTGCAGTGATGGCGGTAGCCGGTGGATACGTCAGAGCGAGGAGGGCGAATCATGTTTGATGTATTGATGTACCTTTTCGAGACCTACATCCACAGCGATGCAGATGTGATGGTCGAGCAGGATGAGCTCACCGACGAGTTGAGCCGGGCCGGTTTCGATAAAGAAGAGATCGACAAGGCGCTCGACTGGCTGGAGCGGCTGGCCAATCTGCACGACAGCGAGCGGGAGGTCTATGTCACCGCCAGCGCGCAAGGCTCGATGCGTATCTATGCTCCGCAAGAGCTGGCACGCCTCAGCACCGAGTGCCGCGGCTTCCTGCTCTTTCTGGAACAGGCCCAGGTGCTGAATGCCGAAACCCGCGAGATCTGTATCGAGCGCCTGCTCGAGCTGGACAAGCCGGATATCGAGCTGGATGACCTGAAGTGGGTCGTCATGATGGTGCTGTTCAACGTACCGGGCAGTGAAAATGCCTACCAGCAGATGGAAGAGCTGGTGTTTGATGAGTCAGACGGCGTCATTCACTGACAGTCCGGTGCCGCGCTGGTAGAATTCAGGCCATCTGGATTTCAAGGCGCGGCCCATGTCAAAAATCGATCATCACCTCTTTTCAGCCCACGAACATGCCTTCGAGCGCGAGCCGTGCCCGCAGTGCGGGGCCGAGCTGGTGATCCGCCAGGGCAAACATGGCCCCTTTCTCGGCTGTTCTGCCTATCCTGCCTGTGATTACATACGCTCCCTGACGCCATCCGGCCGCGACATCGAAAAGGTGCTCGAAGGCTCTGCCTGTCCCGATTGCGGAGAGCCGCTGGCGATCAAGAAGGGGCGTTACGGTCTGTTTGTCGGTTGTACTCAATATCCGGCCTGTCAGCACATCGAATCCCTGCAGGAGAGCGACGATACCCAGATACTCTGCCCCGAGTGCGGCAAGGGTCATCTGGTGAGCCGCACCTCCCGCTACGGCAAGCAGTTTTACTCCTGTGATGGCTATCCCCATTGCAAATATGTGGTGAACGACAAGCCGATCCCCATGCCTTGTCCCGCGTGTGGTTGGGGCATCATGGTGGAAAAAAAAGTGAGGGGAACTCTGCGTTGGGTCTGTCCGCAAAAGAAATGCGGCCACCAAAGTGAGCAGGTATAATCCCGCCGCCGCAACCGGATTGAAACGTTTTCGGTGAACTTCAACCCCCCACTTGGAGTAAGGAAATTCCCACCATGAATAAACCCTTTGTTGCCGTATTGATGGGCTCTGATTCTGATTTCCCCGTGATGCAGACTACCCTCGAGGTGCTCAAGTCATTTGATATCGCAGTGGAAGTCAAAGTCACCTCCGCGCACCGCACGCCGGCTGCGACTCATCAGTATGTGACCGATGCCGAGGCCCGTGGCTGCAAGGTCTTTATCTGTGCTGCCGGTCTGGCTGCGCATCTGGCGGGTGCCGTAGCCGGCATCACGACTCGTCCCGTGATCGGGGTGCCCATCGATGGTGGCCCGCTCAAGGGGCTGGATGCGTTGCTCTCCACCGTGCAGATGCCGGGTGGTGTACCGGTGGCGACCGTGGCGATCGGCAAAGCCGGTGCCAAGAACGCAGGTTATCTGGCAGCCCAGATGCTGGCAGTAGCCGATGATGAACTGGCGGCCAAGGTTCGGGTCGAACGCCAGAAGAATGCCGAAGAGGTGATGGCCAAGGATGCCGCCCTGCAGGCTCAACTCAAGTAAGTGAACGGGTGGCGATCCGGATGTGTCGTATTTTTCCTGTGCAACAGCAAAACGTCACTTTGCCATGGTCGCCGCCACACGGATTCAACTTGCTACTAAGTGACGAGACGGCAGCCTGGCTGCCGCATTTTTCCTATGCCAAATGAATTTGAACAGGCGGTTGCTGCCCTCCAACAGGAAGGGGTGATTGCTTATGCGACCGAGGCCGTGTTTGGTCTGGGTTGTGATCCCGACTCCGAAGTTGCGGTGCTGCGACTGCTGGCCATCAAACAGCGTCCGGTAGAGAAAGGATTGATCCTGATTGCTGCCGACATGGCACAGCTACAGGATTACATCGATCTGAGTCAGCTGAGCGGTGAGCAACTGGCTCGGGTTGAAGCCAGCTGGCCCGGTCCTTTTACCTGGATCATGCCTGCCCGTGCAATGACGCCGGCCTGGCTGACCGGGCAGTTCGAGACCCTGGCGGTGCGCGTGACGGCTCATCCTCAGGTGCAGGCGTTGTGCCGTGCCTTTGGCAAGCCGCTGGTCTCTACCAGCGCCAACCTGACCGGTGAGGAGCCTGCCCGTCGGGTGGCCGATATCGGTGAGCGGCTGGCAAGCAAGTTAGCCTATATCCTGCCCGGTGAAGTGGGTGGTCAAGCCAACCCATCCGAGATCAAGGACGCCCGAACCGGCGCCATTATTCGCCCCTCCTGAGCAGGCGGATACGTCATGATTTGCCATCAATTCGCTGGGCGGTGAGCTCACCGGACTGATTTAACTATAAAAATGGACAGGGCGTTCACGATCCTGCCTGACTGGAGACAAGATGAGCAAACCGGATGTGGCCCAGGTCAAGGCCTTCCTGTTGCAGTTGCAGGACGAGATCTGCCGTGGTCTGGAGCAGGCCGACGGCAGTGGACACTTTGTGGAAGATGCTTGGAGCCGTGAAGGCGGTGGTGGCGGACGCACCCGCGTGCTGCGCCACGGCGCGGTGATCGAGCAGGGGGGCGTCAACTTCTCCCATGTCTATGGCGATGCCATGCCTGCCTCTGCTACGGCCCATCGGCCAGAGTTGGCCGGTCGCAAGTTCGAGGCTATGGGCGTGTCGCTGGTGATCCATCCGCACAACCCCTATGTGCCTACCAGCCACGCCAACGTCCGTTTCTTCATCGCCGAGAAAGAGGGTGAAGAGCCCATTTGGTGGTTTGGCGGTGGCTTCGATTTGACGCCCTTCTACCCGTTTGCCGAGGATGTGCAGCACTGGCATCAGGTCTCCCGTGATCTCTGCCAGCCCTTTGGTGATGAGATCTACCCCGAGTTCAAATCCTGGTGCGATCGCTACTTCTTCCTCAAACACCGCAACGAGACGCGAGGGGTGGGCGGTCTCTTCTTCGACGATCTGAATCGCTGGCCTTTTGCTGACAGCTTTGCCTTTATGCAGGCGGTCGGTCGGGGTTATCTCGATGCTTACCTGCCGATCATCGAGCGACGCAAGGCACAGCCCTATGGCGAGCGAGAGCGGGAGTTCCAGCTCTATCGTCGCGGCCGTTATGTGGAGTTCAATCTGGTGTATGACCGAGGCACCCTGTTCGGGTTGCAGACCGGCGGACGTACCGAGTCAATCCTGATGTCGATGCCACCGCTGGCACGTTGGGAGTATGACTGGCAGCCGGAGGCGGGCACTCCTGAAGCCTTGCTCTACACCGACTATCTCACGCCGCGAGAGTGGCTGTGACCCGAGGGACCATGATGGTCCCTTTTTGCTGGCCGATATTCGGCTTGTTCCCGAGTGCGAAAACCCGTTAAATCGGAATATTGCCCTCTGATGGAACTCTTTGATGGATCGTTATCTGGTTTTTGGCCACCCGGTGCGCCACAGCAAGTCCCCCTTCATTCACACCCTGTTTGCCAGACAAACCCAGCAAGAGCTGGAGTATGGGCTGGCTGAACCCGCCGTCGACGAGTTTGCCCAAGCCCTGCGCACCTTCTTTGAGCAAGGGGGCAAGGGATGCAATGTCACCGTTCCCTTCAAGGAGCAGGCATTTACTCTGGTCGATCACTTGAGCCCAAGGGCCAAGCGGGCGGGCGCGGTCAATACCATCAAGCTGACCGATGATGGCGTGTTGCTGGGGGATAATACCGATGGCGCCGGTCTGGTCGCCGATCTCAAGTCCCATGGTGTGACGTTGGCGGATAGCCGGATCCTGCTGCTGGGTGCCGGTGGCGCGGCTCGCGGTGCATTGGCGCCGCTACTGGCCGAGTTGCCGAGCGAGCTGGTGATCGCCAACCGCACCCACGCAAAAGCGCAACAGTTGGCTGCCGAATTCTGCGATCTGGGGCATGTGACTGCCCAGACCTATGAGCAGTTGGCAGGGTCATTCGATCTCGTCATCAACTCTACCTCCGCCAGCCTGCAAGGGGAGCTGCCGCCGTTGGCTCCCGCCCTGATCCACACGGATATTGCCATCTACGACATGATGTATGGCGCCTCGGATACGGCCTTTATCAGTTGGGCCAAACAGCATGGGGCCCGTCAAACCATGGATGGACTCGGCATGCTGGTGGAACAGGCCGCCGAAGCGTTTACCGTGTGGCGCGGAATTCGTCCCGGGACTAAACAGGTATTGAGAGAGTTGAAGCGTAACTTGGGGGTGATATGAACCAGGGGATTCTGTTTCCCGACCTGATGGAGTGGCAGGCTGACGAACAGCGGGTGCGTTTTCCTGCCCAGCAGATGGGGGCGCTGATAGATTGTTACATCAGCCATCGGCGACTGGAGAGAATGACAGGTCTGGCGCTGACGAGAGAGGATGACATCGTCAGAGCCTTCGAAAGTGTGCGTTTTGATATTGAAGATATTGCTGAAAAACTCATTGAAGAACAAGAATTTGCTGAAGATGGCGCTATCTATCTCTGATTTTTCAAAGTTTTTTTGTTTTGTAGCGGAACTACTTTGAAATGGCGCTGACTAACTAAATAGTTGAGGAAGTGCTAGCTAGTCACCTTTATAACTCCCCGGTATTCGTACTGGGGATTTTTTTATCTGTATGAAAATAAAAGATTTTTTCTTAATCTGTAAGTTGTGAAACTAAATTACATAAATTACTTTCACTTTCTGCTGCTTTGCTGTACAGTTGTCTGCGTAGGGTACAGAGGTAAGATGTTCTATCTTTCAGACCTTTTATTTCACGTAATTGAATGTGGCTGAATAGCTGCCCCGATGAGGTTCTCGTCGGGGTGTTTTTTTATGCGCGCCATTTAGAGTAAATGCTTTAAATTGGCGATGCATTTGATAGAATGAGGCTGCTTCTTGAGGAATACCTGTCGTCTGGTACTCAAGATTCAGCTTCTTCCCAATTTTTTGAACTTATTATTTCAGGCTGGATGGCATCACTGTCGTCCGGCCTCATTTTTATCCCTTCCGGTTAGATCTTGTAATTAAATTTCATTCTTGTCTCCTTTTGTAATTATTGTTCGTTTTGAAAGAACGAATTTGAAAACGCTCTCAACGTCTTTAGATGTTAATTCCTTGCGTGAATCAACTGCCTATCTATATGAACTGTAAGCGGTAATGGATATAGCCGGGGAGGCGAATGCGGGGTGTTTGTCGTGAGGCAGGTGAAAGCGGCAATCTGAAACCCTTTCAATCAGCGGAGGAGTGCTCCGCCAATTGCAAGGAGAGCGAGGAGTAGATTACTCCTCGGCAGGTTGCTGTTCGTCAGCGTTCAGCAGGTCGGTATCGTCACCACTGACGTACCATTCGGTCAGGGTTTGCGCCAGCTTCTCCACACCGATGTTGGTGAGGGAGGAGAACGCTTCAACCTGAATCTGGGAACCGAGGTTGGCAACGGCCTGGCGCACCTTGATCACCTGGTTGTTGCGCGGACCCGGGCTCAGTTTGTCAGCCTTAGTCAGCAACAGCATGACGGGCAGCTGACGGTGTGAGCTCCACTCCAGCATGTTCATGTCGGTATCTTTGAGCGGGTGGCGGATGTCCATCAGGATCACCAGACCTTTCAATGACTCACGGCGCTGCAGATACTCTGCCAGTGACTTTTGCCACTTGAGCTTCATTTCCAGCGGAACTTGCGCATAACCATAACCCGGCAAGTCGACCAGACGCTTGCCCGGTTCCAGCTCAAACAGGTTGATCAGCTGGGTACGACCGGGTGTCTTACTGGTACGTGCTAGGTTCTTGTGTTTGGTTAAGGTGTTCAATGCAGATGACTTACCGGCGTTGGAACGGCCGGCAAACGCGATCTCGACACCCCCATCATTTGGCAGGTGACGGATGTCGGGTGCGCTGGTCACAAAATGCACCTTATTGAAATTCAGAGTTTGTGTATCCAACGTAAATTCCCCATGGAGATAGAGGGTTATAGAGTTACTTTTTTGTAAAATGGTGTAAAATAGCGTCGCTTAAACGCGTTTATTTTAACATGCCTTCAGCGGCATGGGATCTGGAAGCCTAATAACGAAAAGTTGGAACGCCATGAAGAACCTAGTCATTACTCTTGCTCTGATGGTTGGCGTAACGGGGATGGCACAAGCCAAGGGCGATGCCGCTGCGGGACAGACCAAGGCTGCCGTTTGTGCGGCTTGTCATGGACCGGACGGAAACAGCCTGGTTGATATGTACCCCAAAATTGCTGGTCAGCACGCATCATATATCAAAAAGCAGTTAGTTGAACTGAAGGCTGCCGCTTCTGGTCAAATTGGCCGGGTTGCGCCAGTGATGGGGCCGATGGCGTTACCTTTGTCGGAACAGGACATGGATGACCTGGCGGCTTATTTCTCCAGCCTGAAGGTTACCCCTATCGCTGTCCCTGACGACGTGGTCGAAGCGGGCAAGGCACTCTATATGGGTGGTGACATGAGTCGCGGTCTGGCAGCTTGTACGGCTTGCCATGGTCCCCGTGGCTCTGGTGTCGAACAGGCGAAGTATCCCAACCTGTCCGGCCAGCATCCTGCCTATATCAAGGCTCAGCTCACCGCATTCCGTGCCGGGACGCGTGACAACGATCCGAATGGCATGATGCGGGATGTTGCCAAGAAACTGACTGATCAGGATATCGAAGCCCTCTCCAAATATGTGGCGGGTCTGCACTGATATAGTCGATACGGTCGATTTGAGTTGAAACGGGGAGCCTGGGCTCCCCGTTGTTTTTATGGCTTTCAGATAATTCTCGGTTTAATCCCCCCGTTCTGTAAGAGATCTCCCATTCTCAAGGCAGGCCAAGGCTCATAAAATTGCATAAAATACTAAATAACCATTATTTATCAACAGGTTATGTTAATGTTGATGTTTTTCGACATGTTGAGAATGTTTTGAGTGGATTGAGCCGCTTTATAGAGTTGGTACAGTAGGCTTAATGGATTCACCCACGGATTGGGTGGCAGTTTCACGACAGGGCGTTGTGAGCAGAGGATGGCTGGCGTGGCGGGATGCCATGGGCTCGGATGAGCTGGCAAAGGATTGAAGGATCAGGATGGTGACCATCTCCGGAGCGGGATGGGGTTGCGGGATGCAGACTCCCCGGCACGATGGCAGGATGCGGTCGAGACGGGTCAAACAAGCACACGCACATTCAGGAACGACCAATATAAGGTCAGGATGACCACACAACGATATGATGCGGCGACAAGTTGTCACGGAGAGGACGAAACAGATTGTTTTGCCATTCAGGATGGCGCACGCATGAACATATCAAGGCAGCTTCGGCTGCCTTTTTTCTTTTGGGTCATTAACCCGATCAGTCATTCTGTGTCAAAATACCAGCAACATGCCCAGAGGATACCGATCCTGCGGTGTTCAGTGGCCTGATTGGGCCGGATTGGTGCGGGATCCTGCTCTTGTTCCAGCCTTACTGTTCCTCGCATCGTATCCCACCGGGTGAGATCATCCCGGGTACGGGTCAAACCAGTTATTTTCGGAGTTAGCCATTCATGTCTGCCAAACAACCCACTCGCAAGCCTACTGGCAAGCGCAAAGAATCTGATGTCAGTGCTCAGGAAGGCCGTGAGCGTAAACGGGCTGCCAAGCGCAAAGGCCTGAAGGCTGGTTCTCGTCAGCAAGTTGAACAGCCGAAGAACAAGTCTGGCAACAGCCAGTCCAAAGATCCGCGTATCGGTTCCCGCAAGCCGGTGGTACTGGTGGTGGATGACAAACAGAAGAAGCCGGCAGCACCCAAGGCGGTGAAAGAGAAGAAGCTGGTGATGACGCCCGAGCAGGAGCTGGCTTCCATCGAAAACGATGACCGCTTGAATGATCTGCTGGATCGTCTTGATGCCGGTGAAACCCTGGACGCGGCCGAGCAGGCCTGGGTTGATCAGCGCGTCGACCGTTATCAGGAGCTGATGGATGAGCTGGGCATCATCGACAACGACGATGATGATCTGCCGTTTGATGATGGCGATGACGCCGAGTTCGACGAGCAGAAACCAGCCTCCGAAGAGGAGTTGTGGGACCGTTTCAACCAGGTCGATTTCAAGCCGGAACCCAAGCCTGAGCCGAAGAAAAAGTGATGAGTGGATGGATGCTGGCCGCCCTGTTGGGCGGCCTGATTTTGTCAGGATTGGCCATCTATGCAGGCATGCTGCTGGCCAGGCTGAGACGGCAGCAAGCGATGCAGCGGCAGGCGATTACCGCTCGCAATGAACGAATTCTGGAGAGCGTACGGGTCATTGCTCATGCGGTGCAGGAGGGGCAGTGCGATTACTCTGAAGGCGCCATTCGGCTGACCAATCTGCTGGATGCGTTGCAGATCAAGGGGGGGCGGGCGTTCGTTGCCGAGTTCCCGGGTCTGTACGGGCTGTATGAGAAGGTGAAAGATATGCCGACTCATGAGGCCAGACGTGCCCTCAAGCGCAATGAAGTGATGAAGATGGATCTCGAACGCAGCGGTTACGAGGCCGAGCTGGAGGCTCAGATCCTCAAGGATGTGGCCCAGCTGAAGGATTTTCAGTTAGGTCGGTGAGCCAACAATAACAACAAGAGAGGAAGCGAGCGTGCAAGCAGAACAGATTGTGTGGGATCAGGCCCTGATCGAAAAATATAACTACAGTGGCCCGCGATACACCTCTTATCCCACTGCGCTGGAGTTCAACGAGAGCTTCGGCTATCCGGATTTTGTCCGCGCTGCCGGCCATTATCCCGAGCGCAATCTGTCGCTCTACGTGCACATCCCTTTCTGTCACAAGCTCTGCTACTACTGCGGCTGCAACAAGGTCATTACCCGTCATCAACACAAGGCTGACGAGTACCTCGACTATTTGGAGCAGGAGATCAAGGCGCAAGCCCCGCTCTTCAAGCATCGTCTGGTCACCCAGTTGCACTGGGGCGGCGGTACTCCCACCTATCTGGATGAAGTACAAACGCGCCGCCTGATGGCCATGCTGCGTGAGCACTTCCATTTCGCCGAAGAGGGGGAGTTCAGCATCGAGGTCGATCCGCGCGAGATTGCCATTACCATGCTGGATGTGCTGCGAGACGTCGGCTTCAACCGCATCAGCCTTGGGGTGCAGGACTTCAACAAGGATGTACAGGTCGCAGTCAACCGCGAGCAGGACAACGACTTTATTAAAGCCATGTTGGAACGGGCCAGAGAACTGGGTTTCCGCTCGACCAACCTCGACCTTATCTATGGCCTGCCGCATCAGGATCGTGCCAGCTTCTACCATACGCTGGAAGAGGTGCTCAAGACGGATCCGGCGCGCCTCTCCATCTTCAACTATGCCCATCTGCCGAGTCGCTTTGCCGCCCAGCGCAAGTTGAAAGAGGTGGATATGCCTGCGCCGCAGGAGAAGCTGGCCATGCTGCAGGACACCATCGCCTTCCTCACTGGCCAGGGTTATCAGTTCATCGGTATGGACCATTTTGCCAAACCCGATGACGAGCTGGCGGTAGCGCAGCGCGAGGGCAAGCTGCACCGCAACTTCCAGGGCTATACCACCCAGGGTGATTGCGATCTGCTGGGACTGGGGGTCTCCTCCATCAGCATGATCGGTGATGCCTATTCCCAGAACCAGAAAGAGCTCAAGGCCTATTACGCACAGGTTGCAGAGCTGGGTCATGCTCAGTGGAAAGGCTGCTCGCTCAATCAGGATGATCTGATCCGTCGTGAGGTGATCAAGCGGCTCATCTGTGATTTCTGTCTGAACTTTGCGTCTGTCGAGCAGGCGCACGGTCTCAATTTCAGAGAGTATTTTGCCGACGATCTCAAGCTGCTGCAGACCTTCATCAACGATGGATTGGTGCGTATGACGGAGGATGGTCTGGAGGTCTCCTCCACCGGGCAGCTGCTGATCCGCAATATCTGTATGTGCTTCGACGTGTACCTGCGCAACAAGGCGCGCCAGCAGCAGTTCTCTCGCGTGATATAAGCTTGTTTGCCGATCAGAAAACAGAGAAGGGCGCCATCGTGGCGCCCCTTTCATATGTATTTTTGCTTAAGCAGAGGGTCGGAAAGGTTCTGGCAAGAAGTCTCTGCGCTGAGGCAAGCAATTGGGAATCAAGCAATGGTCGCGGTGAAACGCAGATAAAAAGATGGGGGCGACTTGCGTCGCCCCCGGTAGTCGTATCGCTCAGATCCTTGAACGAAGTTGCTCCCTGCAATCCCTGACTGTTTACCTCTTCCTTTAGGTTTCCCCTTCCCAATCCTTTGGGGTGTCCTTTAGCCATCTTGGCCTGACGAGTCATCCTGTCCCGTCGCACTTTCTCCGTCCTGGGAGGTGTCCTTTACCACATCCTGTGGTGAGTCCATTTGCCCAACCCTGGCAGCCAGTCTTCCTGACCGACTTCATTGCGTCCGTGCATGAGTAACTATAAGGATTTTCTAACCGGCTACAACGCTAGATTGGAAAACGTTTTTGTCATTAGCTATTTCGAAAGTGGTGAGTTTCGATTTATTCATTTATAAACAGCTAGTTAAGTTTCTCGTCTTCATGTTTTAAGATCCTATCTTCCGATTATCTCGGGGATCTTTTTGGCCGTTGGCTTACATTTGGAATGGCGGATCTCTTACACGACGTTTTGGTTGCTTCAGAAACAGATTTTGCAGTCTGATGATGGTCATTCGGGGTGAGTTGGCGAGGCACACAAAGAGCGGCTGAATGGAGAAATTATGAGCGCTGGTTGAGTCGCTCATAGATTGTCTGGCGCTCTTCCGGGGTGAGCGAAGAGAAGTAGTGGGTAAAGAGGCGCAGCAACAGGGACTTGTTCATGCCATCTTGCTGGGTCAGATTACCCAGCTCGTCGATGGCCACCGTGCTCATGGAGAAGGTGGCTTTTTTGTAGCTGGGCTTCAGGTGCTCGCCGCTCTCGATAAAGGCCAGCGCCGACAAGGCTTCGTCACGATGCAGGCCCAGTTCAAGGCTGACCACCTTGGGTTTGCCTTTGGCATAGAACTCCGCATCTTCGATAAATTCGTCGACGGTGAACTTCTTCTGGTGATGCAGCTGGTGCTTTTTCTTCAGATCGGCCAGACCCATCTCACACCCCCACTTGCAGGAACTCTTTGGCGATGGCCCGGATCTCTTCGGCGGATTTGCCATCCGGCTCGATCTCCATCACCGACAGTCCCTTCTCTTCGCTGTCGTCATAGACGTTGCGGCCATAGGTGATGGCGTTCAGGACGTCGACACCGAACGAGGAGCAAACCTCTTTCGCTTCGAGAATGCGTTTTACCTGATTGGGCAGGGCGGGGCACTGGGTCAGCACTACGGCTGCGTTGAGCGTCGGATTAACCATCTTGCAGGTGGTGATGAGATCTTCCATGTGGGGCAGGGTCTTGAGGTCGCGGCGTTTCGGGCGCAAGGGGATCAGGGCGTGGGTAGCGACAGCCATGGTGGAGCGCAGAGCCCGGTTGTCTTGCCCGCCGCAATCGACGATGACGTAGTCGTAGCGGTTTTTCAGGCTGAGCAGGTCGTTGCGAATATTGCCATAGAGCTGTACGCAGTTGATTTGTGGCAGCTCCGGGTTGTCATTGCGCTCCTGAATCCAGTCAGAGGTGGTGCGCTGCGGGTCGCAGTCGACCAGTAACACCTCCCCCTGAAATTGGGATCTGAGGTAGACCGCCAGATTTTGTGCCAGGCAGCTCTTGCCACTCCCCCCCTTCTCTCCACCGACCAACAAGATCATGACGTTCCCCTATCCATGAGAAAACCGCTGATTTCAGTATAGGAGGGGCCTGTCTCATCACAAGGCGAGAGGAGTGATGCTCCTCTCGTTGTTTCGACTAGTAATGAACGCTACCTCCCTGCCAGCGGCAGACATAGTCAGGCACCAGCATTTGAGGGGCCTTGTCGACATGGCATACCACCATGGGCATGGCAGGGGCCCCTTCAGCCTGACTGAGGGTGGGGAGCGCAGAGAGCAGCAAAGTCGCGAGCAACAGCATGGGTTTCATCTTCATAACAACTCCTTGGTAGTGCCATTCCTGTGTGATCTGGATCACTTTCTGAGTTAAGTCGAGGTTGGCGCCAGCGCAAGGTGAGGCGAATAAATTCAATTAATGAAAAAAGTATCAAAAGGCGTTGTGATGACCGACGAGGATGGCTGCCCACCTTGATGCGGACTTTGTGCATATTAAGTTGAGCCACACATAGAGGTGGTGACTGATGAGGCCGAGCCTGATGGGGTTGGCATCAATGCCATGATCTGGAACAAGAAAAGATTTATGCAGTGAATGTGGTCGATGTGAGTATTTATTTCTCCCGCATTCCTCCCGTCACGGCGATGTATTCAATACATAGGGAGTAATATTCAAATTCTATTTGTAAAGTCATTTATAGTGATGATTTTTAACAGTTTTTGTTATTTGAATTTAATCACTCCAGTGAGTTGGTATGAATATAAAATGAATCAACCTGAAATATAACGGGGTAGTTTTGCATGGTTATTCGGTGTGGTTTGTTTGGAAAGTGCGCAATTTGCTACCGGGGTCATAGATTGGATGGTGAATATATTCAGTTCTGAGTGAATGTGATCAATGTCTAAGTTTGTCGTGATTCACAGGGCTAACCTCGGTCTCGAAAGGCAAGGGCAGGATAGAACACAAGCCGATTACCCTACATAAAGAATATCCCGCCTTAGCCACGAGCATGAATAGAAGGAATCTATTCAATCACTCGCAGGGACCACTGCTAGACGGAATATAATCATGAGCAAATTTTATGTAGGTTCTGAAGTTGGCCAATTGCGCCGTGTCATGTTGCACCGCCCCAACCTCAGTCTGAAGCGTCTGACTCCTTCCAACTGCCAGGATCTGCTGTTCGATGACGTCCTGTCAGTTGAACGCGCCGGTCAGGAGCACGACAAATTCGCTCAGGTACTGCGCGATCAGAATGTCGAAGTTTTCCTGCTGACCAATCTGCTGGCCGAAACACTTGATGTGCCAGAAGCCAAAACCTGGCTGCTGCAACATCAGGTCTCCGACTACCGCCTCGGATCTTCTTTTGCCAACGACGTGCGCTGCTTCCTGGCTGACATGCCGCACCGCGAACTGGCCCGCATTCTCTCCGGCGGCCTGACCTACTCCGAGATGCCCTACAGCGGCGTCAACATGGTAGTGGGCATGCACGCACCGACCGATTTCATCATCGAGCCGCTGCCCAACCACCTCTTTACCCGTGACACCTCCTGCTGGGTTTACGGTGGCGTCTCAATCAACCCGATGGCCAAGCCGGCTCGTCGCCGCGAGACCAACCATGTGAAGGCCATCTACCGCTGGCACCCGATGTTTGCCGGGCAGGACTTCATCAAATACTTCGGTGACGAGGAGCGTGACTACGACAACTCCACCATCGAGGGTGGCGACGTACTGGTTATCGGCCGTGGCGCCGTGCTGATCGGTATGTCCGAGCGCACCACCCCGCAAGGTGTCGAGCACCTGGCTCGCAGCCTGTTCAAACATGGTCAGGCCAAGCAGGTCATCGCCATGGAGTTGCCGAAACACCGCAGCTGCATGCACCTGGATACCGTCATGACCCACATGGATATCGACACCTTCTCCGTCTATCCGGAAGTGATCCGCAAGGATGTGCAGTGCTGGAGCCTGACTCCGGGCGGCGCCACTGGCATGAACATCAAGGAAGAGGGTTACTTCGTCACCGCTATCGAGAAAGCGCTGGGCGTCGATCAGCTGAAGATCATCACCACTGGCGGTGACAGCTTCGAAGCCGAACGCGAGCAGTGGAACGACGCCAACAACGTACTGACCGTACGTCCCGGCGTGGTGGTGGGTTACGAGCGCAATACCTACACCAACGAGAAGTATGACAAAGCCGGTATCACAGTTCTCTCCATTCCGGGTGATGAACTGGGCCGTGGCCGCGGCGGCGCCCGCTGCATGAGCTGCCCGATGGAACGCGACAGCATCTGATGAGACGGCGTGGCGTCGGCAGAGGCTGGCGCCACACAGACCCAAAATCGAGATCAACCACTATGAAAAAACCAACTGTCGTCGTCGCTCTGGGTGGCAATGCTCTGCTCCGTCGTGGTGAGCCACTGGAAGCGGATATCCAGCGCAAGAACATCGCAACGGCCGCCAAGACCATCGCCCTGATTGCTCAGGAGTACAACGTGGTGCTGGTGCATGGCAACGGCCCGCAAGTCGGCCTGCTGGCCCTGCAGAACAGCGCCTACACCAAGGTATCCCCCTATCCGCTGGATGTGCTGGGTGCCGAGTCCCAGGGCATGATCGGCTACATGCTGATCCAGGAGCTGAAAAACCTGATGCCGAGCCGCAACGTCACCGCGCTGCTGACTCAGGTGCAGGTTGATCCCAAGGATCCGGCATTTGCCAACCCGACCAAATTTATCGGCCCCGTCTACGAAGAGGCTGAAGCTCGCACCCTGGCAGAAGAGAAGCACTGGGTGGTCAAGGCTGACGGCAAGTTCTTCCGCCGCGTAGTGCCGTCCCCGCTGCCCCAGCGCATCGTTGAAGGCGACGCCATCGAAACCCTGATTGCCCAGGGCCACCTCATCATCTGTACCGGTGGTGGTGGTATCCCGGTGACCTGGGATGGCCAGAGCCTGACCGGTATCGAAGCCGTCATCGACAAAGACATGTCTGCCGCCTATCTGGCCAAGCAGATCAAGGCCGACGCCCTGCTGATCCTGACCGACGCCGATGCCGTCTATCTCGATTGGGGCAAACCGACCCAGCGTCCGCTGCGAGTCACCAGCCCGGACGAGCTGGCCGGGGTCAAGTTCGATGCAGGTTCCATGGGGCCGAAAGTCGAAGCCTCTTGTGAATTTGTCAAAGCGACCGGCGGCATGGTTGGCATCGGCTCGCTGGAAGATGGCCTCGCCATCCTCAAGGGAGAAGCCGGCACCAATATCGTCGCCACCCGCACCGTACATGCGTAATTACCGACATCTGTACTGAGAATGCGTAGTCAACACTACTGCCCGAACTGGTCTGAAACATATATAGAGAGAACTCATCATGGCTTTTAATCTGCGTAACCGTAACTTCCTGAAACTGCTGGACTTCACCCCGCGCGAAATCCAATACATGATTGACCTGGCCATCGACCTGAAAAAAGCAAAATACGGTGGCTACGAGCGCAAACACCTGACCGGCAAAAACATCGCCCTGATTTTCGAGAAGACCTCTACCCGCACCCGTTGTGCATTTGAAGTAGCGGCCTTCGACCAGGGTGCGCAAGTCTCTTACCTTGGCCCGAGCGGTTCCCAGATCGGTCACAAGGAGTCCATGAAGGACACCGCTCGTGTACTGGGCCGCATGTATGACGGTATCGAATACCGTGGCTACGGTCAGGAGATCGTCGAAGAGCTGGGCGCCTACGCCGGTGTCCCGGTCTGGAACGGCCTGACCAACGAATTCCACCCGACCCAGATCCTGGCCGACTTCATGACCATGCTGGAGCACGGCAAGGGCAAGCGTCTGGATCAAATCAAGTTCGCCTACCTGGGTGATGCCCGCAACAACATGGGTAACTCCCTGATGGTCGGCGCCGCCAAAATGGGCATGGATATCCGTCTGGTCGCGCCGAAAGCCTTCTGGCCGGAAGAGGAGCTGGTTGCCAAGTGCCGCCTGATCGCCGAAGAGACCGGCGCACGCATCACTCTGACCGAAGATGTGAAAGAGGGTGTACTGGGTACCGACTTCCTCTACACCGACGTTTGGGTTTCCATGGGTGAAGCGAAAGAAGCCTGGGATCAGCGCGTCAAACTGATGACCCCGTATCAGGTCAACATGGATGTCATCAACGCTACCAAGAATCCTGATGTGAAGTTCATGCATTGCCTGCCGGCGTTCCACAACGACGAGACCACCATGGGCAAGGAAGTGGCTGACAAATATGGCATGAAAGGCCTGGAAGTGACCGAGGACGTGTTCGAATCCGAGCACAGCATCGTGTTCGACGAGGCCGAAAACCGGATGCACACCATCAAGGCAGTGATGGTTGCTACGCTGGGCGACTAAGGTCGCAGTAGTGGTGCCGGGGGGGCGACCCCCGGCTTTTCGACCATGTGACAGCGGCATAATACCTCTAACCCTACGACCCGCAGCCTGCATGGATACCACACCCACAGAAGGAAGCTGGACCATGACCAAATTCAAGTTCCCGTCAGCCTACACGATACTGTTTGTGCTGATCGCCCTGGTGGCCGCCCTGAGCTGGATAGTGCCGGCCGGCAAATATGAGATGACCATGAACGAAGCCCTCGGCAAAGAAGTGCCGGTGGCGGGTACCTACAAACTGGTGGAGGGGAATCCCCAGGGGATCGTCGACGTGCTGCTGGCACCTATCGATGGCCTCTACAACCACGACACTTATGAGGCAGGCGCCATCGACGTCTCCCTCTTTATCCTGATCATCGGTGGTTTTCTTGGCATTGTGACCAAGACAGGTGCCATCGATGCCGGTATTGAACGTGTGACCGACCGCCTGCGCGGCCGGGAAGAGTGGATGATCCCGATCCTGATGGCGCTGTTCGCCGCAGGTGGCACCATCTACGGGATGGCCGAAGAGTCGCTGCCGTTCTACACCCTGCTGGTGCCGGTGATGATGGCCGCCCGTTTTGACCCTGTGGTGGCGGCGGCAACCGTATTGCTGGGCGCCGGTATCGGTACTCTCGGTTCCACCATCAACCCGTTTGCCACCGTGATTGCCGCCAACGCCGCCGGTATCTCCTTCACCGACGGTATCTGGTTGCGCGTCGCCATGCTGGTCGCCGGTTGGCTGCTCTGCGTTGCCTACGTCATGCGTTACGCCAAGATGGTGCGCAGCGATCCGAGCAAATCCCTGGTGGCTGACAAGTGGGAAGAGAACCGTGCCCACTTCCTTGGCAACAAGAGTGACCAGATGCTGGAGTTCACCCTGACCCGTAAAATCGTGCTGGGTATCTTCGTCGCCGCCTTTGCCGTGATGATCTACGGTGTGGCCGTGCTGGGCTGGTGGATGGCGCAGATCTCCGGCGTGTTCCTGGCTGCCGCCATCATCGTTGGTCTCATCTCCCGCATGAGCGAAGAGGAGCTGACCTCCAACTTTATCGATGGTGCGCGTGACCTGCTGGGGGTGGCGCTGATCATCGGTATCGCCCGCGGTATCGTGGTGGTAATGGATAACGGCATGATAACTCACACCATTTTGCACAGTGCAGAAGGGATCGTGACCGGCCTTTCCACCATCGTCTTTATCAACGTGATGTTCGTGCTGGAAGTGGTACTCTCCTTCCTGGTGCCGTCCTCCTCCGGTCTGGCCGTACTGACCATGCCGATCATGGCGCCGCTGGCCGACTTCGCCAACGTGGGCCGCGATCTGGTGGTGACTGCTTACCAGTCTGCCTCCGGTCTGGTGAACCTGGTGACCCCGACCTCCGCCGTGGTCATGGGCGGTCTGGCCATCGCCAAGGTGCCTTATGTGCGCTGGCTGAAGTGGGTGGCTCCGCTGCTCGGTATCCTGACCGTGCTGATCGTGGTCTGCCTGAGCCTGGGCGCCGTGCTCTCCTGAGGGATAACAAGAAAGATGAAACGGGAGCCTGCGGGCTCCCGTTTTTTATGGGCGCAAGAAGTGATGGGCACAAAATAGTAGGCAACAAAAAGGCGACCCGCAGGTCGCCTCGATGCATTCGATGGAAGGGGTTAGCGGGCTTGCGCCAGCGTGCGCACCACGGCGGCGTGGGCCTGTCGGGTACGGCTGATATGGCGTGGAGCGACCAGCACCACGTCATTGCCTGCGACGGCGCCCATGATCTCGGGATTGGCGTTGCGATCCAGCAGGCGAGCCACCACGGTGGCGGCCCCCGGAGTGGTGTGGATCAGCACCATCTGCTGGTTGTGTACCACTTCGCGCACCATGTCGTGGATAGAGCGGGTGCTGCCAGCGGGTTCCAGCTGCTCATCGACCAGGGTGTAGACCTTCTTGCCGTTGGCATTCTGTGCCTTGGCGACGCCGAGGCGGCGCAACAGACGGGAGATGGTGGACTGGCTGATGTCGGCAAAGCCGCGCTCCGACAGCTCGCGGCGGATCTCTTCCTGGGTGCTGTAACAGTGCTGACCGATGATCTGGCGACAGGCATCCAGCTGGGCCAGATCGGGCTCTTGGGCAACGGGACGACTGAGGGTTTTGACCACGGCGAATTCCTTTGATGATGACCGGAGGTAACCGCGCGATATCTGCCATAGCAGTCAGTTATCAGGCAAAAACACTGATAATCCATCTATATGCAGGGAATGAGCGGGCATTACCATCTTGCGATGGCAAATTATAGCTGACTGGAAATTCGGTGATGTGACAGGGTTCAAAAATGGGCCCCGCGGGGCCCAATCAGATATCAGTAACGTTCGCTGACGATGTCCTGAGTAAAGGACTTCTCGCAATATTTGCACTTCATCCGCACCACGCCTTTCACTTCGCGCACCCGGAAGTAGCTGTCCACCGGCTCGTTGTGGGAGATGCAGTTGGAGTTGGGGCAGTGGAACACCCCGGCGATGAACTCCGGCAACTCCAGCTGATGCTTCTTCACCACATTGAAGTCTTCGATGATGTTGACGGTCGCTTTCGGGGCGAACAGCGCCAGCTGGTTGGCCTGCTGCTCGGTCAGGCGGGTGTTCTCAATCTTGATGAGATCCTTCTTGCCCAGCGCGCCGGATTTCAGGTTGAAGCCGACGGTGATCCGCTCCTGGGTTTCGACCAGCTGGAACAGCTTGAGGATCTTGATGCCCTGGCCAGCGGGGATGTGATCGATGACGGAGCCGTGACGGATGGCTTCGACTTGCAGTTGGTTCTTGTCAGACATGATATTCCCCTAAGCTCAGACAGTTTCGTTCAGTACCAGTGCCAGCAGCGCCTGGCGTGCATAGACTCCGTTCTCCGCCTGCTGGAAGTAGCAAGCGTGGGGAGTCTTGTCGACCGCCACATCGATTTCGTCGACACGGGGCAGGGGATGCAGGATCTTCATGGTGGGCTTGGCCCCTTCCAGAGTCGCCAGCTCCAGAATGAACTTGGCGGCCATGTGCTTGTATTCGGTCTCGTCGAAGCGCTCTTTCTGGACGCGGGTCATGTAGAGGATGTCCAGCTCCGGCATCACCTCTTCCATGGTCTGGTGGACGCTGAACTGGATACCCTTCTCTTCCAGCTCTTCGCAGATGTAGTCCGGCATCGCCAGTGCTTCCGGGGAGATGAAGAAGAAGCGGCAGTTGAACAGACTGAGGGCCTGGGCCAGCGAGTGCACGGTGCGGCCATATTTCAGGTCACCGACGAAGGCGACGTTGAGGTTGTCCAGACGACCCTGGGTCTCATGGATGGTGAACAGGTCGAGCAGGGTCTGGCTCGGATGCTGGTTGGAGCCGTCGCCGCCGTTGATGACCGGCACGCGGGAGAACTCGGAGGCCAGACGGGCTGCGCCCTCTTTCGGGTGGCGCATCACCACCGCATCCGAGTAGGAACCGATGATCTTGATGGAGTCAGCCAGCGTCTCGCCCTTCTTGGCGCTGGTGTTACCACCGTCGGCGAAGCCGATGATGTTGCCGCCAAGGCGCTGTACCGCGGTCTCGAAAGAGAGGCGGGTGCGGGTGGAGGCTTCGAAGAAGCAGCTGGCAACCAGCTTGTCTTTCAACAGGCTGGTGTCAGGTTCAGCCTTCAACCGTTGTGCGGTTGAGACTACCAGTTCCATTTCTGACCGGGTCAGGTCCGAAATGGAGATGACATGTTTCTTATAGAGTGGATTGGTCATCGTCTGCATTCCCTTTGACATCATTGGAGGTTTTTCGGGCACAAAAAAAAGCCCCTGAAACAGGGGCTTTTTTTAAAAATAACTGGGGATCGTTGGGGTGGGAACCGGAAACAACGGGGCCGCTCTGGTGCGCACCACCCGTCTGCAAGGCTGTTTTCTGAATCAAAAACTGCATCGTTTCGTCCCGACCTTTTTCAAAACCGGACAGATTATAGGGCCGCTTTTTTAATTGTCAAAATTTTATTTCCGATGCCAATTTCAGCATGAAAAACGTTTAAGTGGCGGAAACATGACGACAAATCCACACTCTATGCGTCTCTTGCAGCGATTCCCCATCGCGGGCCATGGCGCGCAAATAACCGAGTCTGTGGTGCCCTTCCAGCAGGCAGTAGGGGCGGGGCAGGGGATGGCCGTTCGGGTAGCTTGCTCCCTCCTCCGGCGCCAGTACGATGACAGGTTCCGGCCAGGTGCCTTCGTTCAGCATCTTCTCGCCGAGCCAGGAGCGGCGGACATAGCGGTTGCTGCGCAGCATCTCGCCCCAGCGCTCGATCACCTCCATATGGCGGGAGTCCACCTGATCCACCAGTTGCGCGGTGGGCCAGCTTTCACAGGTGAACTGATGGCTGGCGAGATCGATAAAGCTCCAGTTGGACTCAAAACCGCGCCAATGGCGGTAAATCCACTGGGAAAGCACATTTTCAGGAATAAAGGGCACCAGTGGCGCGACCCGTTCAAGATAGGCTGGCAGGGACTCTGTTTTGCGTTCATCCCTGAAATTGAGGGGCGCCAGTTGTTGGAGCAGTCGGTAATTGAGCATAAGTGGCCTCCCGGTACCTGATTTCACCCTACCCCCATTTATGTCCCATTCCTACCCCGGCAGGGCTGCAAATACAGCAAGTTATCCCGCTTTGCTGCACAAACAACCGCGACTTGTTCGGGATTTGTGCAATCGCATCGAAAGCGTAAAAAAAGCCTTTACCTTTGATCTCCACTTTGTATACTACGCCTCGTTTGTTGCAGGGGCGTAGTTCCAATTGGTAGAACAGCGGTCTCCAAAACCGATGGTTGCGGGTTCGAGTCCTGCCGCCCCTGCCATTTAATTCAAGAAAAGCCAGCTCATTGAGCTGGCTTTTCGCTTTCTGGCGTTTGCCACTCTCCCCGTTAGCTCTCTTTCTTGCCGTTTGCCTCTGCCACATCTGTCAATTGAGGCCTCTCTACCCCTGTGCTACACCTTGCTTCTTGTCAGATGGTGCCCTGTTGCCCGGCGTCTGTACTGCATCCGGTTGGCCTGAGGCGCTTCAATCCAAGGAGATAGATCGATGAACAAAGCGGTGGAGACTCGTCACAATCACACCCACGCTGGCGGCTGGGTACCCCGGGATCAGGTGCATGTGGAGCGCTGGGTGCAGCGGTTGCGGCAGGCGGTTACCCGTCAGCCCCGCCCGCTGGTGGCACCGATCGCCGAGCTGAAGGCGCTGGTCGAGCAGGAGCCGGCGCTGCATCTGCAGGCGCAGGCGATGTTTGACGAGGCGTGGCAGCACAAGCACAGAACCCCGCTCGGTCAGGTCGAGGTGCGCAGCTTCGAAGAGTTTCTGCTGCTGCTCAACGGCATCATGACCACGGCGCCAGAAGCCTATCAGGATGTGCAGAGCCACGAGCCGGCGGGGCTCATCGGCTTCCCCATCAATGCCCTGCTCAACTGGCCCATAGCGACGGTTGCCGGTTACGGCTTCTTTGCCAACGAGCTGGTGAACCAGCAGCTGCGCAAGATCCTCGGCTACTGGGCCAATTTCCTGCAAAGTCCGGCCTCCCGCTATGTGCTGACCGAGTCGGTCAGTCCGCTCGATCGCCAGACCCTGATCGTCCCCTGGCTGGGTGACGTGGCGAAACGGGAGATGGTCAAGGTGGCGCAGGGGGCGCTCGGTGCCGGAGACAACCCCACACCGGACAGCTTCGAGGGGATCTTCCACTCCACCCCGGGGGCCGAATATGAAGGGTTTGCCAGCTGGGACGACTTCTTCACCCGCCGCTTTCGCCCCGGCGTGCGGCCGGTAGCTGCCCCCGACGATGACAACGTGATCGCCAACGCCTGCGAATCGGCCCCGCTGCAGGTGGCCAAAAGAGTGCGCCGGCAGGACTCCTTCTGGCTCAAGGGGCAGCCCTACTCGCTGGACAACCTGCTCGACTTCGACCCGCGCGCCGCCCAGTTCGAGGGGGGCACCATCTATCAGGCCTTCCTCAGCGCTCTCAGCTATCACCGCTGGCACAGCCCAGTGAGCGGTACGGTGCGCTCGGTCAAGGTGGTCAACGGCAGCTACTACCTGGCCAACCGTCATCAGGGTTTTGGCAACCTCGATGGCGCCGACCCGAGCGCCCCCAACCAGTCGCAACCCTTCCTCACTGCGGTGGCGACCCGCGCCCTGATCTTTATCGAGGCGGACAACCCCAAAATCGGTCTGATGTGCGTGGTGCCGGTCGGGATGGCCGAAGTGTCGAGCTGCGAGGTGACGGTGCAGCCGGGGCAGCGGATCGAGAAGGGTGAGCAGCTGGGGATGTTCCACTTCGGTGGCTCCACCCACTGCCTGCTGTTCCGTCCCGGGGTTGAGCTGGAGTTCGATTTCTATGGCCAGCAGCCGGGGCTGGAGGCGACCAACCTCAGGATCAATACGGCGCTGGCGCGGGTTAAATAACCCTGCCGCCGGACAGTAAAAGGCCGCCCTTGAGGCGGCCTTGTTGTTTGTGCATCAGCTGGCGCCGACCTGCGTCTTGAGGGTTTTCACCAACCGCTGGTGGCGGGCGGGGAGCGGCCACTCGGCGCGGTAGATCAGCCAGAGGGTGTCGATCACTTCAATGCTGCTCTGGATCACCCGGATCTTCTCCTGCTGGGCAAAGGCGGTGACGGCGAAGCGGGGCAGTACGGTAAAGCCAAGGCCACGGGCGACCGGCTCCAGGATCAGGCCGATCTGGTTGGTAAAGCCGCGCAGGGGGATCTCGTCAACGCGCTGGCCGGGGTAGCGTCGTCCCAACAGGCGTTGTGCCATGCTGCGGCCATCCGGGTGGTCGATAAAGCCGAGCTGACAGAGGTGCTGCCAGCTCGGCTCCTTGCCGTCGTTGGGTACCACCAGACAGAGGGGTTCGCGGGCGAAGGGCTCGGCGGCGATGCTGGGGTGCTCCGGCGGTTGATCCACCAGTCCCAGATCGCTGCGCCCTGCCAGTATCGCCTGCACTATGTCGGGGGTGGGGGCAAAGCGGTGCTGGATGGTGAGTCCGGGGTGCTCCTGTTGCTGGTCGAGCAGCAGGGGATAGAGCAGCAGACCAATGCTGCCCGGGGTGGTGAGGGTGATGGCGCCGCGGTGAGGGTCATCGTCAGAGAGGCGTGCCCGCAACTGCTCGGCTGCCTGCGCCTGCTGGCGGGCGAAGTCGAGCACCACCAGCCCGCGCGGAGTGAGCTCCAGCTGACGAGGCTTGCGCAGCAGCAGGGGGCCAAATTCGGCCTCGAGGCGCGAGATATGCTGACTGACGGCGGCCTGGGTGAGATCCAGCCGCTCGGCGGCACGGGTAAAACTGCCGGTTTCATGCACCACCACCAGGGTGTGGAGCCAGAGCGGATTAACCATAAATTTAATTTATGCCTTCCATTAGTTTGACCTTATTTTTCATTATGTCGCCCCTTCCTATCATGTCACCTGTTTCCCACACACAATTTCAAGGTGACGTATGACCTATCCACGCAACTTCTCCCACATCGGCATCACGGTGACTGACCTCGACAAAGCGGTCGAGTTCTATACCAAGGTGATGGGCTGGTATCTCATCATGCCGGCGACCACCATCAGCGAGGATGACTCTGCCATCGGCGTGATGTGTAACGACGTGTTTGGCCCGGGTTGGGGCTCCTTCCGCATCGCCCACCTCTCCACCGGCGACAAGATCGGCATCGAGCTGTTCGAGTTCCCCAACAGCGAGCGCCGTGAGAACAACTTCGAATTCTGGAAGACCGGGGTGTTCCACTTCAGCGTGCAGGATCCGGATGTCGAGGGGCTGGCGGCGCGCATCGTCGCGGCGGGCGGCAAGCAGCGGATGCCGGTGCGCGAGTACTACCCGGGCGAGAAGCCCTACCGCATGGTTTACATGGAAGATCCCTTCGGCAATATCGTCGAGATCTACAGCCACAGCTATGAGCTGACCTACTCCGCCGGTGCATATCAGGGGTAAGTGACAGGCCGCCTTCGGGCGGCCTGTCACTTTGTTGTTACAAGAGTCAGTAGCATGGAATAGCGATCTAGTTCACACGAATAGCGCGTTCTGTTGTTGATAGATGGGAAAATATACAGATTCACTAAAGTCTGTTCATATTGCGGCCGATAGCCTTTGATACATCAGGGTTTTCCCTGCCTGACACAACAACAAGGATTCGTCGTCATGACCCTCTCTCTGCGCGGCAAGCTGCTGGCCACCAGTCTTGGCGTAGTGCTGCTGATGGCATCACTGCTCGGCATCGTTGCCTTTCACACCCTAAAATCCCGCACCGTGAGCGCCATCCAGAGCGAGGCGGTCAACTATGGCCACGCCTACTCGGTCGCCATCGGCGAATGGATGACGGATCGCAAGAACACTGTCCATGCGCTGGTCAACCTGATCAGCGATAACCCCCAAGCCGAGCTGGTGCCGCACCTGAAGCAGGCCTACACCTCGGGCGGCTTCGGCCTCACCTATTTTGGCTCCGCGCAGGGGGTGATGACCCGGCAGGATCCCTCCCTCAATACCGGCAACTATGACCCGCGCGAGCGCCCCTGGTATCAGGATGCGGTGAAGGCGGGGCAGCTGATCGTCACCGCCCCCTATGTCAGCGTCAC
This sequence comes from Aeromonas sp. DNP9, assembly GCF_001728955.1. Lineage (NCBI taxonomy): Bacteria > Pseudomonadati > Pseudomonadota > Gammaproteobacteria > Aeromonadales > Aeromonadaceae > Aeromonas > Aeromonas sp. DNP9. Next base: position 50,057 of record NZ_LYSQ01000018.1, on the reverse strand, counting down.
CATGCAGAAGCTGGTGGTCACCCTCTCCGAGCCGGTACGCCATCAGGGCGAGCTGGTCGGTGCCGTAGGGGCCAACCTGGCGCTCGACAAGCTGATCGACGAAGTACTGGCGATGAAGGTGCAGGGTGAAGGCTATGCCATGCTGCTCGATAGCAGTGGCCTCATCGTCGGCCATCCGCAGAAGGATTTGGCGCTCAAACCCATCGCCGAGCTGGCGCCGGGACTCTCTGCCGCCACCTTCCAGCAGTGGGGCCGCGAAAACAGCGAGCTGCACGCCGCCACCCTCGACGGGCGGGATGTGCTGCTGGCAGTACAACCGGTACCGGGCACCGACTGGCTGCTGGCCATGGTGATGTATCGCGATGTGCTGGAGGCGCCGCTCAGCAGCCTGCTGTGGGAGCTGGTGGGGCTGACCTTGGTGCTGATGCTGGTGTTCAGTGCCCTGCTCACCGCCACCTTCAAATACCTGTTCGCCGATCTCGGTCGGGTCGCGCACGCCCTGCACGACATTGCCCACGGCGAGGGGGATCTCACCGTTCACATCAACACCCATAGCAAGGATGAGGTGGGTCAGCTGGCCCAAAACTTCAACCAGTTCGTGGCGCGGCTGCATGGTATCGTCAGCCGGTTGCGGGATGTGACCGTCGAGCTGGCGGCCCAGTCCCGTGCCCAGGCGGCCGGGGCGCAGGCTCGCAGTCAGCGGGTGCGCCAGCAGCAGGACGAGATCGTGATGGTGGCGACCGCGGTGACCGAGATGGCTTCCGCCACTCAGGAGATCGCCGGTAACGCCGAGTTTGCCGCCACCACCGCCACCGATGCGGTTGCACTGGCAGTCGCCGGTCAATCCCAGGTTGGCCAGAGTCAGCGCAGCATTACCGGTCTGGCGGACGAAGTGGCCGATGCCAGCCAGATCATCAATGAGCTCGACAGCCATGCCCAGAAGATCAGCGGCATTCTGGCGACCATCAGCGGCATCGCCGAGCAGACCAACCTGCTAGCGCTCAACGCGGCCATCGAGGCGGCGCGGGCTGGTGAGCAGGGACGCGGCTTCGCGGTAGTCGCGGACGAGGTGCGGGTGCTGTCACGCCGCACCCACGACTCCACCGACGAAATCCAGCAGATGATCGAGACCCTGCAGCAGACTACCCGTCGCGCCGTGGGTGGCATGGAGACCAGCCGTCAGCTGGCGGGTACCAGCGTCGAGGATGCGGAAGCGGCCAACCAGAGCCTTGCCCGGATCAACGAGGCGATCGGCTCTATCAGCGACATGGCGACCCAGATCGCCGCCGCGGCCGAGGAGCAGACTTCGGTGACCGGCGAGATCAGCCGCAATACCGAAAATATCCGCCACGTCTCGCAAGAGCTGGCCGAGCAGGCGGGCAACGAGGCGGCGCAGGCGGCCGAACTCAAGTCGCTGACCGAGCGGCTGGAGCAGGAGATCGGCCGCTTCCGGCTTTAACATCCCGCCACGCCAGCAACAGAAAGGGCAGCCCGCGGGCTGCCCTTTGCTATTTTACGACTGGCTTAAGGGGTCTGTTTGACCCAAATCAGCTGGTCGGTGGAAAAGCCCAGCGACTTCGCTTTGGCGACCAGCGCATCCACCTTCGCCTTGGGCGGGTTGGGTGAGCGGGAGAGGATCCAGAGGTAGTCGTGGTTGTAGCTGGTCACCAGCGAGAGCTGGTAATCGGGGTCGAGGTCGATGACGTTGTAGCCGCCGTAGAAGGGGCCGAAGAAGCTCACCTTGAGCCGTGCCTCGTCCGGGCTGCCGACGAAGTAGGCCTTGCCCTCGGCTTCGCGCCAGCTGCCATCGCTCTGCTTGCCGCGGTTGAGCACCTTGACGCCGCCATCGTCCCGCAGGCTGTAGGTGGCGCTCACCTGCTCTAGCCCCCGCTCGAAGCTGTGGTCGAGGCGGGCGATTTCGTACCAGGTACCGAGATAACGATCGAGCTGGAAGCCGGTAACGGGGCGGATGCCATCGGCAATCCCGGTACAGGCTGTCAGCAGCAAAGCGGTGAACAGGCAAAGCAGTGAACGCATAAGTAATCCTTCTCTTGTTATCCCTCGATGATGCGCAGCTGGCCATCCCGGAAGCGGGAGGCCTGATCCGTCGGCGTGCTGCCGAAGAAGCGCTTGTACTCCCGACTGAACTGGGAGTTGCTCTCGTAACCGACTCTGGCCGCCGCGGTGCCCGCCTTGATGCCGTCGTGCAGCATCATCATTCGCGCCTTGTGCAGGCGAAACGACTTGATGTACTGCAGCGGCGAGGTGGCAGTGACCGCCTTGAAGTGGTGGTGAAAGGCGGAGACGCTCATGTTCACCTCCCGCGCCAGCTCCTCCATGGTGAGGTTGTCGGCATAACGGGACTCTATCATACGCAGCACCCGGGCGATCTGGCCCACATGGTTGTGGCGATTGGCGAGCGCTTGCAGCGCCGGGCCGCCCCCCTCGGTGAGGGCGTGGAACAGCATCTCCCGCACCGTCTGCGGCCCCAGCACCCTGGCGTGCAGCGGGTTGTCCATCAGCTCGATCAGTCGCTCGGCGGCGCAAAACATGGTTTCCGACAGGGGGACCGAGTGGACGCCGCTCTTTTGCGGCGCGGGGGCGGGCAGGGCATCGCCCAGCTCCAGCAGCAGCTCTTGCAGGGTGACCAGATCGATCTCGATGGTAAAACCGATAAGCGGCTGCTCAGGGGAGGCGAAGCACTCGCACTCGCAGGGGAGCGGCAGGGTCATCAGCAGATAGTGGTTGGGGTCGTAGCGAAACACCTGATCCGCCAGATAACCCACCTTGTGTCCCTGCAGGATAACGATCATCCGCGGTTGGTAGAGCACCGGGGTGCGGCCATGATGCTCGGTGGTATAGATGAGGTTGACCTGTTTCACCGGTGATGGGGTGATGCCGGGGGCGGTGACGTGGCGGGTCAATCTGGCGGCGAGGTCGCTGTAACGGTTTTGCATGGGCACTCTTTGATTCGACAGTTCCGGTTTTCGCTGCTTTGTAGAAATAGGCAAGAATCAAGCAGGATGTTGTCTTGATGGTAGGGTGGTTCTGGAGAAAAATGCAATCACGATTTCGCGGCCTGGCCGCCCTGACTATCAGAAGAAGGCAATGTCGATGAACAACTTTACTCTCCATACCCCGACCAAGATCCTGTTCGGCCAAGGGCAGATCGCCCAGCTGCGCGAGCAGCTTCCGAGCGATGCCCGCGTCTTGATCACCTACGGTGGCGGCAGCGTGGTACGCAGCGGCCTGCTGGAACAGATCCGCAACGAGCTGGCTGGCATGACCCTGTTTGAATTTGGCGGCATCGAGCCGAACCCGGCCTACGAGACCCTGATGGGCGCCGTGGAGCTGGCCCGTGCCGAGCGGGTCGATTTCCTGCTCGCCGTTGGCGGCGGCTCGGTGCTCGATGGCACCAAGTTTATCGCTGCTGCCGCGCACTACGATCTGGCCAAGGATCCCTGGCACATTCTCGAGACCGTCGGCAGCGAAGTGCGTTCCGCCATCCCGCTCGGTTCCGTGCTGACCCTGCCGGCGACCGGTTCCGAAATGAACATGGGCGCCGTCATCACCCGTCGCAGCAGTGGCGACAAGGTGCACTTCTTCTCGCCGTTCGTGATGCCGCGCTTCGCCGTGCTGGATCCTGTGCTGACCTACACCCTGCCCGAGCGTCAGGTGGCGAACGGGGTGGTGGATGCTTTCGTCCACATCGTGGAGCAGTACCTCACCTATCCGGTCAATGCCAAGGTGCAGGATCGCTTCGCCGAAGGTTTGCTGCTGACCTTGATCGAAGAGGGCCCCAAGGCTCTGGCCGAGCCGCACAACTACGAGGTGCGCGCCAACATCATGTGGAGCGCCACCATGGCGTTGAACGGCCTGATTGGTGCCGGTGTACCACAGGACTGGGCCACCCACATGCTGGGTCACGAGCTGACTGCCCTGCACGGCCTCGACCACGCCCAGACTCTGGCGGTGGTGCTGCCCGCCCTGCTGCAGGCCAAGCGCAAACAGAAGCATGCCAAGCTGCTGCAATACGCAGAGCGGGTGTGGGGTCTGAGCAGCGGCAGCGAAGCGGAGCGCATCGACGATGCCATCGCCGCTACCCGCGACTTCTTCGAGCGGATGGGGGTCAAGACCCGACTGCGCGACTGCGGTCTGAAAGATCTGGGTATCGACACCCTGATTGGCAAGCTGGGGGAGCACGGTATGACTGCCATCGGCGAGCACGGCGACATCGATCTGGTGCAGAGCCAGCATATTTATGAAGCGGCCTGGTAAGGGCCGTCAATCGGTGCCAAACGGGCGAAACGATTGAATTGCCGGGGCCCTCTCCCGCCTTCTGGTGGCTGAGCGGCCCCGCTTTTGTTGGGAAAATGTTACTTTTCGGCGTTTTGCTGCGAGAAGTGAGACGAAAGCGGATTTCGTAAGAACAAAAAACGCTAAGATAGAGGGCCGGTAAAACATTTTTTTTGACTGGTTGGATCACTTTTTTCAGCCGTTTTTACTGGTATAAGTCTCTAATTTGGTTTGTTTTTTTTAATCGTAGCCAGGGATGGGCTGAATTCTGTACGAGTGCCGTCGGGACTGCGGTTGTAATAAAACTCCAAAATTTGATACTAATCACCTTCGCGCCTGAAAAGCGGGGGCCTGACCATGACAGGAGGTTGAGGTAAAGCCTACTGATTTTCATAACAAAGAGCCCTGGACCTGCACTTTGGTCATGTTTTGTTTCGTCAGAAGTGAGACACTGGGCAGCGATTGTTTATTAACCATCAGGGAATAGTCATGCAGATTGGAATACCGAGAGAGAGTCTCGCCGGTGAGACCCGGGTCGCAGCGACCCCGGCTACCGTCGAGCAGCTGAAAAAGCTCGGCTTCGAGGTCGCCATCGAGACCGGCGCAGGCCTGTCGGCCAGCTTCGATGATGCCGCCTTCGAGGCTGCCGGTGCCAGCGTGGTGCCGAATGTCTGGCAAGCCGACCTTATCTTCAAGGTCAATGCGCCGACCGATGCCGAGATCGCACAAATTAAAGATGGCGCCACTCTGGTGAGCTTCATTTGGCCTGCCCAGAACCCTGAGCTGGTCAAGAAGCTGTCCGAGCGCAACATCAATGTGATGGCGATGGATATGGTGCCGCGGATCTCCCGTGCCCAGTCCCTCGATGCCCTCTCCTCCATGGCCAACATCGGTGGCTATCGCGCCGTGGTTGAAGCTGCGCACCAGTTCGGTCGCTTCTTCACCGGTCAAATCACCGCAGCCGGTAAAGTGCCGCCTGCCAAGGTACTGGTGATCGGTGCCGGTGTAGCCGGTCTGGCCGCCATCGGTACGGCCGGTTCCCTCGGCGCCATCGTGCGTGCATTCGACACCCGTCTGGAAGTGGCCGAGCAGATCGAATCCATGGGTGGGGAATTCCTCAAGCTGGACTTCGGTGGCGAAGACGGTGCATCCAGCGATGGTTACGCCAAAGTCATGTCCGATGAGTTCATCAAGGCCGAGATGGAGCTGTTCGCCCAGCAGGCCAAAGAGGTGGATATCATCATCACCACCGCCCTGATCCCGGGCAAGCCGGCTCCCAAGCTGATCACCAAAGAGATGGTCGACAGCATGAAGCCGGGCTCCGTCATCGTGGACATGGCCGCTCAGGCTGGCGGCAACTGTGAAGACACAGTGCCGGGTGAGCTGCATGTCACCGACAACGGCGTCAAGGTGATTGGTTACACCGATCTGCCGGGTCGTCTGCCTGCCCAATCCTCTCAGCTCTACGGTACCAACCTGGTCAACCTGATGAAGCTGATGTGCAAGGAGAAGGACGGCAACGTCGCTATCGACTTCGAAGACGTGGTTCAGCGCAACATGACGGTGATCCAGGCCGGTGAAGTGACCTTCCCGCCGCCCGCCATCTCCGTCTCAGCTGCCCCGCAGAAACCGGCCGCCGCCAAACCGGCCGCCAAGAAGGAAGAGGCCAAGCCCTCCAACAAGAAGTTCGTGTTCGGTGCCCTCGGCATCGCCGCCTTCGGCTGGATCGCCTCCGTTGCCCCGGCAGCCTTCCTCTCCCACTTCACCGTATTCATCCTGGCCTGTGTGGTCGGTTACTACGTGGTGTGGAACGTCTCTCACGCCCTGCACACGCCGCTGATGTCGGTCACCAATGCCATCTCCGGCATTATCGTGGTCGGTGCCCTGCTGCAGATCGGGCAAGGGTCGACCCTGGTCACCGCGCTGGCGTTCATCGCCGTGCTGATTGCCAGTATCAACATCTTCGGCGGCTTCACCGTCACTCAGCGCATGCTGAAGATGTTCCGTAAGGATTAAGGGGGTTTAACGTGTCTCAAGGACTGGTAACAGCATCCTATATCGTTGCCGCCGTGCTCTTCATCCTCAGTCTCGCGGGACTGTCGAAGCAAGAGACGGCCAAACATGGCAACCTGTTCGGTATCGCGGGTATGGCTATCGCCCTGCTCGCCACCGTATTCAACCCGGAGACCAGTGGTGTTCACTGGATCATCCTGGCCATGGTGATCGGCGGTGCCATCGGCGTGCGTCTGGCACTCAAGGTCGAGATGACCGAGATGCCCGAGCTGGTGGCCGTGCTGCACAGCTTCGTGGGTATGGCAGCGGTGCTGGTGGGCTTCAACAGCTTCATCGATCTGCACCCCTCTGCCCCTGCTGAGGTGGTTGTCTCCGTCGGTTCCAACCTGGATGCCACCCTGGCAGCCGCCCGTGCGGCGTTCGAGCAGGCCAACAGCGTTGCCCAGGTCGAGCACCTGACCGGCGCCATGCTGAACATCCACCTGGTCGAGATCTTCCTGGGCGTCTTCATTGGTGCCGTAACCTTTACCGGTTCCGTGGTTGCCTTCGGCAAACTGCGCGGTCTCATCTCCTCCAAGCCGCTGATGCTGCCGCACCGCCACAAGCTGAACCTGCTGGCCGTGGTCGCCTCGCTGGCGCTGATGGTCTACTTCGTCAACGCGGGCGGCTCTACCTTCGCCCTGCTGGTGATGACCCTGATCGCCTTCGCCTTCGGCTGGCATCTGGTTGCCTCCATCGGTGGCGCCGACATGCCGGTGGTAGTTTCCATGCTGAACTCCTACTCCGGTTGGGCGGCGGCAGCGGCGGGCTTCATGCTCTCCAACGACCTGCTGATCGTCACCGGTGCTCTGGTGGGCTCCTCCGGTGCGATCCTCTCTTACATCATGTGCAAGGCGATGAACCGCTCCTTCATCTCCGTGATCGCCGGTGGCTTCGGCTCCGACGGCGTAGCCTCCACGGCTGAGCAGGAGATGGGCGAATACCGCGAAACCAGCGCCGAGGAAGTGGCTGACCTGCTGAAGAACTCCAGCTCCGTCATCATCACCCCGGGCTACGGCATGGCGGTGGCGCAGGCCCAGTATCCGGTGGCTGAAATCACCCAGAAGCTGCGTGATCGCGGCGTCAAGGTGCGCTTCGGTATCCACCCGGTTGCCGGTCGTCTGCCTGGCCACATGAACGTGCTGCTGGCGGAAGCGAAAGTACCGTATGACATCGTGCTGGAAATGGACGAGATCAACGACGACTTCGCCGATACCGACACCGTGCTGGTGATCGGTGCCAACGACACCGTCAACCCGGCCGCGATGGAAGATCCGGGCAGCCCGATCGCCGGTATGCCGGTGCTGGAAGTGTGGAAAGCGCAGAACGTCATCGGCTTCAAGCGCTCCATGAACACTGGCTACGCCGGTGTCCAGAACCCGCTGTTCTTCAAGGAAAATACCCAGATGCTGTTTGGCGATGCCAAGGCCAGCGTCGAGGCAATCCTGAAAGCACTGTAAGTGCCATTCAGAGAGTGGATCTCAAGGAGGCTTCGGCCTCCTTTTTTATTGTTCATCCCTTGTATATCCTCAATCCATACGGACCATGAGGGATCTCCATGATGTGGTGTCAGGGTTGGCGAAGGATCGGGTTGTACGGCTGGCTGCTGGCCTCCCTGTTTGGTGCTGGTTCGGCCGTGGCGACGAACGAGCCGCCGACTCTGACGCTGCTGACCGAGCTGTGGCCCCCTTATGTGATGCGTGGTGACAATGGCGAGCTGGCCGGCGCCGATCTCGATCTGGCCTGTACCGTGTTGCGCCAGATGGGTTATCGCACTGAAATCAGGGTGCTGCCCTGGAAGCGGGTTCTGCAGCAGGCCCGTCTCAGGCAGGGGGATGCGGTGCTTGATGTCTTCTTTGAACCTTCCCGCCAGCACTGGCTCCACTACCCCGAAGAGCCGCTCTCTTACAGCGGCGAAGTGCTCTTCTATCCGACGGCTCGTCCGGTAGATTTCAGGCAGCTCTCCGACCTCAAGGGTCTGCGGATAGGTATTCAGGAAGATTATGCCTACAGCCCCGATTTTCTGACCGATCCCGGCGTTATCCGGATGCCGATGACGGGGGAGGGGAATGCCATCAAACAACTGCATCTGATGATGGCCGGTCGGTTGGATGGGGTGGTGCTCAACGAGCGGGTCGGTCGCTACTTGCTGCATACCCAGGGGTTGCAGGAGCAGGTGAACCACGGCTCGCGCCTGCTGACCGACGACAACCGCAACTTCCTCGCGTTTACCCACAAGCCCGGCCACGACCAGTTGGCTATCCGCTTCTCCTCTGCCCTCAAGGCGTTCAAACAGACCCCCGCCTACAAGCAGCTGCTGGCTCGCTATCACCTCTGAGTTGCCGCCCGGCTGTGCGCCGCTTCACAATTTGTCGCACTTTGTTAAAAGGTGGGCATAATGGCGAGCAAAAAGGGGATGCCGCTCAACATTAGTTGATCTTGTTGATAGTAGAATCAACTGCGGTTTACTCAAAGTTACTCATATATGTCCACAGCAGCCACCACTGACCAGATCAATTCGTTAACGGATGAAGAACGTCATCTGATCGCCAGTTTCGAGCCCGCGGTCGAGGCGCTGGCCGCGCTGTTTGGCGCAGGGTGCGAGGTGGTGCTGCATGCGTTCGATACGCTGGATGCATCGGTTATCAAGATTGCCAACGGCCATGTCACCGGTCGTCGGGAGGGGGCGCCGGTCACCGACTTTGCCCTCAACCGCTTGCAGGGGGAGGCGGGCAGCCAGTGGAGCAGCTACTTCAGCCGTACCCGCGACGGGACGCTGCTGAAGTCCTCCTCCATCACTATCAGCAACCGGCAGGGCAAGCCCATCGGCATGCTCTGCGTGAACTTCAGTCTGGATACCTCCCTTGGCAGCCTGCTCGATACTTTTGCGCTGCCCGCGGCACCGGCGCCGCTCAACAACGAGACCTTTGCCAGCTCGGTGGACGATCTGGTGACTCAGGTGATTGAGAAGGTGGATCGGGACGATTCGCTCTCCTGCACGGTGCGCAACAAGGAGATAGTGACCCGGCTCTTCGACATGGGGATCTTCGAGATCAAGGAGGCGGCCCAGCTGGTTGCCCGGATGCTCGGCATCTCCCGTCATACTGTTTATCTGCATATCCGTAATCACAAAGCGGATCTGAACAAGCAATAACTGCCTGCGGGCACCCTGAACATGAGAAACACTGCGATGAAAGCACAATGGACCGACTTTATTACCCTGCTCAAGCGTGAAGTGGTGCCGGCCCTGGGCTGTACCGAGCCGATGTCGGTGGCGCTGGCGGCGGCCAACTGCCGCAAGCTGCTGGGGGAGACCCCGACCCGCATCAGCGTCTGGGTCAGTGGCAATCTGTTCAAGAACGGCATGGGGGTCGGAGTGCCGGGCACTGGCATGATCGGTCTGCCGGTGGCCGCTGCGGTCGGCATCACCGGTGGCAATCCCGATGCCGGGCTGGAGGTGCTCAAGACCCTCACACCAGAACAGGTGGACGCGGCCAAGGCGCTGCTGCCGGTGATCAAGGTGGATGTGAAGGATGTGCCGGACGTGCTCTACGCCGAGGTGCTGGCCGAAGTGGAGGGCCATAGTGCCCGGGTGGTGATCTGCACCGACCACACCCGCATCATCCTGATGGAGAAGGATGGCGAGGTGTTGATGGAGCAGGCCAGTGCCCCCGGCGTGCAGATCCAGCCAGCCAAATCCGCCAAACCGACCATGACCCTGCGGGAGATCGTCGATTTTGCATTGGAAGTGCCGCTGGCGGAGATCGACTTTATCCGCGAGGCCGCCACCATGAATCAGGCGCTGGCGGACGAAGGGTTGCAGGGTTACGGCCTGAAGATCGGCAAGATCCTCACCGAGCAGGTGGAGCGCAAGCTGCTCTCCGATGACCTGATGACGCTGGCGATGCGACTCTCCTCAGCCGCCTCCGATGCACGGATGGATGGCGCCATGCTGCCCGCCATGTCCAACTCCGGTTCTGGCAATCAGGGCATTGCCGCCACCATGCCGGTGGTCGCGGCCGCCCGCTTCCTCAAGGCGAGCGACGAGCAGCTGACCCGGGCGCTGGTGATGAGCCATCTGGTGGCCATCTACATCAAGACTTATCAGAACAAGCTGTCGGCCCTCTGCGCCGCCAGTACCGCCGCCATGGGGGCCGGTGCCGCCATCACCTGGCTGCTGGGCGGCCAGTATCAGCAGATCAGCCACTGCATCAACAACATGATTGGCGATGTCTCCGGCATCATCTGCGACGGCGCGGGCAGCGCCTGCTCCATGAAGGTCTCCACTTCCACCTCGGCGGCGGTTAAGTCTTCGCTGATGGCCATCAACAACCTGCATGTCCCCCAGAGCGAGGGGATCGTCTCCGACGATGTGGATCAGACCATCGCCAATCTGGGCCGCCTCTCCAAAGAAGGGATGCTGGATACCGACATCGAAATCATCAACATCATGCGAGCGAAACAGCAGAAGCAGTGAATCGGTGACAAGGGGGCGATAGACCCCCTTGTTCTTGTCACGACGGCGCAGACCGTCTGACACGGTTGCCAGGGCAAGCATGGCGCTTGCTCTTGTTTCTCGGGCGCAAGCCCGCTTTTTGGGGAGTCATACCATGACATTTAGCGTTATCGGCAATCTGGCCATCGCCGCCATCTTGCTGTTCTTTCTCTACCGGTTACAGGAAAAACATGTGAGCTTCACCCGCCGGGTATTTTCCGGTCTGGGGCTCGGTATTCTGTTCGGCGCCGCGTTGCAACTGCTTTACGGTGCAGGTTCGCCCGTCATTGTTCAGACCATTGACTATCTGGATATCGTGGGTAGCGGCTATGTGAAGCTGCTGCAGATGATCATCATCCCGCTGATCATGGTCTCCATCATCAGCGCTATCTTGAAGCTCAATGGTGGCACTGCGCTGGGCAAGATCAGCGCCATGACCATAGGCGTGCTGATCTTCACCACCGCCATCGCCGCCGGGGCGGGCATCCTGATGTCCAACCTGTTTGGCCTGACCGCTGAAGGGCTCACCTCCGGTGCCGCCGAAAGCGCCCGGGGCGCCGCGCTGCAGACCACCCTCGGCAGCGTCGAGAGCATGTCGTTTGCCAAGATGATTCTGGAGTTCATTCCCGCCAACCCCTTCCTAGACATGACTGGCGCGCGCAAGACCTCCACCATCGCCGTGGTGATCTTCTCCATCTTCATCGGCCTCTCTGCCACCGGCATTGCCCGCAAGAAGCCGGAGATCTTCGCCAGCTTCAGCCACTTCGTGGCTGTGGCTCATGCCATCGTGATGCGAATGGTGACTCTGGTGCTGCGCCTGACCCCGTTCGGCGTACTGGCGCTGATGACCAAGGTGGTCTCCGGTTCCAACTATGCTGACATCCTCAACCTGCTCAGCTTTGTGATGGCCTCCTACGGTGCCATCGCCATCATGTTTGTCGTGCACCTGCTGCTGGTGAGCATGGTCGGCATCAACCCGCTGCGCTTCCTCAAGAAGATCACGCCGGTGCTGGCCTTTGCCTTCACCTCGCGCACCAGTGCGGGCTCCATCCCGATGAACGTGCAGACCCAGACCAAGTCGCTGGGTATTCCTGAAGGGATCGCCAATTTCGCCGCCTCCTTCGGTTCCACCATCGGCCAGAACGGCTGCGCCGGTATCTATCCGGCCATGCTGGCCGTGATGATTGCCCCGACCGTCGGGGTCAACCCGATGGATCCCGGCTTCATCATGACCCTGATCGCCATCATTACCGTCAGCTCCTTCGGGGTGGCCGGCATTGGCGGCGGCGCCACCTTTGCCGCGCTGATCGTGCTCTCCGCGCTGGACTTCCCGGTGGCGCTGGCCGGTCTGCTCATCTCCATCGAGCCGCTGATCGACATGGGCCGTACCGCGCTCAACGTTTCCGGCTCCATCACCGCAGGGACTGTCACCAGCCGCCTGATGGGCGAGACCGACATGCATGTGTTCAACAGCGATCACGAAGTGAGTCTGGACGGCGAAGAGTCCACCGTCTGATTTGCTGTCGGTTGATCTGCCCGTGGAAAGGGGCGACTCTTTCCCGTCATAGACCGCAGGGAGGGCATGCCCTCCCTGCGCCATTGAGAGGAAAAACAATGAGAATTCTGATCATCGGTGGCGAAGCCGCCGGTATGAGTGCGGCCGCCAAGGCACGCCGACTGGCCAAAGATGCCGACATCGTGGTGTATGAGGCATCCGAGGTGATCTCTTTCGGTGCCTGCGGCCTGCCTTACTTCGTCGGTGACGAGTTTCAGGAGCCCGGTTACATGGCCGAGTTCACCCCCGAGCAGTTCGCTGCCAAGGGGATCGAGGTCAAGATTGGCCATCGGGTGCTGAGCGTCGATGCGGCTGCCCAGACTCTGGTGGTGGAGCACAACGGCGACACCTTCACCGATCGCTACGATCGGCTGATGATCGCCACCGGCGCCCGCGAAGTGATGCCCCCCATCCCCGGTTTGCAGCAGCAAGGGGTATTCGGCCTGCGTCGGATGGCCGATGGGCTGGCGCTGAAGGCGGCGGTGCAAGACAAGAACAATCGCCGCGCCGTGGTGATCGGCTCCGGCTTTATCGGGCTGGAGGTGGTCGAGGCGCTGGTGCATCAGGGTAAAGAGGTGTGTCTTATTGAGCTGGCGGATCGGGTCATCCCCGATGCATTTGATGGCGAGATTACCCAGCACATCGAAACCGAACTGCGCGAGCAGGGGGTCTCTATCCATCTGGGTGAGCGAGTTGAAGCATTGCTGGGGGATGGCCGGGTGACCGGTGTGCGAACCAGCCAGGGCGAGTACGAGGCCGATATCGTGGTGGTCTGCACCGGGGTCAAGCCCAACACCGAGTTTCTGGCCGATACCGGCATCGAGCGGCTCGGCAACGGCGCCATCAAGGTGGACCGTCAGGGACGCAGCTCGCTGGCCAACGTCTGGTCGGCCGGTGACTGTGCCAGCGTCTGGCACAGCGTGAAGCAGCAGCAGGTCTATGTGCCGCTCGCCACCATCGCCAACAAGTTGGGCCGTATGGTGGGTGAGAACCTGGCCGGGGCCGAGCAGGAGTTCCCTGGCACCCTCGGTTCTGCTGCGCTCAAGGTACTGGGGTTGGAAGCGGGCCGTACCGGTCTCTCCGAGCAGGAAGCCAAGGCGATGGGCATCGACTATCGCACCGTGGTGATCAAGGACAAGTGCCACACCAACTACTGCCCGGGCCAGTCCGACATTCACGTCAAGCTGGTCTATGAGACGGGCAGCAAGCGGCTGCTGGGTGGCCAGATCCTCGGTCGCAAGGGGGCGGTACACCGCATCGACGCGCTGGCGGTGGCCATCACCATGGGAGTGACCACCGAGCAGCTCGGCATGCTGGACTTTGCCTACGCGCCGCCCTTCTCCCGCACCTGGGATGCCCTGAACGTGGCGGGTAATGTCGCGAAGTAAGAGCTGCGATGACGGCGCTGTCACGCTGATCCTGCTCTGCAGAGCAATCTGCGGGTAACAGCTGAGGGTAAATTGCAGCGATAAAAAAACCGATGCCAAGGCATCGGTTTTTTGTTACCGGTTGATCCGTATCACTCAACCACGGCCGAGGCGGTTCTCCGGGTAGTTCTTGGCCAGCACTTCGCGGGCATGCTTGGCCAGTTGCGGCATCTTCAGGGCGTCGTAAGACTCGACCATGATCTCCAGCGCTTTCTCGGTTTCGGCTGTGTCGGGGTAGGTTTCGACAATCAGCTTGGCCCGGTTGGCGGCTGCGACCAGAGCATCACGCTTCACGTAATACTCGGCCACGCTCAGGTCATATCGGGCCAGTCGATTCTTCAGGCCAATCATGCGGGCGCGGGCATCGGCGGCATAGACGCTGTTGGGGTAGTTCTGCAACAGGGTCTTGAAATCCTGGAATGCCTGACGGGCATAAGCCGGGTCTTTGTCGTCCCGATCGATACCGAACAGGCTCTGGAAGAAATTGTAATCCGCCGCCATGTTGGTCAGGCCGCGCATATAGAAGACGTAATCGATGTTTTTATGCGCCGGATTGAGGCGGATAAAACGGTCGATATTGGCGATCGCCTGAGCGGTATCATCCTGCTTGTAGTAGGCATAGATGAGGTCAAGCTGCACCTGATTGGAGTAGGCGCCGAACGGGTAGCGAGAGTCCAAAGCCTCCAGCAATTCAGTGGCTTGCACGTAATTGCCAACGTCCAGTTTGAGGCGTGCTTTCTGGTACAGGGTCTCCGGCGGTTCGTCGGGTACCTTGGGTTTGGTGCTGGAACAGCCTGTGATCAAGGTAGCGACCAAGGCGAGCGACATCAGCAGGTGAGACTTCTTTCCCATCAACAACATCCGGTCCATTTCCACGAAATTGGCAAAGTATCCGTTATGCTTGGCTAAAAGAAAAGCTAGAATACCCGGATTATTTCGAATTGATACCCCCCGCTCAAGAGACCATACATGAGCCAGCATATTGAACTGACAGGCGAATTCCAGGATCACCAATTCGGGCAGCGACTCGACCAGGCCCTGGCCGAATTGTTTCCAGACTACTCCCGCACCCGCATCAAGGAGTGGATTTTACAGGACAGAGTGACCCTGGACGGTCAGGTTGCCAACACCCCGCGCGAGAAGATTCTGGCCGGGCAGCAGGTGCATGTGAATGTCGAGCTGGAAGATGATACTCGCTGGGATGCCCAGGATATCGAGCTCAACATAGTTTACGAAGATGAACACATTCTGGTGATCGACAAACCGGCCGGACTGGTGGTTCACCCGGGCGCAGGTACGCCGGATGGCACCATCCTCAACGCCCTGCTGCACCGCTACCCCGGCATTGCCGAGGTACCCCGCGCCGGTATCGTGCACCGTCTGGATAAAGACACCACAGGTTTGATGGTGGTTGCCAAAACTGTACCCGCCCAGACCCATCTGGTGGAAGCGTTGCAGGCGCGCCAGATCACCCGTGAGTACGAAGCGATCGCCATCGGTCACATGACCGCAGGTGGCACCGTCGATGCGCCCATCGGCCGTCACCCGACCCAGCGTACCCATATGGCCGTGGTGCCCAATGGTCGTCCTTCCGTGACCCACTACCGGGTTCACGAGAAGTTCCGTGGCCACACCCGTCTGCGTCTGCGTCTGGAGACCGGCCGTACCCACCAGATCCGTGTCCACATGGCGCACATCAAACACCCGCTGGTGGGCGATCCCGCTTACGGTGGCCGTCTGCGCCCGCTGCGCAACGCGACCCCCGAGCTGACCCAGGCACTGCGCAACTTCAACCGTCAGGCGCTGCATGCCACCATGCTGCAACTGGCTCACCCCATCACGGGGGAAGTGATGCAGTGGCACTCAGCTACACCGCAAGACATGGTGGAGCTGATGGAAGTGCTGCGCGCGGATACTCTCGCCAATCCGGATGATTTAGTCTGGAACTGATGCGATAGGGCCTGCTGCGTCGGTTTCTGGCGTCATCCGGCCCGAACAGATGCCAAACGGGGTTCCCTTGCAGGAGCCCCGTTTTTATATCGGTGAATTGAAGGAGTCACAGATGAAATGGATCGAACCCGACTGGCCAGCCCCGGCGTGTGTCAGGGCGTTGTCGACCACCCGGGATGGCGGCGTCAGTGAAGGGGTCTTTACCGGTCTCAATCTGGGCGCCCATGTGGGTGACGAACCGGCGCGAGTCGAGGCTAATCGTGTTCGCTTGCAGCAGGCAGCCGCCATCCCGGGGCCCCTTAACTGGCTCAATCAGGTGCACGGCACCGTGGTTCATCCGGTCAGCAGCCATTATCAGCCTGCACCGGATGCCGATGCCGCCTGCGCCCATGAGGCGGAGCTGGCCTGCATCGTGATGACCGCCGACTGTCTGCCGGTGTTGTTCTGCGATCGGGCAGGTACCGTAGTGGCTGCCGCTCACGCGGGCTGGCGTGGCCTGAAAGAGGGCGTATTGGAGGCAAGCATCGCCGCCATGGGCTGCGAGCCGGGCGAGATCCTGGCCTGGCTTGGCCCGGCCATCGGCCCCACTGCATTTGAAGTGGGTGGCGAGGTGCGCGAGGCCTTTATGGCTGAGCAGGCTGAAGCGGTCGCGGCTTTCGTGCCTTCCGCCAACGACGGCAAATGGTTGGCGGATATCTACCAGCTGGCCCGGCTGCGCCTCGCCCGCGCTGGCGTTACCGCCGTCTATGGTGGCGAATACTGCACCTTCAGCGACAGCGAGCAGTTCTACTCTTATCGTCGCGACGGCCAGACCGGTCGCATGGCCTCCCTCATCTGGTTGGCCCGCTAAGCAATCACCCGCCAAGTAATAGCCCGTCTCTCTCAAGAGCAGATCCGTATGAGAGAGGCGGGGATCCTGCCTCCTCCCCGCTTTGCAGAAAAAATAACCAGTCCATGCCCTTGAAATAGCCCGTACGGGCCTCATCTTTCATCTCAGAAAGTTATGTTGTTTGCCGCGCAAGCGGCGTCTGCCTGTTTGAAGGGGGAGTGCAATGCGCCTCGATCGCCTTACCAGCAAATTCCAGATTGCTATTTCCGATGCCCAGTCTCTTGCGCTGGGTCGTGACCACCAATTCATCGAACCCGTTCACCTGATGACCGCGTTGGTCAATCAGGATGGCGGCTCTATCCGTCCGCTGTTGACCCTGACCGGGCTGGATATCAATTCTCTGCGCTCGCGCCTCGGTGAGGAGCTGGATCGCCTGCCGCGCGTCAGCGGCGTAGAAGGGGACGTGCAGCTCTCCAACGGCCTCGGCCGCCTGCTCAACGTCTGCGACAAATTGGCCCAGCAGCGCAAGGATCAGTTCATCTCCTCCGAGCTGTTCGTGCTGGCTGCCCTCGACGAGAAGGGGACGCTGGGCGAGCTGCTGCGCGCCCAGGGGCTGACCAAGGAAAAACTCGAAGCGGCCATCGACAAGGTGCGTGGCGGCAAGAAGGTGGAAGATGCCAACGCCGAGGAGAACCGTCAGGCGCTGGAGAAGTACACCATCGATCTGACTGAGCGGGCCGAAATCGGCAAACTCGACCCGGTGATCGGCCGTGATGACGAGATCCGCCGTACCATTCAGGTGCTGCAACGCCGCACCAAGAACAACCCCGTGCTGATCGGTGCCCCCGGTGTCGGTAAAACCGCCATCGTCGAGGGGTTGGCTCAGCGCATCATCAACGGCGAAGTGCCGGAAGGGCTCAAGAACAAGCGGGTGCTGTCGCTGGACATGGGGGCGCTGGTGGCCGGTGCCAAGTATCGCGGTGAGTTTGAAGAGCGGCTCAAGGCCGTACTGACCGATCTCGCCAAGGAGGAGGGCAATGTCATCCTCTTTATCGACGAGTTGCACACCATGGTCGGCGCCGGCAAGGGCGAAGGGGCCATGGACGCGGGCAACATGCTGAAACCTGCGCTGGCCCGTGGCGACCTGCACTGCGTCGGTGCCACCACCCTGGATGAGTACCGTCAGTACATCGAGAAAGATGCCGCGCTGGAGCGCCGTTTCCAGAAGGTGCTGGTGGAAGAGCCGAGCGTGGAGGACACTATCGCCATTCTGCGCGGCCTGAAAGAGCGTTACGAGCTGCACCACCATGTGCAGATCACCGATCCTGCCATCGTGGCGGCGGCCCAGCTGTCGCACCGCTACATTGCGGATCGCCAGCTGCCGGACAAGGCTATCGACCTTATCGATGAGGCGGCAGCCAGCATCCGGTTGCAGATCGACTCCAAGCCCGAGGCGCTCGATCGCCTCGAGCGGCGCATCATCCAGCTCAAGCTGGAGCAGCAGGCGCTGATGAAGGAGGACGACGACGCCAGCCGCAAGCGTCTGGAGCTGATCAATCAGGAGATTGGCGAGAAGGATCGGGAATACAACGAGCTGGACGAGGTGTGGAAGGCCGAGAAGGCCGCCCTTGCCGGCACCCAGCATATCAAGGCGGTCCTCGAGCAGGCACGTCAGGATCTCGATGTGGCGCGCCGGGCAGGCGACCTGGGCCGGATGTCCGAGCTGCAGTACGGCCGCATTCCGGAGCTGGAGAAACAGCTGGATCTCGCCACTCAAGCCGAGATGCAGGAGACCAGTCTGCTGCGCAACCGGGTCACCGACGTGGAGATTGCAGACGTCTTGGCGCGCTGGACCGGTATTCCGGTCGCCCGCATGCTGGAAGGAGAGCGCGACAAGCTGTTGCGGATGGAAGATCAGTTGCACAGCCGGGTGATTGGTCAGGAAGAGGCGGTTGATGCCGTCTCCAACGCCATTCGTCGCTCCCGTGCCGGTCTCTCCGATCCGAATCGCCCCATCGGCTCCTTCCTGTTCCTGGGGCCCACCGGGGTGGGCAAGACCGAGTTGTGCAAGGCGCTGGCGGAGTTCCTGTTCGATACCCAGGATGCCATGGTGCGGATCGATATGTCCGAGTTCATGGAGAAACACAGCGTGGCCCGTCTGGTGGGGGCGCCTCCCGGATACGTGGGTTATGAAGAGGGTGGTTATCTGACCGAGGCGGTGCGCCGTCGTCCCTACTCGGTGATCCTGCTGGACGAGGTGGAGAAGGCACATCCGGATGTGTTCAACATCCTGTTGCAGGTGCTGGATGATGGCCGCCTGACCGATGGTCAGGGTCGCACCGTCGATTTCCGCAACTCGGTGGTGATCATGACCTCCAACCTCGGGTCGGATCTGATTCAGGAGCACCACTCCGAGAAGGATTACGACGAGATGAAGGCCATGCTGATGGATGTGCTGACCCGCAGTTTCCGGCCGGAATTTATCAACCGGATCGACGAGACCGTGGTGTTCCATCCGCTTGGCGAGGAGCACATCAAGTCCATCGCCCGCATCCAGCTCAAGAGCCTGATGGGCCGTCTCGAGGCTCAGGGCTACGAGGTGGAGGTGAGCGAAGCGCTGCTCGAGAAGCTGGTGCATGCCGGGTTCGACCCCGTCTACGGGGCGCGGCCTCTCAAACGGGCGATCCAGCAGAAGGTGGAGAACCCGCTGGCGCAGGCCCTGCTCTCCGGCCGCATCGTGCCGGGCAAAAAACTGGTGCTGGGGGCCGACAGCAACGGCCTCACCATGACCCAGTAACCGATCTCGTGTCGATGTTTGCAACGCCAGCCCTCGGGCTGGCGTTGTCATATCTGGTGGCGGGGATTCGGGCGCAAAAAAAACGGCAATCCGAAGATTGCCGAGAGGAATGTAGTGACGCGACCTGACGTGGGTTGAGCGGGTCGCAGGGGCAAGCCCCCGATTTCGAAACAAAGCCGCTAACGGCCTTGCGTCTTACAGCCTGCCGGGGATGCGCTCGCTCAACCCCGACGGCCACCTGCCTGTTGCCATGCCGGCTGAGATGGCGCCGGCATGGCCTTCATTCGTTACAGCATGCCTTGCACGGCAGCTTTCATCTCGGCTGGCCAGACGCCGACCTGCACCTGACCGATATGCTCTTTTTGCAGCAGCAGCATGGCCAGACGGGATTGGCCGATGCCACCGCCGATGGTCTGCGGCATCCGTGCGGCCAGCAGATCCTGATGCCAGTCGTACTGCAGGCGATCCTCGTCGCCTGTGATAGCCAGCTGACGGCGCAGCGCCTCGGCATCGACCCGGATCCCCATGGAGGAGATCTCGAAGCTGTCTTGCAGTACCGGGTTCCACACCAGAATGTCACCGTTCAGACCGGCCAGACCCAGCTCGCTGTGGCTGCTCCAGTCGTCATAGTCCGGGGCGCGCACATCGTGGCGTTCGCCGTGGGAGAGGGCACCGCCGATGCCAATCAGGAACACGGCCCCCAGCTCTTTGGCGATGGCACGCTCGCGCCCCTTGGCATCGAGATCCGGGTAACGGGCCAGCAGCTCTTCGCTGTGCAGGAACTGGATCTCGGCTGGCAGGAAGGGGGTCAGCTCATGTTCGGCGCAGACTGCGCGCTCGGTGGCCTTGATGGCGGCCCAGATGCCGCGCACGGTTTCCTGCAGATAGGCCAGATCGCGGCGCTCGCTCGGCATCACCTTCTCCCAGTCCCATTGATCCACGTAGACCGAGTGGATAGGGGTGAGCTTGTCTTCATCCGGACGCAGCGCTTTCATGTGGGTGTAGATCCCTTCACCCGGGCCGAACCCGAAGCGACCGAGAGTCTGGCGCTTCCACTTGGCCAGTGAATGGACCACTTCGTAGCTGTGCTCCGGCAGGGTTTTCACCTTGACCTGCACTGCATTCTCGTGGCCAGAGAGGTTGTCCTGAGTGCCATCACCGACCCGGCTCAGAATGGGGGCTTGCACCTCCATCAGACCCAGTTGCTGGGCGAGTTGGCGGGAGAACATCTCTTTGACGAAGCTGATCTGCTGTTGGCTGCGAATGTAGTGCTGTTTCATGCTGAATTCCTGTTTCAAACCCCGTTGGATGTGGTGATTCTTCAACGGAATGCCAACTAAATTCAATATTCGATAATAGAAATAGGCTTTGTGTATTTTTTTCTTCAAAATAAGCCGTTGTTTAATGAGGTATCGTCAACGGGAGTGCAAAAAAATGCCGGAAAATTACCGGATCGATAATCTCGATCAGGCCATCCTCACCGCTCTGATGGAAAATGCGCGGATCCCTTACGCCGAACTTGCGAAACAACTGGCGGTCAGCCCGGGCACCATCCATGTGCGGGTGGAGAAGATGAAACAGGCGGGGATCATCGAGGGGACACGGGTGCAGGTTAACCCCAAGAAGCTGGGTTACGACGTCTGCTGCTTTATCGGGATCAATCTGAAGAGTGCCAAGGATTACCCCTCGGCACTGGCCAAGCTGCAGGCGCTGGACGAGGTGGTGGAGGCCTACTACACCACCGGCCACTACAGCATCTTCATGAAGGTGATGACCCGCTCCATCGACGAGCTGCAGATAGTGCTGATCAACAAGATCCAGACTATCGACGAGATTCAGTCCACTGAAACCCTGATCTCGCTGCAGAATCCGATTCTGCGGGACGTGAAGCCCTGACCGGCTGATCAGGGTTCGATATAGGGGATGGCGTACTTGTCGTAGAGGGCCTTGAGGCTGCCGTTTCGCTTCATGCGCAGCAGTTCGGCATCGTAGGCCGCCATCAGGGCGGGGGTCTGTGCATCCGCTCGTGCGCGGGCCCAGGTGTTGAAGTAGGGGCTGCTCTTGAGCGGTTTGGGCAGGTAATCGACCTTGCCCGTCAGCCCCTCCTCCTTGATTTGGGTGAAGGCGGTGACCAGCGGCATGGGCACGGTATCGATCCGTCCGGCCAGCAGTTTACGCAGTTGCAGCTGGTTCATGGTGATCTTCTGAAACTGATAGGCCGGGTCGGTCATGGCCGCTGCCAGTTCAGGGGTGTAGGAGAAATCCTTGGTCACGCCGATGCGCCAGGGTTTGAGATCGGCCAGCGTTTCGTAGCGGATCTTCATCAGGTCCGCCTTGCGCACGAAGAAGTGCCAGCTGTGGCGAAGATGGGCCTGTTGGGGATAGATGAGATAACTCTCCCGCTCCGCCTTGTAGGAGTGGGTCATCACCAGGTCGCAGGCGCCGGTTTCGGCATTACGGGTGAGGCGGGCGCCGGAGTCGGCCAGCTCGATCCGAAAAGGCGTCTCCAGCTTGTCGAAGATGGCGGTGACTATGTCGATATCGAGCCCACGGGGTTTCTGATCGGCATCGAGAAACTTGAGCGGGGGCTCCATGGTGCCGCAGATCACCAGCTCTTTGGCGGGCAATCCGAGTGGAAACAGCAACCAAAACAGGGGGATCACACGCAAACTACGTCTCCTGAGCCCGTTTGAAGATATTCCAAGACCTGATTCCAGTATATTGGATGGCACCTGATCCGTTAGAAGCGACTATTTATGGCAAATCCTGAAATCGAGAGCCCGCTGGACGGGATCGACAAGTTGACCGTCTCGCTCTACCGCCTTGGCTTGAGTGCGGCTGCCCTGTTGCTGCTTTGCCGCGGTGCGGCGCTGCTGAGCGGGATGGCATTGCTCCCGTCGGCACAATGGTTGATGTCGCTGGCAGTGGCAAGCGCAATCTGCGGCTTCTCGCTGCATATCTACGACAAGCGGATTCGCCTGATTCTGCAGGGATTTGGTTGGGGCGCGCTGGCCCTGGCTGCGGTAGGGGCACCGGATGCGCTGGTGCTGGGAGCGGCCTTGGCGACCCTCTCCGGGCTGGCGTTCAAGGAGCAGTTTTGCTTCGCCATTCCCGGCATCAAGCTGGTGCCCGTATTGCTGCCGGCGTTATGGCTGCTGGAGTGGTTGCGGGTGGAGTGGGCCGCCGCACTGGTGGCGCTGGTCTGCGGGGCCCTGTTGACCTTGCTGGCGCTGGCCAAGTGGCGGATGCCCCTGCACTTCGATATCGGTGACAAGGGGCGTTACCAGATCTAGGTCTGCTGGCACACCTTCATCTGCTGGTTGAGGGCCTCCATCACCTGACGGCGGCTGATGATGCCGATCACCTTGCCCTGTTGCAGCACCGGGTAGATCTTGGGTTTGGCGTCGGCCATCTGGCGAGCCAGCTCCAGAATGCTCTCATCCGGCCCGACCGAGAGGGGCGAGCGGTTCATC
This sequence comes from Aeromonas sp. DNP9, assembly GCF_001728955.1. Taxonomy (NCBI): domain Bacteria; kingdom Pseudomonadati; phylum Pseudomonadota; class Gammaproteobacteria; order Aeromonadales; family Aeromonadaceae; genus Aeromonas; species Aeromonas sp. DNP9. Next base: position 27,183 of record NZ_LYSQ01000018.1, on the reverse strand, counting down.
AGATCCTCCACCTGGGTGCGGGTATCGCAGTGGTAGCTGCCGGTGAGCAGGCTGGGGATGCAATCTTGTTCGGAAAGAAAGCCGATCAGCCGTTTCTGCTCATCCAGCACCGGCAGGCCGCCAAGACCCGATTGATGCAGGCGATCCAGCGCTTCTGCCAGGCCGAGTCCGGCAGTGAGGGAGTGGGTCAGGCGACCCATGTGGTGGTGTACTTTCAGCATGGTGGTGACTCCGCAAGAGGGGATGTCGCCACTATGACGCGGGCGAGTGGCCCGTGACCAATGGCTTGTGCCGCAGGGATTGATAGGCACAAGCCATCGGCGGTGATCCGCTGGCAGGCGGGCTTCGTTCATGCAAGACCATGAAAGGGAAAGGAGATCGTATGCGTGCATTGGTTACGGGCTGCGGCCGTCGACTCGGATTTTATCTCTGTGAACAGCTGATGGCCGCGGGCTGGCAGGTGACGGGCAGTTATCGCAGCGAGCGGCCGGAGCTGGCCACGCTGGCTGCATTGGGGGTCGAACTGGTGCAGGCGGATTTTGGTCGGGAAGAGGACGTTGGCAAGCTGATCGATGTGCTGGCGACCCATCAGGATCTGACGCTGGTGATCCACAACGCCTCGGCCTTCGAGCCGCAGGCAACTGATCCGGCGGCGCAACTGGCCCAGTTCGAGCAGTTCTACCGGGTACACATGGCTGCCCCCTTCCAGCTAAACCAGGCGCTGGCCCCCCGGCTGGCCAGCAATCCCAACGCCAGCATCATTCACATCACCGATATCTATATCCATGCCCCGGCCCCCCGTTTTGCCAGCTATGTAGCGACCAAGGCGGGAGCCCATTCGCTGGCCATGAGCTTTGCCCGGGAGCTGGCGCCTGCGGTGCGGGTCAACACAATAGAGCCGGGCCCCATTCTGTTTCTCGACGAGCATGACGAGGCATGGCGCCAGCAGGTGTTGGCGAAAACACCGCTGGCGCGGGAGGGAGGGCTTGAGCCCATTTGGCAGGCGGTGCAGTTACTGATGGGGAATAGTTATATGACGGGGGCCTGCATCAAGGTAGATGGCGGGCGTGCGCTGGCCACCCTCTGAAGGCTTGCCAAGCACCAGCGGCTCCAGCCCGACCTGCCGAGTCAGCAAGCCCTTGCCGGGTTTGAGCGTGCCCGACGGGGCGGGGAGCGTCACTTGCAGCGCCACCTTGGGGTCATGCACCTCACCATGGCCATAGAGCTCGGCCAGCAGCTCCGCCAGATAGGAATCGACCTCTGCCGTGGCAAAGTCACCGCTCCTGTCGCTGGCCAGAATATCGATGTCGAGCGGCCGGTCGTGCACCTTGCAGAGCGGATCGCTGCGATCCCGGCCGTGAGCTACCTCGAGGGCGACAAAGTGCTGCTTGAGGCGGGCGGCATCGAGCGGGCTCTCCACTACCAGCAGGCAGTTGAGAAAGTCGTGGCTGGAGTGCATTCCCACCGGCTTGGTGCGGATCACCGAACTCAGCCGCAGGGGACCGATGTTCGCAAACAGCTCGGCCAGTGCGCGGCTGACATGGATATGCGGGTCAATATTGGAACCAATGCTACACAGATAGAACATGCTCACCTTCCCTGGGTTGGGCTCATCTGAAATGTATACGCAGCTCACGGTTATCGGATTAACTATGGCTTAACATTGTCTTATCTATTGTGATCCGGCACTGATTGGCAGAAAGGAGGTTTGCATGAGTGTGGAGCTGAAATGGGCGCTGTTGACCGCCTCGGGCGCGCTGGCGATGATCATGATTATCTGTCTGGCCTCTGTCGCGTTGGCGTGAATCACCACAATCCAGATAATACAAACCGGCCTGTTGGCCGGTTTTGTTTTTTGGGGCGGTGCGGCTATGCTGGCGCACCGGTGAGAATGCAAGAGAAGAGATGATGACCAAGGTTCGCCCACGCTCCCTGCTGCAGGTGGTATTGATGGGATTTGTGCTGGTGTTGATGCCGCTGGGCGGCATGATCTGGCACAACAGCACCTCCCTTGCCCACCTCAGTCAGCTCACCAGCGACGAGATGGAGCGGGCGGTCAAGGATACCCGCCGCGCCACCCTGCTGACGGCGCAAGCCATCGATATCGAACGAACCTTGCGCCGCTTCGCGGTGCTGGGGGATCGCCGCAGTCTCACCAGCTACCAGCAGCAACTCGACGGGTATCGGGTGTTGCTGGCGGAACACCGCAACTCCATCACCGACGGCCAGCTTTACAGTGGGCTCGATCAGGGGCTGGCCTGGCTCGACAGCCTGCAGGATGCCGCCTTGGCCCGGGCTGCGGTAGCGGGGGACAAGCTCGAGCAGTTCAACGATGCCAACAAGCAGCTCGAAATAGTCACCCGCAGCCGGGTTGACGAACACATGGATCGGGTGCAGCTCACCATCGCCGGACTGACCAGCGAGCTCTGGTGGGTGAGCGGTGCGGTAGCGGCGCTCAGCCTGCTGATGGTCTTTATCTTCACCTACCTCATCATCCACCCGGTACGACAGATTGAGTCGCGCATCTTGAGCCTGGGAGCCGGGGTCGAACCCGATCCCAAGCCGGTTGACGGCCCTGCCGAGCTGGTCTTGCTGGGGGAGCGGATCGTCTGGCTGCACGACAAACTCAAAGAACTGGAGCTGCAGAAATACCAGTTCCTGCGCCATGTTTCCCACGAACTCAAGACCCCGTTGGCGGTGCTGCGGGAGGGGACGGATCTGCTCTGCGAGCAGCTGGTCGGGCCTTTGACGCCGGATCAGCTGGAGATCTGCCAGATGCTCGACGAGAACAGTCGGCGTTTGCAGACCCTGATCGAGCGGCTGCTCGATTTCAACCGGCTCAGTCAGCAGGAGGCCTTCGAACTGGAGCCCGTCCCCCTGCTGCCGATGTTGTCGGAACTTTCTGCAGAGTACCGGCTGGCATTGGAGTCCAAGCAGATCCGTGTACACTTGCCGACCGTGCCGGTTACCCTGTGGGCGGAGCCCTACCGGCTACGGCTGATCCTCGATAACCTCTTCTCCAACGCCGTCAGTTACGGCGCCAGCGGGGGCAATATCTGGATCAGGGCAGGGCAGGATGAACAGATAAGCTGGCTGGAAGTGGCCAACGAGGGGCCCAAGATCCCCGTGGCCGATCAGCAACGCATTTTTGAACCCTTCGAGCAGGGCAGCACAGTGCGGCAAGGCCTCCTGAAAGGCTCTGGCATGGGCCTCTCCATCGCCCGCGAGTCTGCCAACAGCCTGGGGGGGGAACTGGTTCTGGTAGAGGATGAACAGGCTGATGTCTGCTTCAGGTTGACGTTGAAATGAGGACTATGAAGATACAACGCGTATTTCCAGCTCTGATGGCAGGGCTGCTCGCGGGTTGCTCCTTGCTGCCGCAACAGGCAGAGCGGGAGTCCTCCGATATCGCTTTTGCCAAGCGGATGGAGTTTGCCAACAAGGAGATGCAGGTGCGTCTGCAATACTCCGACTGGCTGCTGGCCAGCCACCCCCAGCAACGGGTGCAGGAGCGTCAGCGTCTGAAAGGGGCCGACGATCTGGAGAGCCGGGTCAGTCTGGCCATGGTGGACTCCCACCCCGCCGAGTCGGTGGCCAATCGCACCGCCGGTCTGGCGCGCCTGAAGCAGATGCTGCCCGAACTGGGTCTCGATGCGCAGGCCTTTTTACGTAGCTGGATCGCCCTCGGCGAGCAGCTGCTGGCTCGCGACAGCCGTCGCGATGACCAGAGTCAGGAGATCCAGCGGCTGCGCCGCCAGATCGAGCAGCTGACCGCTATCGACGACCAGCTCAACCAGCGCAAGCTGAACGAGAATCGTGAGGTAATACCATGAGCCGGATCCTGTTGGTGGATGACGACGTCAGCCTGCTCAAACTGATGAGCATGCGGCTGCGCAGTCAGGGTTATGAAGTGGATACCGCCGACAGTGCGGAAGGGGCCCTCGACCGGTTGCGTCAGCAACGGGCCGATCTGGTGCTGAGCGATCTGCGGATGGCCGGCATGGACGGTCTGGCGCTGTTCGAGCGGATCCAGGCTCAGTGGCTGGGGTTGCCGGTGATCATCATGACCGCCCACGGCACCATCCCGGACGCCATTCAGGCGACCCGCTCCGGGGTCTTCAGCTTTCTGACCAAACCCATCAACAAGGATGAGCTGTTCGCCACCATCGAACATGCGTTGAGTCTGACCCGGCCGAAACAGCAGCAGGAGTGGCAGTCGCTGATCCTGACCCGCAATCCCCAGCTGGAACAGCTGCTGATCCAGGCCCATAGCATTGCGACCATGGAGGTGCCGGTGCTGATCATGGGGCCGTCAGGCTCCGGCAAGGGGGCGATGGCGCAGGCGCTGCATCAGGCCAGCCAGCGGCGCGACAAGCCGCTTCATACCATCAACTGTGCCGCCATTCCGTGGGCGTCACTCGACTTGCAGCTGTTTGGTGAAGATGGCCAGTCCGGTCTGTTCGAGCAGGCCAAGGGGGCGACCCTGTTTCTCGACGAGATTGGCAGCCTCTCCGAATCCCTGCAGGCCAAGCTGCTGCAGGTGATGGAGGAGTATGGTCAGGGCACGCCGGAGGTGCGGGTGCTCAGCTCCAGCCATCAGGATCTGGTCAAGGCGATGGAGGAGGGGCGCTTTCGGGAAGATCTCTTCTACCGTCTCAACGTCGCCAATATCACCTTGCCGTCTCTCAGTGCCCGCAGCGAGGATATCCCCCTGCTGGCCCGTCAGGCGCTCGACGATTACCGTAGCCGCCACAGCGACTGCGCCGCCATGGGTTTTTCGCCCGAGTCGCTGGCGATGCTGGCGGCCGCTGCCTGGCCCGGCAACGTGCGCCAGCTCTGCAACGTGGTGGAGCAGCTCGCCAGCCTCTGTTGCAGTCCGGTGATCGGGGTCTCCATGGTGGAGTCTGCTCTGAGTGGCGGCGGCGGTGGCATCCCTTCGTTCAACGAGGCGCGGGCCGAATTCGAGAAGGAGTATCTGATCCGTTTGCTGCGCACCACCGAGGGCAATGTGACCCTGGCGGCCAACATGGCGGGCAGAAACCGTACCGATTTCTACAAATTATTGAATCGGCACGGTATTGAAGCAGCAAACTTCAAATCGAAGGGATAAATCAGGCGGGATCAACCACCGCCGGAGCGGCATCGGCTTTTTGAGTTTTATGGGAGAGCCAGAGGCCGCTCGCCTTCATCAGGTAACCGAACAAGGCGCCAATGATGAGGGAGGGCAGGATCAGCCGCCACTCGCCAGCCGCTCCGAAGGTGGCACAGCAACCGGCAAAGGTGCCGGGAATGTAGCCGAGCCACTGCTGCTTGGCCTGTACACACATCAGGGTGGCGACCACCCCCGTCATCACATAACCCGCCACACCCGCTCCCCACAGACTGTCGCCATGGATCAGCAGCAGTGCCCACAGCATGCCGCTGGTGTTGCAGAAGATGGTCTGCAGCAGCGCCTTGTAGCCACCGCTTGACGCGAAATAGCTGGTGCAGCCGAGAAAGCCGACCCAGGAGATAAGGCCGAACGCGACGGCAATCCAGCCCCAGACGGCGGAGAGAATTCCAGTGGTGATGGCGATGGCGATCAGTGGGCTCATGGGGCGACTCTTCAGTTGGCTTCGCAAAATGGGCAGCCTACCCCCGGCAATCGGGGCGGCAAGCGGGGGCCGAATTGTGTGTGATCTTCATCACCCTTTTCAACTCAGGAATACGCTTGCGCTCGCGAAAAAAATTCATTGGTGACCGACCTGACAGTCGGCCATAGTTAGAGGCCCTGTCCTGCTCATGGAGTGAGTCTGATGGCGCCAAATGTGATCGTTCCCCTGCTGGTGTTCGTAGTCCTGTTTCTGGTCGGCACCATGGCCAAGGCACTGCCCCTGCACCACATGATGTAAATTTGTGTGAAATAAAAATCTGCCGGGGTGGGTCTTATCCATACTGTCTCACTCAGCCCCGGGAGTTTTTCATGTTGATCAAGCGTCGTACCGCCCACCCTCTCACCGAACAGGATGTCACCCCGGAAGCCGTCTATCAGGACCGCCGCCTTATTCTCAAGGGGCTGGGTCTGGGCGCGGCTACTCTGGCGTTTCCCACTCAGGCCGGTGTACTCGATCTGCTGCGCGGTAAAGAGGATGCTCCCCAATTAGCTACCAGGCCGCTTAACAGCAAGCCTGCGGAGCGCCCGGCCAATCTGGTGCTGACACCGGAAGAGAAGGCAACCAGTTACAACAACTTCTATGAGCTGGGCACCGACAAGTCCGACCCGGCTCGCAACGGCCATTACCTCAAGCCCGAACCCTGGACCCTCAAGGTGGAGGGGGAGGTGGCCAAGCCCTTTACCCTCGATGTGTGGGATCTCATCAACAAGAGCGAGCTGGAGGAGCGGATCTACCGGCTGCGCTGCGTCGAAGCCTGGTCCATGGTGTTGCCCTGGAATGGTATCTCGCTGGCAGAGATCATCCGCCGTGCCGAGCCCACCAGTCGCGCCAAGTTTGTCGCCTTCGAAACTCTGTTTGATCCGAAACAGCTGCCGGGTCAGGCCTCCAGTCTGGGGGGCGGCATCGAGTATCCCTACGTCGAAGGGCTGCGTATCGACGAGGCGATGCACCCTCTCTCTTTCCTTGCGATGGGGCTCTACGGCAAGACCCTGCCCGCCCAGAATGGCGCGCCGATCCGGTTGGTAGTGCCGTGGAAGTACGGCTTCAAGAGCATCAAGAGCATCGTCTCGATCCGGCTGGTAGAGGAGATGCCGCCGACCACCTGGAACCTGCTGGCTCCCAACGAATATGGCTTCTACGCCAACGTCAATCCGCAGGTGGATCACCCGCGCTGGAGTCAGGCCAGCGAGCGGTTCATCGGCGAGGGCGGAGTGTTTGGCGCCAAGCGTCAGCCGACCCTGATGTTCAATGGCTATGGTGACGAAGTCGCCTCGCTCTATCAGGGGATGGATCTGCGCCAATGGTACTGAGATTGAAACCGGCCCATATCAGCGGCCTGCGGGCGCTGGTGCATCTGGGCTCCTTGGGTTTCCTGCTCTGGCTGGGGTTTGCCATTCCGGCAGGTCTGCTGGGGGGCGATCCGGTGCCAGAGCTTATCCACTACCTCGGCAAGGGGGCGCTCAACCTGCTGCTGCTCACCCTGCTGGTGTCGCCGCTGGCCAAGCGTTGGCGGCAGGGGCAGCTCATCAAGCTGCGCCGTCCCCTCGGGCTCTGGTGTTTTGCTTGGGCGCTGCTCCACTTCATGGCGTGGCTGGGGCTGGATCTGCAGTTTGACTGGGGGCTGATTGGCGGCGAGCTGGTCAAGCGCAGCTACATAGTGGTGGGGATGGTGGCCCTGTTGCTACTGGCCGCCCTCAGCATCACTTCGCTGCCCGCATTGCAGCGCCGCATGGGCGCCGCATGGCAGAAGCTGCACAACTGGGTCTATGCCATCGCCCTGCTGGTGCCGGTGCATTACTGGTGGTCGCTCAAGAGCGGTTGGGGGGAGCCTCTCATCTACCTGCTGCTGGCCTGCGCCCTGCTCTGGCCGAGGCGGGAGAAGCTGCTGCGCCCCATGCGGGGACGCTGGAATGCAAAAGAGGCCTAATCGGCCTCTTGTTGTTTGATCTCGCCAGTGTAGGCATCGACGATGAGATGCACCTTCTGATCCTGGCGATTGAGGGTTTTGACCTCGAATTTATCGCCGTCCAGCTCCACTTCCCGAATGTCGTGATACCCTTGCGCCAGCAGGAGTTTGACCAGCCCGGCCATGTCGAGACGGCTCTGGGCCGCCCAGCTTGTGGCACTCAACAGGCAAAGGATCAGCAGGAAACTGCGCGGGATCATATTCATTCCGGATTCATGGCTGGCAGACTATAAACGCCATTATGTTAGGTTTTTGGAGATGAATCATCCATGAATAGAGCGCTCCCTCTGCTTGGGTTATTGCTGCCGTTGCTGGCACAGGCGGTCACGCCTGATGAAGCCCAGCTGCAGCAAGCTGTCCATGAGGGACGGGTTCGGCCCTTCCATGAAATGATGGAGGTGGCGGCCAGATTGCCGGTGCGGGTGTTGCGGGTGGATCTGGGGGAAGAGGATGGTATCTGGCTCTATGAACTGCGAGTCATCGATCGGGAGAATAGCGTAATCAAGGTGGCCTATCGGGCTGACAACCTTGAGCTGGTGTGGGCCAAGGGCCACCATCTGGAGCGGCTGTTCGAACCGCCAAAGCCCCCGGTCGAGGATGATGAATAACCCCTGTGTGGAAGCCTGTTCATGCGAATTCTGATTGTTGAAGACGAAAAAATTCTGGCTGGCCAGCTGGCCGAACAGCTGCGCCTTTCCGGCTTTGTCACCGACCTCTGCCACGATGGCAACGAGGCCGGTTTTCTCGGCGAGACCGAACCTTACGATGCCATCATTCTCGACCTCGGCCTGCCGGGGCGCGATGGCCTGAGCGTGCTGAAAGAGTGGCGCAGCAAGGGGATCGATACCCCTGTACTGGTGCTGACCGCCCGTGGCCAGCTGCACGAGAAGATCGAGGGGCTCAACGCCGGTGCCGATGACTACCTTACCAAGCCGTTCCAGGTAGCCGAGCTGGTGGCGCGGGTCCATGCGCTGGTGCGCCGGGCGGCAGGCAACGCCAGCTCCATTCTGGAGATTGGCGGAGTGCGGCTCGACATGGCGGCGTCTCAGGTGTGGTACGAAGGAACCCCCATCAAGCTGACCGCCCACGAGTTCCGGGTGCTGGGTTACCTGATGCAGCACAGGGGCAAGGTGGTGTCGCGCAGCGAGCTGATCGACCACATCTATGCTCAGGATTTTGACCGTGACTCCAATACCGTGGAGGTGTTCATCGGCCGGATCCGCAAGAAAACCAACCCCGATCTGATTGAGACAGTGCGCGGCCTCGGGTACCGGATCAACGAATGAGGCTGGTGAGAACCCTGCGGGGGCGACTGGTCGCCATCGCGCTGGTGTGGTGCGGGCTGTTTTTGTTCGCCACCGGTTTCAGCCTGCAGACAATGATGCGCAACTACTGGCAGGAGGCGGAGGCCGACGGCCTTCGCCTGCAGCTTTATGATCTGCTCTCCCGGCTGGAAGTGGCCAAAACCGGCCTGCCGGTGGTCACCGGCTCCCTCTCCGATCCCCGCTTCAATCAACCCTACTCCGGCTACTACTGGCAGCTGGAGCTGGGCCGCGATGTGGTGGGGCGCTCCCGCTCCCTGTGGGATACCAACCTGAAGAGCGACGGCCTCAAGTCGGCGTTTGGCGACCCCGACCTCTTCTTTGGCAAGGGGCCCAACAAGGAGCCGCTGCTGATCATGACCCGGGCCGTGCTGCTGCCGGGCTCGGATCGGCTGTTTACCCTGGTGATGGCGAAAGACAGCAGTGCCCTGACCCAGACCCTCAACAAGACCCGCATCAGCCTGTTCCTCGGCCTCGGCTTTGCCGCGACCGGTCTGGTGCTCGGCTTCATGTTCCAGATTGTCTACGGCTTGCGCCCCTTAAACCTGCTGCGGCGGGAGCTGGGGCGGGTCCATCAGGGCCATCAGGAGGGGTTCCGGCTGCGCTATCCGCTGGAGATCCAGCCGTTGGTGGAGGATATCAACCGGCTGCTGCACCACTACGGCGAACTGTTGCAACGGGCCCGCTCCCACACCGGCAATCTGGCCCACGCCCTCAAGACGCCGCTCAGCATCATGCGCAATCAGGTGGCCCAGCTCTCGCCCGAGGATCAGGCCGCCATCGGCGAGCAGCTCGACCAGATCCAGCGCCACATCGATTACCACCTCGGCAAGGCGCGGGTGACCGGCGCCGCCAAGATCCTCGGGGTCTCGACCCCGGTGCGGGCGCGGGTGGAGTACATCTGCCGCGCCTTCTCCCGCCTCTATCCGGGCAAGACGGTGGACTTGCAGGTGCCGGCCGAACTGGCGGTCGGGGTGGAGGAGCAGGATTTCGACGAGATGGTGGGCAACCTGCTGGAGAACGCCTTCAAGTGGTCTGCCAGCGAGCTGCGCATCTCCAGCGCCGAGCTGGGGGGCTGGATCACCTTGCGCATTGAGGATGACGGCCCCGGCATGAGCGAGGATCAGATCGCCAAGGCGGTGCTGCGCGGGGTGCGGCTCGACGAGAAGGTGCCGGGCTCGGGCCTTGGCCTCAACATCGTCTCCGATCTGGCGGAAGCCTACCGCGGCAGCTTCATCATGGGGCGCGCCGAACTGGGCGGGCTGGCAGCGTCACTCTCGCTGCCCAAGGTGGCAAGAGTGGAGAGCTAGGCATAAGATATGGCACCTGTTTTAGCCTGAGGAAGAGAACCATGACTGATGATCCATGGGCACTGTGTCACCTCGACGACTCATTCGATGCTTCTGTTCTGGGGATCAAGGGTGCCCAGATCCAGTGGTTTGAAGACAGGGATGGCCTGATCGCGTTCCTTCTGGAAGATTTTGTCGACCTGCTGGCCGATGTGGGCGAGCTGGACGAGGAGCAGACCGAGCAGGCGCGCGAGCGGTTCACCCTGCTGGTGGAGCAGAGCTTTGACGATCGCACCCTGATGGATGCCATCAACGATCTCGCCTCCGGCCTGCGTCGCATCGCCTGGTTGGGGCCGCTCTCGGAGCTGGCCGAGATCAGCGACGAGTTTGCCTCCGGCCTGCGTCGCTATTTCTGGAGCCAGTACGACGGGGATGAAGATGACCCGGACGCCTGGGTGCCAGAAGAGCTGTGGCCGCAACTGGTTGAGTGCGCGCAGGAGTATATGGAGGAAGGGGAGTTCTAAACCCGTCCCGACCATGCCTGCGCTTTGGCAGACAGATAAAGAAACGGCGCCTTGATGGCGCCGTTTTTATTGGGTGGCAATCGCCTTAGCCGTTGGCCGGTACCGCGTGGGCGGTGTTGGCCAGCACCGGGCCGGTGTACTTCTCGATCTGCAGCTGGGCCATGTGGCCGCAGTTGCCCTGCGCCAGACTGGACGAGCCCTCGTCGAAGGTGAGGCAGTTGACGTTGCCGTTCTTGCAGATGCTACCCGCTTCGCCCGGCTTGGCCGGGTCATACCAGGCCCCTTCGCAGATCCGCACCACCCCTTGGCGCACATCCTCGGATAGCAGGGCGCCCACCAGGATCTGGCCGCGCTCGTTGAAGGCACGCACCAGATCCCCCTGGGCGATGCCACGAGCCTTGGCATCCAGCGGATGGATCATGATCGCCTCGCGGTCGGCGATGGCGAACTTGTCTCGCAGCGGGGTGTTGTCGAGTTGGGAGTGCAGCCGCTGGGTCGGGTGGGAGGTGTTGAGCGACAGCGGATAGCGCGCCGCCACCTCGCTCTTCACCCACTCCTTGGGCTCATACCACTTGGGATGGCCGGCGCAGTCGGCGTAACCCATCCCGGCTACTGTGTTGGAGAAGATCTCGATCTTGCCGGACGGGGTACCGAGCGGGTTGAGCAGCGGGTTCTCGCGAAAATCGGCGTGACGGATCCACTGGCGGTTGGCCTCGGGGATCGGGAAGCGGATGTAGTTGTTGGACTCCCAGAACATGTTGAACGGCGGCAGCGCGACCCGGGCACCGCGAGCCTGCGCCGCCATGCCGTCGTACATCTGTTTGAGCCACAGCATCTCGTCCTTCCCTTCTGTGTACTGCTCCTGCACGCCCAGCTTGGCGGCGATGGCGCTGAAGATGTCGAAGTCGTTGCGGGACTCGTGCTGGGGGGGCACGCACTGATGCATCGGGAACACATAGCGCTGGGAGTAGTCGCCGCCCATCTCCAGATCGTTGCGCTCATAGCTGGTGGTGACCGGCAGCACGATATCGGCGTGCTTGGCGGTGGCGGTCCAGTAAGGCTCGTGAACGATCACGGTCTGCGGTTTGCGCCACGCCTGCAGCAGGTTGTTGGTGTCCTGATGGTGGTGGAAGGGGTTGCCGCCCGCCACGTAGACCAGCTTGATGTCCGGATAGGTCACCTTGCGGCCGTTGAAGTCGATGGTCTTGCCCGGATTGGCGAGACAGTCGGCGATGCGGGCCACCGGGATTGGGGCCGGGCTGTTCTTCGGTGCGTTGCCGGCGGAGATACCGGCCAGAATGCCGCCCTTGGCGGTGGGGCTGCCACCGGAGGAGTAGTGGTAGCTGAAGCCGTAGCCGCCGCCCGGCAGGCCGATCTGGCCCAGCATGGAGGCCAGCGTCACCAGCATCCAGTTCGGCTGTTCGCCGTGCTGCTGACGCTGCATGCCCCAACCGGCCATGATCATGGTGCGCTTGGCGGCCATGTCGAGAGCCAGCTGGCGGATCACCTTGGCATCGACGCCGCAGACGCTGCTCGCCCATTCGGCGCTCTTCGGTTGGCCGTCATCCTTGCCGAGCAGGTAGTTCAGGAACTTGTCGAAGCCGACGGTGTAGCGATCGAGGAAGGCCTGATCGTGCTTCTTCTCGCTGTAGAGGGTGTGAGCCACACCCAGCATCATGGCCACGTCGGTGTAGGCGTTCGGGGCAATCCACTCGGCACCGACCAGCTTGGCGGTCTCGTTGTAGATGGGGTCGATGCTGATGACGCGGGTGCCCTTCTCTTTCAGCGCCATGAAGCCGGCCTGACCTTCGTGATCCGGCATGTTCCAGCTGTTCTTCAGGGTGACCTGGGCGTTGACCCCCCACAGCACCACCAGTTCGGCGTTCTCGACCACGTTGGGCCAGGCGGTCTGCTGCTCGTACACCTCGATGGAGCCCATCACGTGGGACATGATCACTTGGGCCGCACCGGTGGAGTAGTCACCGGCATAACCGGTGAAACCGCCGGAGAGGTTCATCAGGCGGTGCAGCAGGGTGCGGCTGTTGTGGAACATGCCGACACTCTTCCAGCCGTAGGAACCGGCGTGGATCGCCTGCGGACCGAAGTCACTCTGCACGCGCTGGATTTCACCGGCCACCAGTTCAATCACCTTGTCCCAGCTCACTCGTACCCACTCGTCTGCGCCGCGCAGTTCGGGTTTGGCGCCCGGGCCATGCTCCAGCCAGCTCTTGCGTACCATGGGGTACTTGATGCGGTTCTTGGCGTGCACCTGGAACGGCGCCATGTCGATGAGATCGTTCGGCGCCGGATCATCGGCTACCGGCTGGACGCGCACCATGAGGCCATCTTCGACGATCGCCTCGAAAGCACCCCAGTGGGCGCCGGTCAGAATGCCCTTCTGGGCGGGCACCAGGGTCGGGAACTGGCTCAATGCGGTGCTGATGGCTTGTGCCAGCGCACTCTTGGGAAAAATGCCGCCGAGCAGGGGCAGGGCTGCGCAGGCGCCGAGCCCCTTGAGCAGGTTGCGGCGGGACAGATTGGTCTTCTTGTCATTGAAAAAAGTCATAACGGTTATCCTCTGTGCCAGCCTTAGTGGGCCGCGCTCATGTCACTGGCGTGTTTCTGGACATACTGGGTCAACATGCGAGCCTGTTCCGGGGTCAGGGAGGTACGAGATTCCATCCCCTTGATGACGCCGATCCACTGGTTGGCATTGAAGTGATCCAGCGCGGTGAGGCCGTGGCAGCCGGTACAGTTGTTGGACATCAGGGTGGAGGCGTATTGCCACAACTTGCCCTGATCGCCGATGAGCTGGCTCTGGTCGACCCAGGCGGTCAGCTTGACCTGATGCCAGGTGAGGTTGGTGGCGCTGTCGGTTTCGCTCTGGCCGGTGACCAGCGCTTTCTTGGCGGCATCGCCGACCAGTACGCTAAGGATCCGTTTGCCCGGTGCGGCGTAGAATACTTCGCTCACACCATCCTGTTGCCAGCCTTCGATCTGCACCTTGGCGCGGCCATTTTCGTTGGCCAGCACTTCCACCTTGGTGGAGGGCATCAGGGTACCTTCGTCAGTCTTTGCGGCAGCATCGAGGAACAGCGGGGTGGTGGCGATGGCGTAACGGGTAGTAACGTTGGCCGGAGTCTGGGCCGCAGCCTGCGCCAGCTCGCTGGCACCGGCGGCAGCCAGGCCGCTCATGTCAGGCATGATGTGGGCGACACCACGGTGGCAGTCGATACAGGTCTGGCCTTCCTTGATGGCGACCGGGTGCTCGGCGCGGGCATTGGGGCGCTGGGCCAGAATGTCCATCGCCTCGTAGCTGTGGCAGCTACGGCAGGTAGCGGAGTCGTTGGCTTTCAGCTCGTCCCAGACGGACTGAGCCATCCGCAGCTTGTGGGCCTCGTATTTCTCAGGGGTGTCGAGCGTGCCGATCGCCTCGTGATAGATATCCTTCACGGCGCGGATCTTGGTCCACAGGTAGGAGGTGGGGTCGCCCGGGATGTGGCAGTCGGCGCACTCGGCGCGGATCCCCTTGGTGTTCTGGAAGTGGACACTGCCCTGATACTCGGCGAGCGGAGTCTGCATGGAGTGGCAGGAGACGCAGAATTCGGTGGAGCTGGTCTTGTGCAGCACGGTCACGGTGACACCCAGTGCCGCGACACCCAGCAGGGCCCCGAGCAGCAGGAGCCAGAACCAGGTTTTTCTTATCAGTTTTCCAATCATGGCGGCGTTTTCCTACGGTCAATAATTACCTACATAGTACTAGTCCAATAGTAGTAGTAATGATAGGGATAAGGCGTTGACCTCCATCATGGTTTATATTTTTGATTGTTGTCACATTTTGCCTTTTGTTTTGTTATTGACGGTTTTATCGAATTAAATTCAGTTGTTTTCTGTTTTATCTATTTTTGCACTTTCCGCGACAGCTGTTAGCCCCCTCGCAAAACCCCACAAGATTCGCTGATATAGTGAGCAGTAAGCCTCAACGGAGTGTCGCTGATGAGCCCTTTCTCACTGCTGTGTGTCGCCGCCAACGTGCAACTGCTGGCCGAATTCGAACAGGAGTTGGCTCCGCTGCTCGGCCATTTCGCGCTGGTGGTGGTGGTCGGTCAGGGGTCGGCTGAGCTGGCCCTGGACGAGCTGGATCGCAAGGGGCAGCCACCCGCCGTAGTGGTGTGTGACAGCGAGCTGGGGGATGGGCGAGGGGCCGATTTTCTGATCCGCCTCGGCAGCCGTCACGAGGCGTGCCGCAAGATCCTGCTGGGCAGCCAGCCGGAGATGAAATCGATCATCGAGGCGGTGAACCTCGGTCGTCTCGACTACTACCTGCAACGCCCCTGGCGCGATGGCAGCCTGCGCCGTGCGGTGATCGAGCAGGCCAGCCATTTTGTATTGCAGTGTCCCGAGGCGGACCTGCTGAGCTATGCCGCTGTGCTCGACAACCAGAAGCTGCTGCGAGCCCATGTCGATCGCCAGTTGGCTGCCTATCGGCAGGGCTTTATGGATTACACCCACTGCAGCGATGAAGAACTCTCCCGGGTGGTGATCGACGGCCTCTACCAGTTTTTCGAGGGCAATGACGAGGAGCGGGTCTGCCGCCACTACAGCCCGGGCCATGTGCTGACCCGCGAGGGGGAGCCCAACAGCTTCCTCTGGTTTATCGCCAAGGGGGAGGTGGTGCTGCGCAAGCGGGACGAGCAGGGGATCGATCAGGAGGTGGTGCACTACCGTACCGGCTCGCTGGTGGGGGGCATGTCCTTCGTGACCGGCGAACCCGCCTTCACCACCGGCGTGACCCTGACCGGTGCCGAGGTGATCAAGCTCGACAAGCTGCAATTCTCCCGGGTGATGCAGGCGCGCAGCGAACTGCTCCCCTCCTTTACCAACCTGCTGCTGCGCCACTTCAACCGTCGCCTGCAAAACAGCATCCGCACCGAGATGCGGCTGCAACAGACCCTCAACTCACTTGATGCCGCTCACGCCCAGCTGGTGGAGAGCGAAAAAATGGCGATGCTGGGTCAACTGGTGGCCGGTGTCGCCCACGAGCTGAACAACCCGGTGGCGGCCATTATCCGTGGCAGCGAGACCCTGCGGGCCGCCATCCCCGACCTGGTCAATCTCGAGCTGCCAGCAACCATCAAGGGGCTGGGCAACCAGACCCTATGTCAGGCGCTCTCCTCACAGCCGGTCTCGACCAGCGAGATCCGTGACAAGACCCGGCAGGCTGAGGGGCGCTTTGGTGATCGCCAGCAGGCGCGGCTGGCGGTGCAAATGAATCTGGATGACGAGCTGAACTGGCAGCGCTGGTTTGCCAGCCGCACTGCCGACGAGCGGGAGGCGCTGCTCGCCCGGCTGGAGCTGTTCCAGCAGACCGGCAGCTTCCTGCGCAATATCGAAGTGTGTGCCCGTCGCATCGGCGATCTGGTCAAGAGCCTCAAGCAGTATGCCCGGCAGGACAGGGACGAGCCCTCGCTGGTTGACCTGCACGAGGGGTTGGAAGATACCCTGATGATTTTCGAAAACCGCCTCAAGCATCATGAGCTCTGCAAGGAGTACCAGCCGTTGCCGCTGGTGCGCTGTCACCCCATCGCCTTGCAACAGGTGTGGACCAACCTGATCGCCAACAGTCTGGATGCCATGAGCGGCCCGGGGCGACTCACCATTCGCACCGGGTTGCTGGATCCCGAGTGGGTCATGGTTGAGATCGAGGATAGCGGTTGCGGCATCGAGCCCGAGCTGTGGCAGCGGATCTTCGATCTCAACTTCACCACCAAGCGGGAGGGACATTTCGGCCTCGGGATTGGTCTGAGCGTTTCGTTGCAGATAGTTCAGCAGCACCACGGCCGGATCGAGGTGGCCTCCGAACCGGGCCGTTACACCCGGATGCGGGTCTGTCTGCCGCTGGACGGCATGGGGCAGGCCGGTTACGGGGGCGAACCTCATCACAACAAGGAGCATGCGGCCTGAGCCGTCGCCAGCATCAATCGCGCGGCGTGCCAAACCATGTCGCCAAGGAGGAGCAATGAACAAACACTATCTGATCCTGTGTGTGGACGATGAGCGGGAGGTGCTGGATGCGGTGATCCACGATCTCGCCCCGTTCCGTTCCCACTTCGAACTGGAAGCCGCCGAGAGCGTCGATGAGGCGCGTGCGGTGGTGGAGGAGTGGGAGAGCGACGGCAACAAGCTGGCGCTGATCCTCTGTGACCACATCATGCCGGGAACCCTGGGGGTCGATTTTCTGGTGGAGCTGAACCGGCGTGCCACCACCCGCGCCAGCCGCAAATTGCTGCTGACCGGACAAGCGGGGCTGGAGGCCACCGTCGAAGCGGTCAATCGCGGCGGGTTGCACTACTACCTCGCCAAGCCGTGGAAGCTGGAGACCCTGCAAGAGGCGGTGCGCGAACAGCTGACCGACTACCTGCTGGCGGAAGATGGCGAAAATGCCTTCCACTATGCCCCCGTGCTCAATCAGGCGCGGCTGTTTGCCGCCATTCACGACAATCCGTTCGACGAATAGTCGCGGTTGGGCTTTATTGGTGGGCGCTGTATACTGTCTGCATATACAGTGTTTCAGGTAGTCACCGATGCGACTCTTCATCGCCGAGAAGCCCACTCTGGGGCGTGCCATTGCCGATGCCCTGCCCAAGCCCCACAAGAAGGGCGACGGTTTTATCGAGACCGCCCAGGGGGATGTGGTCACTTGGTGTATCGGCCATCTGCTGGAGCAGGCCGAGCCCGATGCCTATGACGCCGCCTTCAAGCAGTGGCGGATGGAGCATCTCCCCATCGTCCCCGCCCAGTGGCAGCTGGTGGCCAAGCCCAAGACCAAAACCCAGCTCACCGTCATCAAGCGGCTGATCAAGCAGGCCGACTGCGTGGTCAACGCCGGTGACCCGGACCGGGAAGGGCAACTGCTGGTGGACGAGGTGATCGACTTTCTCGGCTACCCGAAAACCAAGCCGGTGCAGCGTTGCCTCATCAGCGATCTCAACCCACCCGCGGTGCGCCGCGCCCTAGACAAGCTCAGAGACAACAAGGAGTTCGTACCGCTGGCGGTCTCGGCGCTGGCCCGCAGTCGGGCCGACTGGCTCTACGGCATCAACATGACCCGCGCCTACACCCTGCTCGGGCGCAAGGCAGGTTGTAGCGAACTGCTCTCGGTCGGTCGGGTGCAGACCCCGCTGCTGGGGCTGGTGGTGCGGCGGGATCTCGAGATCGAGGGCTTTGTACCCAAACCCTTCTACGAGGTGCTGGCCCATCTGCTGACCGATGGCAACGAGCGCTTCACCGCCAAGTGGCTGCCATCGGAAGCCTGTCTGCCGTGGCAGGATGAGGAGGGGCGAGTGCTCAACCGGGCGCTGGCCGACAAGGTGGTGAGCCGGATCAACGGCCAGCCCGCTCAGGTCGAATCGGTGGAGGAGCAGGCCCGCAAGCAGGCGGCGCCGCTGCCTTACAACCTCTCCAGCCTGCAGATCGATGCCGCCAAGCGGTTCGGCATGGATGCCAAGCGGGTGCTAGATATCTGCCAGAGCCTCTACGAGCGCCACAAGCTCATCACCTATCCGCGCTCTGACAGCCGCTATCTGCCGACCGATCACTTCAAGCGGGCCGAGCAGGTGCGCGGCGCCATCGCCGCCACGGCGCCTGTGCTGGCCAGGGCGGTTGCCGAGGCGGACGGCAAGCTCCGCAGCAAGGCGTGGAACGACAGCAAGGTGGATGCCCACCACGCCATCATCCCCACCGAGAAGCAGGGCAATCCCGCCACGCTGGGGGCCGATGAGGCGAAGCTCTATGGCCTGATTGCCCGCCAGTACCTGCTGCAGTTCTATCCCCCGTTCGAATACAACGATAGCAAGGTGCTGCTGCGCATCGCCGGTGGCCTGTTTCAGGCCAAGGCGCGGCGCATCCTTAAGGCAGGCTGGAAGGCGCTGCTCGGGGTGGAGGAGGATGACGACGAAGAGAAGGCGGGCACGCTACCTGCACTGAAGGAGGGAGAGCAACTGCTGTGTGAGCGGGGCGAACTGCTGGAGAAGATGACCCAGCCACCCAAGTCGTTCACCGATGCCACCCTGCTGGCGGCCATGACCGGCATCGCCCGCTATGTGCAGGATCCCGAGATCCGCAAGACCCTGCGCGACACCGATGGTCTCGGCACAGAAGCGACCCGGGCCGGTATCATTGACCTGCTGTTCAAGCGCCGCTTTCTGGTGCGTCAGGGCAAGAGCATCAAGGCGACCCCGACCGGACGGGCGCTGGTGCAGGCGTTGCCAGCCACCGCCACCACGCCGGATATGACGGCGCTGTGGGAGCAGAGCCTCGGCCAGATCGCCGAGCGTCACGGCAGCTATCAGCAGTTTATGGGGCCGCTCACCGAGCAGCTCAACGGTCTGATCGAGGGGGCGCGGCAGGACTCCGGCGCCAGCTTCAGCGCCCTGCCCAAGGAGGCGCCGGGTGCCGGCAAGCGGCGTTTTACCAGGCGCAAGAGTCCGGCGGCCAGCACGACTGGCGGACCCCGACCGCGCAAGACGACCAGCAAGCGCCAGACCAGGGCTGCATAACGAAAAAAGGCGCCCATCCCGGGCGCCAAAGGCATTGTTGTCAGGCTGCCTGAGTGGACAAGCTGGCACGGATCCTGTGCTGGTAGTGCAGAACCACACCGAGAAACACCAGATCCTTGAACAGGAAGAACTCGGTGACTGGCACGCCATCAACCACTTTCCAGACACCTGTCAGGGTCAGCAGGAAGCTCAGCGTCGCCAGGAAGGTGACGATAGCCCCCATGCTGCACCAGTAACCGATGCGAGGTTGCCACAGACCCACGACCAGCCCGATGGCGATCACTATCTCGACCACCCCGATCAGGTTCGATACGCTCTGTTCCGACAGGGGGCCATAGAGCCAGCTCATCAAGGGGTGGCTGGCTACCAGTGGTTTGATGGCGGCTGCCTCTGTCGGGGTAAACTTGAAGACGCCGATCCAGAGCAGGGTCAATACCACGCCCGCCAGGGCGACCAGAAAGCCTTTGTCATGTTGCTGCATGGGGGGGCTCCTTGTTTAAGGGGTCAGAGTGACGGGCGGGAAGTCGATCTCGGTCGCCGCCAGGTGGTTGCCATAGTTGGTCAGGGTATTGACCACCACCTGGCCGAGCACCTCCAGCAGCAGCTCGTCGTCTATGCCTGCATCGCGGGCGCTAGCCAGTTGCTCGTCACTGATGACCCCGCGCTGGCTGACCAGCGCTGTTGCCAGTTGCAGCAGGGCGTGATCGAGGGGAGCCGAGGCTTGGCCGAGTCGGGCTGCGCGGATCTCCTGGGCCGAGAATCCGGCCTTGCCCGCCAGCAGTGTGTGGACAGAGAGGCAGTATTGGCAGGCGTTGGCTTGGCCTATAGCCAGTGCCAGCAACTCCCGTTGTGGGGCAGTGAGGCGCCCCTTGCCAAGCGCCTCGGCAAAGCCCAGGAAGCCATTGAGCAGGGCTGGCGAGTGGGCCAGGGTGGCGTAGAGGTTGGGTACCATGCCCAGATTGCGTTGCAGGGTGGTCAGGGTCTGGGCGGCAGCTGGTTGCGGCTGGGATACGGGTTGGATACGGCTCATGATCTTCTCCTGTGGTAGTGAAGGTACGGGAGACAGTGTGCCGTCATTTGTGATACGGTTTATCACCAAATGTCTTTAAATTGATACTATTCGTCTCAAATATGGATCCGCTCTCTGCCCTGTTGGTTCATGCCACCCCCGAAGCGAAGATCTTCTTCGCTGGCACCCTGTGCCAGAACTCCACCAGTGATGATTATCAGGGCGGCGGGCATCTCCATCTGCTGCGTAGTGGTGCCGTGATGCTGCGTGAAGAGGGGGGCGCCAGCTTGCTGCTCGAAGAGCCGACCCTGATCCTGTTTCCACGGGGGCATCGTCACAGGCTTGAGCCCAGAAAGCTGGGGGGTTGTGATTTGGTGTGTGCCAATGTCGCCTTCGGCAAGGGGGGAGCATCGCCTTTGCAACTGGCATTACCAGGCTCGCTGGTGTTGCCGCTAAGGGAGTTGCCTGCCCTGACGCCAGTGCTGAACCAGTTGTTTGACGAGGCATTTCACCCCCGCTACGGGCAGGATCCGCTGATCTCTCGCTTGCTTGAGGTGCTGTTGATCCTGTTGCTGCGTCATCTGGTCGAACAGGGGATGTGCCAGCAGGGGATGCTGGCGGGCATTTCCGATCCCCAGTTGGCCAAGGCGATCTCGGTGATGCATCAGCGTGGGGATGAACCCTGGACGGTGGCCACGCTGGCGCGGGAGGCCGGCATGTCGCGAGCCCGCTTTGCCGCGAGGTTTCAGGAGCGGGTTGGTCAAGCGCCGCTTGGTTATCTGACCCACTGGCGCATGGCCCGAGCCTGCCAGCAACTGCTGGCGGGGGAGCCCATGGTACAGGTGGCGCTGGGGGCGGGGTACAGCAGCAGTGTCGCCTTTGGTCGGGCATTCGAGCGGGAGCTGGGGGTGAGCCCGGGGCGCTGGCTCAAGGCGCAGCAACAAGCCGAATAAAAAAACGGGGCAGCCAGTGGCTGCCCCGTGTTCATGGCTGGTCAGCCGGTATAGACGTTCTCTTCCGGATAACGGATGCGGGTCTCGACCGGGCGGGCCAGCATAAAGGCCAGGGTGAGGGGGCCGAGACGGCCGCAGATCATCACCAGCACCAGGATCAGCTTGCCCGGCTCGCTCAGGGAGGCGGTGATGCCGGTGGAGAGGCCGACGGTGGCAAATGCCGAGATGGTCTCGAACATGATTTTGTCGAACGGCAGATCCTCGGTCACCATCAGCAGGAACATCGCCAGCATCAGCACCATGGTGCTGACGATGATGATGGCCAGCGAGCGGGTCACGATCTGGGGCGACAGGGTGCGGCCAAAAGCGGTGACATGGGGCCGTTTAGTCAGAAACGCCTTGGTCGCCAGCAGCACCACTGCGAAGGTGGTGACTTTGATACCGCCACCGGTCGAGGTGGCACCGGCACCGATAAACATCAACATCATCAGGAACAGCAACGCCGCCGGGGTCATCAGCCCGATATCTATGGTATTGAAACCGGCGGTACGGGCACTGGCAGACTGGAAGAAGGCAGCCAGCAGCTGGCCACCGATACCGGCCTTGCCGAGGGTGCCCGGGTTGTTGTGTTCCAGCAGCCAGAACATCAGGGTACCGGCCAGCAGCAGCGCCGGGGTCATCAGCAACATCAGCTTGCTGTGCAGCTTCAGCTTGCGCCAGCGGCGGTTGCGCACCAGATCGACGATGACGGTAAAGCCGATCCCCCCCAGGATCAGCAGGCCGGCGATGGTCAGGCTGATGATGGGGTCGTCCCTATAGTCGATGAGGTTGTTGGCAAACAGCGAAAACCCTGCGTTGTTGAAGGCCGAGACCGCGTGGAAGAAGCTGACATAGAGGCCGTGCACCCAACCCATCTCCGGCACCCAGCGGATCGCCATGATGCCGGTGCCGATCAGTTGGGCAATAAAGGCGAACAGCACGATCCGTTTGACCAGCTGAATGATGTTGACCGAGCCCTCTTGTCCCAGCGCCTCCTTGGCCAGCACTTGCTGGCGCAGACCGACCCGCTTGCTGAAGATGGCGATCAGCAGCAGGGTCATGGTCATCTGGCCCAGACCGCCGATCTCCATCAGCATCAGCAGGAAAATCTGCCCCTGCAGGGTGAAGGCGGTGCCGGTATCCACCACGCCAAGACCTGTCACGCTGATGGCCGAGGTGGCGGTAAACAGGGCGTTGACGAAGGTAACCTCGCCATTGTGGCTGGAGGGTTGCACCAGAAAGATGGTGCCAATCAGCAGAATGATCAGAAAGCTGCCGAGGATCAGCCGGGCTTCGCTCCAGCGAGAGTCCTGCTCCCGATGGAGGGCGAAGGCGTAGCTGCTGCGCCAGTTGATCATAGGGTTTCGAGCCAGTGGTCGATGGCGTGCTTGTTGCCCGCCAGGATCAGGATGTCGCCCAGTTGCAGCTCCATTTTGCCGGTCAGCACATTGTGCAGGGTTTCGCCACGCTTGATGGCGAGCAGCTGGAAGTCGCTCTGTTGCAACAGGTGGAAGTCGCCGAGGGCCTTGCCGTTCAATTGCAGGCCGATGACGAATTCGGTCAGCACCATGTCATGGCCCAGCTCCAGATAGTCGAACAGCCGGTTGTCCAGCATGCTCTGGGCGACCCGGCGGCCCATATCCCACTCCGGGTTGATTACCTTGTCGGCGCCCACTTTCTGAAGGATCTTGGCGTGGAATTTGTCGCGCGCCTTGACCCACACCTTCTTCACGCCCGCCTCTTTCAAGACAAGAGTAGTGAGGATGCTGGTCTCCAGGTTGTCACCGATGGCAACGAAGACAATATCGAAATTGGCCAGTCCCAGCTCGGCAACGGTGGCCTCGTCGGTGGCATCTGCCACGATAACGTGATTGCAGAGGGCGGCGATTTGCCGGGTCTTGCTCTCGTCGATATCGATGGCCAGCACCTCGGCATCTTGCTGTTGCAGCTCTTCGCACAGCGCACTGCCAAACAGGCCCAGACCGATGACGGCAAACTGGTTGTTCATGAGTTTTTCCTCAACAGTTGGAGTCGCCTACTGTAAACCACTGTTATTCGAACGAAAAGGGTTCGGGTTTTTCGTCATGGGGTAACTTGAGGTAGACTGCGCCCTTGCACCAAGCCGGGATAGACCGATGAAACTGAATGCCAACGCCTCCTTGTTGAAGCTCAACACCCTTGCCCTCGATGCGTATTGCCTCTGGCTGGCCGAGGTAGAGCAGATTGCCGATCTGGCGACCCTGCGTGCCGATCCGCAACTCAACCAGTTGCCTCGCCTCAATCTGGGTGGCGGCAGCAACATGCTCTTCACCACGGATTTTCTCGGTCTGGTGGTGCTCAACCGGCTCAAAGGGATTGCCGCTGAAGATGGTGGCGATCACTGGTTGCTCCATGTGGCGGCGGGTGAAGATTGGCATCAGCTGGTGCGCCATACCTTGCAACAGGGCTGGTTCGGGTTGGAGAATCTGGCGCTCATTCCCGGTACGGTCGGTGCAGCGCCGGTGCAGAACATCGGTGCGTATGGCGTTGAGCTGGCCGACTTCTGCGCCTATGTCGAGGCTTTCAACTGGCAGAGTGGCGAGATTGAACGGATCGCGGCGGCAGAGTGCCGCTTCGGTTATCGCGACAGTATCTTCAAACACGAGTATCAGGATTCCCACCTGATCACCGCCGTCGGGCTCAAACTGCCCAAGGCGTGGCAACCGGTGCTGGGCTATGGCCCGCTGGCGGCGCTCGGTGACGCGCCTTCGGCGCAGGCCATCTTCGATACCGTCTGTGCCACCCGCATGGCCAAGCTGCCGGATCCCGCCGTACTCGGCAATGCCGGCAGCTTCTTCAAAAATCCGGTGGTGCCTGCCGCGCTGGCGGAGTCGCTCAAGTCGCGCTATCCGCAGATGCCCTGCTATCCGGCTGGAGAAGGGCAGGCCAAGCTGGCGGCGGGCTGGCTCATCGATCAGTGCGGTCTGAAAGGTTTCGCCATTGGCCGTGCTGCTGTTCATCAGGAGCAGGCGCTGGTGCTGGTCAATCTGGGGGGCGCCAGTGCCATGGAGCTGATCGCGCTGGCGGCTCATGTCCGTGACAGCGTGGAGCAGACGTTTGGCGTGGTGCTGGAGCACGAGGTGCGTTTTATGGGTGCGCACGGTGAAACCTGGCTCGACGAGGTGCTCTCATGACCCTTACTCCCATCAGACAGACTCTGATCACTCTGCTTAGCGACGGCCAGTTTCACTCCGGCGAACAGCTGGGTGAGCAGCTCGGCATCAGCCGGGCTGCGGTAAGCAAACACATGGCGGCGCTCAAGGAGCTGGGGCTGGATCTCTTTAGCCTGACCGGCAAAGGCTACCGGTTGGCGGTACCGATGGCGCTCTATGATCAGGCTACCTTGCAGGTACTGGCCCCGATGGCGCCGGTGCACTGTTTTCCGGTCATCGGCTCGACCAACCAACACCTGCTGGATCGGGTCAATGAGCTGCGCTCCGGCGAGAGTTGTCTGGCCGAGTGTCAGACCGCCGGGCGCGGTCGTCGTGGCAAACCCTGGATTTCTCCGTTTGGTTGCCAGCTGATCCTCAGCATGTACTGGCGACTCGAACAAGGCATGGCGGCGGCCATGGGGCTCAGTCTGGCGGTCGGCGTGGCAGTGGTTGAAGCGCTGGAGTCCCTTGGTTATCAGGGGGTCGAGCTCAAGTGGCCGAACGACCTCTACTATCAGGGCCGCAAGCTGGCGGGCATTCTGGTTGAGATGAGCGGTAGTGCCGGGGCCAGTTGCCATCTGGTGATCGGCATCGGCCTCAATCTGGCGATGCCTGCCCGCGAAGGTGAGAAGATTGATCAGGCCTGGGCTGAGCTGCGCCACATCAATCCCGAGCTGGTGGATCGCAATCAGCTGGCAGCCCGGATGATCGTCCATCTGCAGCGGGCGCTGCACACCTTTGAGCAACAGGGGCTGGCAAGCTTTGTCGATGAGTGGAACCGGCTCGATCACTTTGCCGGTCGCCCGGTGCGCTTGTTGATGGGTGATCAGGAGATCCGCGGCATCGCTCGTGGTATCGACGATCGCGGCGCCCTGCGACTGGAGACAGGCGAAGGGATCAAATTCTATCTGGGGGGCGAGCTCTCCCTGCGCCGGGGCGACTGAGTGTCAGCAAGGCCGCTCATGATGCCAAACAGAAGAGGGGCCCGCGGGCCCCCTCTTCGTTATCCGGCAACGGCAGTCATCATTTGCGCAGCTTGATCTGCTCGATGGCGTGCTCATGGCCCTTGGTCATGATCAGGTTGGCACGCTCACGCGTTGGCAGGATATTTTCCTGCAAATTCAGATAGTTGATATCTTGCCAGATGTTGCTGGCGATCTGGGTCGCCTCACTCTCCGCCAGCTTGGCGTAGTTATGGAAGTAGGAGTCGGGATCCGAGAAGGCGCCGCTGCGGAATTTCAGGAAGCGTTCGATATACCAGGTACGCAGCAGTTCGGCATCGGCATCCACATAGATGGAGAAGTCGACGAAGTCCGAC
The DNA here is from genome assembly GCF_001728955.1 of Aeromonas sp. DNP9. Classification (NCBI taxonomy): domain Bacteria; kingdom Pseudomonadati; phylum Pseudomonadota; class Gammaproteobacteria; order Aeromonadales; family Aeromonadaceae; genus Aeromonas; species Aeromonas sp. DNP9. Next base: position 1,360 of record NZ_LYSQ01000018.1, on the reverse strand, counting down.
ACAAAGACCCGATGGGGCTCCTGAGGGTAGTCCATGCCGCTTTGCAGCACATTGAGCCCTTCCAGGATCAGAATGTCCGGCTGCTCCACCACCTTCTTCTCATCGGGAATGATGTCGTAGATAAGGTGGGAGTAAACCGGCGCTTCGACCTTCTCGTGACCTGCGCGGATATTGGCGACAAACTCCACCAGATGGCGGATGTCGTAGGATTCCGGGAACCCTTTGCGGCGCATCAGGCCGCGCTCTTCCAGTACCTTGTTGGGATAGAGGAAGCCGTCGGTGGTGACCAGCTCCACCCGCGGGTGTTCCGGCCAGCGCTCCAGCAGGGCCTGCAGAATACGGGCCGTGGTGCTTTTGCCCCCGGCCACACTGCCGGCAATGCTGATGATGTAGGTGCCCTTGCCGCGGGACTGGCCGAGAAACTGCTCCAGCACCCGGCTGCGACGCTGTTTGGCTTTGACATAGAGATTGAGCAGGCGGGAGAGAGGCAGATATATCTCTTCCACTTCCCGCAATGACACCTTCTCGTTGATCCCGCGCAGGGTCTGCAGATCGTGTTCGGTCAAGGTCAGGGGGACCGAATCGCGCAATAACGCCCATTGTTCGCGGGTGAATTGCAGATAGGGGTTATGCTCTGTCGTCATGGTGTCATCACTGTTTCTTGGGCACGGCGACCATACACCAAGGGTGGGGGAGCGACAAGGGACGCAGCAGGATTGGCTTGTTTGCCCCCGCTTTTTTGCAAACTTCCCAGCAATAAAGCATATTTTGCCGGGTTCAATGGTTGCATCCCCCAAAACCTTACAATAAAATGCGCGACGCTTGACTGTCTGTCGTCTATTTGCCGTGCAAAAGCGATAAACACAACGGGTGCAAGCAGAATTACCGTTGTGACAATCTGGCGTCTGGAGGGGTTCCCGAGCGGCCAAAGGGATCAGACTGTAAATCTGACGGCTCTGCCTTCGAAGGTTCGAATCCTTCTCCCTCCACCATATTTCTCTGCGGTTTGAGTTCTTTGGGTTAGAGAAATGCGGGCATCGTATAATGGCTATTACCTCAGCCTTCCAAGCTGATGATGCGGGTTCGATTCCCGCTGCCCGCTCCAAGATGCTGATATGGCTCAGGCGTTAGCAGAGCCGCACCCTAGGGTGAGTTCGGCAAGCGAACCAGCCATCAGTACCTCTCTCTTTCCCACCAGATTCAAATCCATCATATAAACTGTTCTGTGGTTAGCTTGCCACCGCGTACTCAGCGTTAGTTTAGAGGGACGATCATGTCTAAAGAAAAATTTGAGCGTAATAAACCGCACGTTAACGTGGGTACCATCGGCCACGTTGACCACGGTAAAACCACCCTGACC